>NZ_NAAD01000002.1 GCF_002093115.1 Geothermobacter hydrogeniphilus | reverse complement strand
AGAGAAAAGTCGAGCGGGTCGATCTGAAAAGAATGAATCGCTGGGACACGGTCAGTACCTACGCCGAAGATATCAAGGTCGGCAAACTGACGGAAAAGGACTTTCGCTGGCTGACCCGCTGCGTGGACTATGAGGAACGGTACGTGTCGTTCTGATTCCTCTCAAGTGCGGAATCTCGAGGAAATCTTGATATAGTACTCAACATTGAAAAGCTGAACAAAACCCCGACATTTCCGTCGAAGCTTGCTATCCTTGGCACGGGAAGCGCCCCCATCGTATGCCGCACCGACGGCCGGTCACATAGGACATGCGGGGGTAAGCAGGTGGGCCGTCCGCCGCTTATTAGCGCTTCCAGGTCAAGTGTCGTCTTGCTCTTCGCCCCATCTTTTCGTTGACATTCCTCTCGGGAATGTCTCAGGGACGTGCCTGCTTCCTGCTTTCCCCCGCCTGGAAACCTTCCCGGAAGACCCGAGATGCAAATCCGGGGGGAAGGCATCCGAAATGCTTTCCGCCCGTTCCCGATTTGCGCTATGATGGCCGCCGTTTGGGCGCATGACGCGCGATATTCGGATGAGGGGAGAAACCATGAACCTGAACTGTTTCAAAGCCTACGATATCCGCGGGCGATTGCCCGATGAACTGAATGAAGAGATCGCCTGGCGCATCGGCCGCGCCTATGCCGCCTTTCTCAAGCCGCGGACGGTGGTGGTCGGTCGTGATGTCCGCCTTTCCAGCGAGGCGCTGACTGCGGCGTTGAGCCGTGGCCTGACGGAAGGGGGAGCGGACGTGGTCGATATCGGCCTGTGCGGCACCGAGGAGGTCTACTTCGCTACCGACTACGGACGGCATGACGGCGGAATCATGGTGACCGCCAGTCACAACCCGGCCGACTTCAACGGCATGAAGCTGGTGCGTGAAGGGGCCCGGCCGATCAGCGGCGACAGTGGCCTGTCGGCGATTCGCGAGCTGGTGGCCGGCGGTGATTTTCCGGCGGTGGAACGGATCGGCGGGATCAGCGAGGAGAACTATCGCGGGCCCTATATCCGGCACCTGCTCGGCTATCTCGGCGAGGACGGCCTGCGCCGGTTGAAGATCGTCGCCAACCCCGGCAACGGCTGCGCCGGTCCGGTGCTCAAGCTGCTTGAAGCCCAGCTGCCGTTCGAGTTCGTCCCGGTGCATTACGAGCCGGACGGTTCCTTTCCCAACGGCATCCCCAACCCGCTGCTGCCGGAGAACCGCAGTGCCACCGCCGACGCGGTACTCGCCGCCGGGGCCGACTTCGGCGTCGCCTGGGACGGTGACTTTGACCGCTGTTTCCTGTTCGACGAGCGCGGCCGCTTCATCGAGGGTTACTACATCGTCGGCCTGCTGGCCGAGGCGCTGCTCGGTTTCGCGCCGGGGGCGAAAATCATCCATGATCCGCGCCTGACCTGGAACACGGTCGAGGTGGTTGAACGTGCCGGGGGAACGCCGATCATGAGCAAGACCGGTCACGCCTTCATCAAGGAGCGGATGCGGGCCGAAGACGCGTTGTACGGCGGGGAGATGAGTGCCCATCACTATTTTCGTGATTTCGCCTACTGCGACAGCGGCATGATCCCCTGGCTGCTGGTGGCCGGGCTGGTCTGCCGCAGCGGCAAACCGCTCTCGGCACTGGTCGATGAGCGGATCGCCGCCTACCCGTCGAGCGGGGAAATCAACCGCCAGGTCGCCGATCCGGTGGTCGCCATACGGCGGGTTGAAGATCACTACGCCGGGCGGGGGGGAACCGTCGACCGCACCGATGGCCTGTCGATCGATTTTGCCGACTGGCGCTTCAACCTGCGGCCGTCCAACACCGAGCCGGTGCTGCGGCTTAATGTCGAGGCGCGCGGCGACCGGGCGTTGATGGAGAATCGGACGGCGGAAATCCTCGCCTTGCTCGATACCTGAGGGTCTCCGAATCCACCGGCAATTCCGGGTTTCGACTGCCGTTACGGATGAATCTGCTTCGTTGCCTTCACCGATTCGGGACTCAACGCAGCTCGACTACGTTTCCGCCCGAATCGGCTCGGCGCCTTCCATCTCCACTCGTCCCGCCACCCTCTGGCCGCAAAACAGCCGGTGGATCCGGGGAGCGGCGACGTCTTGCAATGGTCGCCCAAATGGGTTAGTTTCCTGAACCAATCGGGATGGCGTCGCAAAATGTCCGCACCCCGTTGTTGTCGCACTTTTTCGAGACCTCGACATACAACATGTATGTCTTCGCCCTCGAAAAACCACGACGCCTAGGAGGCTGTCGGACTATACAGGCTGAAGCGAAAATTCGAGCGTTTGAGCCCAGATTTCGGCTCAATTGCAGCCTCATAGCAGTGGCTATGGGGCAAAATGGAGCTGGGATATGGGCCGAACGCACGGATTTGCAGCCAGTTTATGGATAGTCCGACAGCCCCCTGGGAGGTGCGAAAATTTTGCTTAGCCATCGCAGAGAATTTGCGAAACCATCAATCGGGAAACCCCGTCATATATCTTTATAGAGGTTCAGGACTATGCGTTACAGCCAGTACATGCTCAATACCGTCAAGGAAGTTCCCGCCGACGCGGAGGTTCTCAGCCACCAGCTGATGATCCGTACCGGGATGATCAAGAAGGTCGCCGCCGGGATCTACAGCTACCTGCCCTTCGGTCTGCGCGCTCTGCGCAAGGTTGAGCAGATCGTCCGCGAGGAGATGAACCGCGCCGGCGCCATCGAGGTGCTGATGCCGATGGTGACCCCGGCCGAACTCTGGCAGGAGTCGGGACGCTGGCAACAGTACGGCAAGGAACTGCTGCGGATTAAGGACCGCAAGCAGGCGGACTTCTGCCTCGGACCGACCCATGAAGAGGTGATCACCGACATCGTCCGCCGCGAAATCCGCTCCTACCGCCAGCTGCCGCTCAACCTCTACCAGATCCAGACCAAGTTCCGCGACGAGATCCGTCCCCGCTTCGGGTTGATGCGCGGTCGCGAGTTTATCATGAAGGATGCCTATTCCTTCGATCTCGACGATGCCGGCGCGGATGAGTCCTACCGGAAAATGTACCAGGCCTACCGCAGGATTTTCGAACGCTGCGGATTGAAGTTCCGTGCCGTCGAGGCCGACTCCGGCGCCATCGGCGGCTCCTTCTCCCACGAGTTCATGGTGCTGGCCGAGTCAGGCGAGGACGCCATCGTCTCCTGCGACAGCTGCGAGTACGCCGCCAATGTCGAGAAGGCGGAACTGAAGGCGGCCGGGACGGCCGCGGCCCCCGCCGCGCAACTGGAAAAGGTCCTCACCCCGGCTCGCAGGAGCATCGAGGAGGTGGCCGCCTACCTCAAGCTCGATCCGTGGCAGCTGGTCAAGACCCTGGTTGTCGAAACCGACAGCGGTGAGGTGGTCGCGGTGCTGCTGCGTGGCGACCGCGAGCTGAACACCATCAAGCTCTGCAACCTGCTCGATGCCGACTGGGTCGAGATGGCCTCGGATGAGACCGTTCTCAAGGCGACCGGCGCCCCGACCGGCTTCGCCGGTCCGGTCGGCCTGACGCTGCGCATCCTTGCCGACCTGGAGGTCGAGGCGATGAGCGATTTCGTCGTCGGTGCCAATGAAAAGGACTACCACTATACCGGCGCCAACCACGGACGTGATTTTCAGGTGGAGCGGTTCGCCGATCTGCGCCAGGCGGTCGCCGGGGACGCCTGCCCGCGCTGTGATGGGAAACTGGAGTCCTGGCGCGGGGTCGAGGTCGGACACGTCTTCAAGCTCGGCACCAAGTACTCCGAGAGCATGGCGGCGAAGGTGCTGGATGAACAGGGGCGGGAACGCGCCCTGGTCATGGGCTGTTACGGCATCGGAATCGGCCGCACGGTGGCCGCCTCGATCGAGCAGAACCACGATGAAAACGGCATCATCTGGCCGATGCCGATTGCCCCTTTCCAGGTGCTGATCACGCTGGTCAATCCCAAGGATGAGGCGGTCTGTGAGGCCGGCGAGAAACTCTACCGGGATCTTCTTGAGCAGGGCATCGAGGTGCTGCTTGACGACCGTGACGAACGTCCGGGCAGCAAGTTCAAGGATGCTGACCTGATTGGCATCCCGTTGCGGGTCACGGTCGGTTCGCGAGGCCTGAAGGATGGCAACCTTGAGTTGCAGGTACGTCGCGGCGGTGAGCGCAGCATGGTGCCGCTGGCCGAGGTGGCCTCCCGGGTGGCCGCGATCGTAACCAGGGAACTGGCGTCCTGAGCGGTCGGAAGGAGAGGGGATGAGCCTGACCATCAGCAGCCACGGCCGGATCAACCTGCCTCCGGGCGTGGTGCGCGAATTGCGCAACCAGCCGCTGGAGGCGCGTTCCTTTTCCCGCAATCACCTGCTGCTGACCGCTTCGGGCGAACAGGAGGTCTGCCTGGCGGGAGTGCTCGGTGCCCTGGGCCTTCCTGACCTGCTTTCCTTTTTCAACATGTTTCGCCACACCGGGGTGCTGCGTTTCCGTCTTCAGGGCGGAGAGAAAGCCCTCTATTTTCAGGATGGTGAAATCGTTTTCGCCACCAGTTCCTTCCCCGAAGAGGAGCTCGGCGAGATCCTCTTCGGTCTCGGCAAGGTCGATCGGGAAACTCTCGACAAGGCCCGTCAGTTCGCGTCTTCGCGCCGCACCATCGGTAAGATCCTGGTCGAAAAAAAAGCTGTCACCGCCAAGGACCTCTGGGAAGCGACCCGCAACCAGGTTGAAACGATCGTTTACAATCTGTTTGTCTTCAGCGAGGGGAGCTTTTCTTTTGAGCCTCGTTCATTGGAAAATGAACAGATTGTCCGATTGTCGATGGGGACCCAGAATCTGATCATGGAGGGGCTCAGGCGGATCGATGAACGCGGCCTGTTCATGAACGTGATCGGTTCTCTTGATCTTTTACCGGTTGCTACCGGGGCCGGGGCCGAAGGCCTTTCGCCCGCCGAACAACGACTGCTTGAGCTGATCGAACAGACTCCTGCCGTGGCGGCCGGGGAAGTTCTGCGGCGGAGCGGTCTTGGTGAATTCGACGGGTTGCGGCTGTTGTTCAGCCTGGTTGAGAAAAAGCGGGTCCGCATGGAGTCTGCGCCTGAAGTCGAGGTTGACGGTATCCCGGGAAAAATCCTCAAGATTTACAACAGCGCCCTGGTGGTGATGTATCGCAAGATAACGGATCGCAACCCGCGCTTCGGACAGGAGGTCCGCTACTTTCTGCGTGATCTTCCCCAGCCCTTCTCCTACCTCTTCCGTGATGTCGCCATCTCCGCCGAAGGGGCGGTCGATGGTGGTCGTATCCTCGGCAACCTGGAGGGACTTGAAGAAGGGGACAAACAGAAACTGCTCGCCGACGGGCTCAACGAACTGCTGTTCATGGAATGTCTCGCCGCACGGCGAGATCTGCCGCACGAGGAGTCGGCCGAACTGGTCGCCAGGGTTCAGGAGATCTCACGGCGGGTCAAGGAATTTATCGGGAGGAAAACATGATCGATAAAGCACGTGAAAGACTCATCTTCGCCCTGGACGTCGACAGCCTTGAGGAGGCGCAGCGGTGGGTCGCGTTGCTGCATGACAAGGTCGGTGTCTTCAAGGTCGGCAAGCAGCTTTTCACCCGTTGCGGGCCGCAGGTGGTGCGCATGATCCGTGACGGCGGCGGTGAGGTCTTCCTCGATCTGAAATATCATGACATTCCCAACACCGTGGCGATGGCGGCTCTGGAAGCCTGTCGACTGGGGGTGAAGATGTTCAATGTTCATGCCCTCGGCGGCGCGGACATGATGCGGGCCACGGTCGCCCGGGTTGATGAACAGTATCCCCGCGGTTCGGCCGGGAGACCGCTGCTGCTGGCGGTGACCATCCTCACCTCCAGCACCGACCAGACCCTGCTTGAACTCGGAATCGACCGGCCGGTCACCGAGATGGTGCCGCGCCTGGCGCGCCTGGCCGCCGATGCCGGTTTTGACGGCGTGGTCGCCTCGCCGCGCGAGGTCGAGGCGATCCGGGCGGTGTGCGGTCCCGATTTCGCCATCGTAACCCCCGGCGTGCGTCCCGCCTTTGCCGCGGTGGACGATCAGAAACGGGTTACCACCCCGGCGGACGCCCTCGCCGCCGGCAGTGATTACCTGGTGATCGGCCGCCCGATTTCCGCCGCCGCTGAGCCGCAACTGGCTGCCGGCAAGATCCTGCAGGAGATGGCCGCGGCCCTCGACGCGACGTGAGCGGCGACGATCTCATCTACGGCATCAACCCGGTGCGCGAGGCCCTGCAGGCCGGGCAGCGCGAGCCGCGGCGCCTGATGCTGCGTCAGGGAGTTCTCAATCCACGGCTGGAGGAGATCGCGTCGCTGGCGGCTGACCGCGGCGTTCCCTGCCGCCGATTGACCGCCGAAGAATTTGAACGGCTGTGCGGACCGGCCCGCCATCAGGGGGTCGCCCTCTATCTCGCCCCCTTCGCCTACCTGGATTTCACGGATCTGCTGGCGGCTGTCCGTTCCGGGTCCGAGCCGCCTTTCATCCTGTTGCTTGACAGCATCACCGATCCGCACAATTTCGGTGCCATTCTGCGCAGTGCCGAAGCGGCCGGTTGTCAGGGGGTGGTGGTGGCGCGTGACCGGAGCTGTCCGGTGTCGGCCATTGTCGACAAGACCTCCGCCGGCGCTCTGGAGCATCTGCCCCTCTGCCGGGTGACCAATCTGGCGCGGACGATTGATCAGTTGAAGGACGAAGGGATCTGGGTCTATGCCCTGGCCGGGGAGGCGGGGGCGGATGATCTCTATCGCAGCAACCTCAGCGGCCCGGTGGCGATCGTTGTCGGCAGTGAAGGCAGCGGTGTGCGGCCGAACGTGCGACGGCACTGCGACGGCCTGCTGGCTCTGCCGATGAAGGGACGGGTGAGCAGCCTCAATGCCTCGGTAGCTGCAGCTCTTGCCCTCTACGAGGTGGTTCGCCAGCGGGAGGTCGGGACATAGATCTTTAACAACCTGCCTCGCGCGGCGGTGCAAAGACGCAGAGGTGCAAAGTAATTGTTTACATCCCCTCACCCGGCCCCTGTCCCTTTCGAGGGGGACAGCCCCGCTTCGGGGACAGTCCCCGGGAGCGTCCCCCCTCACTCAGCCGCTGAAGGGCGAGGGATTTTTCGCCAAATCAAGGCGCGATCTGATGAGCGCGGAGACATAGCGGCAGCTATGTCGCACAAGCGAAGAGGAACGCAACGCGGAGTCGGCGTAAAAGCCCCGCCCCCGCCCCCGCCCCCGCCCGCTGCCACGGAGTCGTTCTGCCTGTGTTTGCCACCGCCGTCAAAGGGCGCGGGATTTTGGCTCAGATCAAGGCGCAAGCCGATGAGCGCGGAGTCGTAGCGGCAGCTACGTCGCACAAGCGAAGAGGTTTGCAACGCCGAGGTGGGGCAAAAGCCCCGCCCCCGGAAGGCAAAAAAAATGGGGTGTCCCCAGGAGGGAGAAGGACACCCCGAAGCGTAGTGGTTGTTGCTGTCTATATATGACCAGATTCGTCAGCTATTGTCAAGGGCCGCCGAGGAAAATAAAATCGGTCAGTTTTTCAGCACCTTTTTCCATTCCTTCAGGAGGCCGGGACCAGAACTTTCCGGTTGCCGTGGACCGACCTGTCGGATGAATTTCTGAAAACCAAAAAATTTCATCGAAATCGGCATCTTCGGGTTGACAAGTGATGCTGATTCAACTATAAGTTTCTCCCCGTTGGGCAGGGCAAAGAAGGCGCAAAAAAGTCCTTGCATTTTGCCGGATGCTGTTGTATAAATCGCCCCCTGTGCTGGCGTAGCTCAACTGGTAGAGCAGCTGACTTGTAATCAGCAGGTTGCGGGTTCGATTCCTGTCGCCAGCTCCATCCGGTTGGTCGGGCGTGGGCCCTTGAAAAAGAGAATAAGCTATCCCCTGGAGGGGTTCCCGAGTGGCCAAAGGGAGCAGACTGTAAATCTGCCGTCGAAGACTTCGGAGGTTCGAATCCTCCCCCCTCCACCATTAAATAGAAACTTGCCGGACAAGGTTCGGAAGGCATTCTCCAGGAGGCGATGAGCCGCGGGCACTGGAGGTGTAGCTGGACGGCGTCCACCGAGCTGCAGACATAGATCGCGGATTTCAGAGTTTGGGCGGGAGTAGCTCAGTTGGCTAGAGCATCAGCCTTCCAAGCTGAGGGTCGCGGGTTCGAGTCCCGTTTCCCGCTCCAAAACTTTATCAAGAAGTCTCCGCACGACGACTGAAGAGATAAGCCCACATAGCTCAGATGGTAGAGCACACCCTTGGTAAGGGTGAGGTCATCGGTTCAATTCCGATTGTGGGCTCCATTTCTTCATGTTGTCCTGGGGAGGTTTTGCTGTTTCTGCAAGGCCAGCTTCGACGGTTCCGGTTTGTTCCGGAATCGCAACCCAACGTCAGGAAAACAGGATTATTCGAAACCAGGGAGGTCGACGCAATGTCCAAGGAAAAGTTTGAAAGAACAAAGCCCCATGTCAACATCGGCACCATCGGCCACGTTGACCATGGCAAAACCACGCTGACTGCCGCTATCACCAAGGTTCTCGCCGAAGCCGGCGGCGCCGAGGCGATGGCCTTTGACCAGATCGACAACGCTCCCGAAGAGCGTGAGCGCGGCATCACCATTGCCACCGCCCATGTCGAATATGAGACCGAGACCCGGCATTACGCTCATGTTGACTGCCCGGGTCATGCCGACTACGTCAAGAACATGATCACCGGTGCTGCCCAGATGGACGGCGCGATCCTGGTCGTGTCCGCCGCCGACGGTCCGATGCCGCAGACCCGTGAGCACATCCTGCTCGCCCGTCAGGTCGGTGTCCCGGCGATGGTTGTCTTCCTCAACAAGGCCGACATGGTTGATGACGAGGAACTGATGGAGCTGGTCGAGCTTGAAGTTCGCGAGCTGCTCTCCAGCTACGACTTCCCCGGCGACGATATTCCGATTGTGGCCGGCAGTGCTCTGGCCGCCCTCGAAGGTCGTGACGACGCCATTGGTAAAGACAAGGTTCTTGAGCTGATGGCCCAGGTCGACAGCTACATTCCGACCCCCGAGCGTGACATCGACAAGCCTTTCCTGATGCCGGTCGAGGATGTTTTCTCGATTTCCGGTCGCGGCACCGTGGCGACCGGTCGTGTCGAGCGCGGGATTGTCAAGGTCGGCGAGGAGATCGAGATCGTCGGCATGAAGGAGACCAGCAAGACCGTCGTGACCGGTGTCGAGATGTTCCGCAAGCTGCTCGATCAGGGGCAGGCCGGCGACAACATCGGTGTTCTGCTGCGCGGCGTGAAGCGCGAGGAGATCGAGCGCGGTCAGGTTCTGGCGAAGCCGGGCAGCATCACCCCGCACACCAGGTTCAAGGCCGAGGCCTATATTCTGACCAAGGAAGAGGGTGGTCGTCACACCCCGTTCTTCAAGGGCTATCGTCCGCAGTTCTACTTCCGTACCACCGACGTGACCGGGATCTGTACTCTCCCCGAGGGGACCGAGATGGTCATGCCTGGCGACAACGTGGCGATGGAGATCAATCTGATCACCCCGATCGCCATGGACAAGGAACTGCGTTTCGCCATCCGCGAAGGCGGCCGCACCGTCGGTGCCGGCGTCGTCAGCGAAGTTATCGAGTAATTTAAGGGCATACAGGCCCCCTCCCGCGCGGGAGGGGGCTGAGGAATTTTTATCATGCGGGATATTGTTACTCTCGCTTGCACCGAGTGCAAGCAGCGAAATTATACGACCACCAAGAACAAGAAGACCACGCCGGACCGGCTTGAGTTCAACAAATACTGCCGGTTCTGTCGCAAGCATACACCGCACAAGGAAACCAAGTAGTCGGTGATTATCCGGTCGTTCATGGTTTCGGCCGCAGTCCGCTGTGGCTTTTTGTCTGCAGGCCAGTAGCACAATTGGCTAGTGCACCGGTCTCCAAAACCGGGGGTTGGGGGTTCGAGTCCCTCCTGGCCTGCCACTTTAATAACCCTCTCCAGGATTGGAGAAGCGCATAGTGATTGGCAAAACGAACGAGTTTCTCGGCAACGTCAAGAGTGAACTGAAAAAAGTTACCTGGCCCACCCGCAAGGAGACCTACAGTTCGACCATTGTGGTGGTTGTGCTGGTCATGATTGTTGCGGTTTTTCTCTGGGTGGTCGATTCGGCCTTGTCCACCGCAGTTCGCATGCTGCTTAATTAGATAGGTGGAGGGGAGGTTCCGATGACGATGAAATGGTATGGGGTTCACACTTACTCCGGTTATGAAAACAAGGTTAAGGCCAATCTGGAAGAGCGGATTCGGCAGTTGGGCGCCGAGGAGGAGTTCGGTGAAATCCTGATTCCGTCCGAGACCGTGGTGGAGCTGAAGAAGGGTGAACGCAAGACTTCTACGCGTAAGTTCTTTCCCGGTTACATCCTGGTGCAGATGGAATTGACCAACGAAACCTGGCACGTTGTCAAGGACACCCCCAAGGTGACCGGTTTTGTCGGCGGTGGTACCAACCCGCCCGCGATCCCGGACGAAGAGGTTGCCAAGATCGCAAGTCGGATGGAGGAAGGTGTCGACCATCCCAAGCCGAAGGTTGAATTTGAAGTCGGCGAGACGGTGCGTGTCATTGATGGCCCGTTTCTCAATTTCACCGGCGTGGTTGAAGATGTCAAGCCGGAGCGGGCGAAGCTCAAAGTCATGGTCAGTATTTTCGGTCGGGTGACCCCGGTCGAACTTGAATTTATACAGGTCGAAAAAACCAGCTGACGCTGGTCGCGATAGTTTTCACTCAAGGAGTCTCTCATGGCCAAGAAGGTTATTGGACAGATTAAGCTGCAGATCCCTGCCGGACAGGCAAACCCCTCGCCTCCGGTCGGCCCGGCGCTCGGTCAGCACGGTGTCAACATCATGGAGTTCTGCAAGGCGTTCAATGCCAAGACCCAGAGCGAAGCCGGCATGATCATTCCGGTGATTATCACCGTCTATGCCGACCGCTCGTTTTCCTTTATCACCAAGACTCCGCCGGCGGCGGTACTGCTGCTTAAGGCGGCCAAGCTGCAGAAGGGCTCCGGAGTTCCGAACAAGGAAAAGTGTGGCAAGGTTACGCGTGATCAGGTGCGGGAAATCGCCCAGATCAAGATGCCCGATCTTAACGCTTTTGACATTGAGGCAGCGATGCGAACCGTGGAAGGTACCGCGCGCAGCATGGGTCTCGAGGTTGAAGGGTAACATTCCGTTCCAGTTGGAGATTGAACCATGGCGGTAGGAAAAAAACATACTGAAGCCAAGGGCAAGGTCGATCGTGAATCGACCTACGCGCTTGATGAAGCGCTGGCGCTGCTCAAGGAAACTGCGCATGCCAAATTTGATGAGACCGTAGATATGGCGGTTCGGCTCGGAGTTGATCCGCGCAAGGCTGACCAGATGGTTCGCGGTGCGGTGGTGCTTCCCAACGGGCTCGGCAAGACGGTTCGTGTTGTTGTCTTCGCCAAGGGCGAGAAAGCCCAGGAGGCAACCGCTGCCGGGGCCGATTTTGTCGGCGGCGAGGACCTTGTCGAGAAGATCAAGG
The DNA here is from genome assembly GCF_002093115.1 of Geothermobacter hydrogeniphilus. NCBI lineage: Bacteria > Pseudomonadati > Thermodesulfobacteriota > Desulfuromonadia > Desulfuromonadales > Geothermobacteraceae > Geothermobacter > Geothermobacter hydrogeniphilus. The sequence continues at coordinate 312,362 of NZ_NAAD01000002.1, read as the reverse complement.
AGGGCTGGTTCGATTTCGATACCGCTATCGCGACGCCTGACATGATGGGAACGGTCGGCAAGATCGGCCGTCTGCTCGGACCGCGTGGTCTGATGCCGAATCCCAAGGTCGGCACTGTGACTTTTGAAGTTACCAGGGCGGTTGAAGAGGCCAAGTCGGGCAAGGTTGAATACCGTGTCGAGAAAGCCGGTATCATTCATGCCCCGGTGGGCAAGGTATCCTTCGATGTTGAGAAGCTGCAGGGCAATGTTCTCGCTCTGATGGATGCTCTGATCAAGGCTAAACCGAGCACTGCCAAGGGGACGTACCTGAAGAAGGTCAGTCTCTCAAGCACCATGGGGCCCGGCATCAATCTCGATGTCCCCGCCCTGCAGGCTCTGGTCAAATAAGAAAGACGAAGGATTCAAGGCCTTCAACCTGACCTGTTGGTCAGTTCAGACATAGCTTTCAGCACCCGGTCAAAGACAGCAGGTACGCATGCGCGTTTAATGGCACTCGCCACCTGCCGAGGCCGAGGACGGAAGGACGACCTCTGAATCGTCTCTCCCGCGCCTCAGACTGGGTCCCGGACCCACGAGGCATCCGGAAATACCGAAGAAAGGAGGAGAGACGTTGAATCGAAATACGAAACAGGAAGTTGTCGCCGAATTGAACGGCAAGCTGTCAGCCGCGACCGCTACATTTGTGGCCGATTACCGTGGGCTGACTGTCGAAGAAGTCAATGATCTGCGTGGCAAGCTTCGTGAAGCTGGTGTTGAGTACAAAGTGGTCAAGAACACTCTGCTCAAGCTTGCCATCAAGGATACTGACAATGCCTGCCTTGAGGAATTCCTGAACGGCCCGACGGCACTTGCCATCGCCGGTGATGACCCGGTGGCCCCGGCCAAGGTTCTCAGTGATTTTGCCAAGGCCAACGGCAAATTCGAACTCAAGGGTGGATCCCTCGAAGGCAAGGCGCTCGACCTGGACGCCATCAAGGCACTGTCCGATCTGCCCAGCCGCGAAGTTCTGCTGGCCAAGATGCTTGGGTCGATCAATGCGCCGGTCAGCAACTTCGTTGGTGTACTGGCCGCCGTTCCGCGGTCCCTGGTTCAGGTTCTTGCCGCCGTGCAGGAAAAGAAAGCCGCCTGAACAGGGATTTGAAACAAAAATTTAAACACTTTCTATTTATACGGAGAATTGAATCATGGCTGAAGTTACCAAAGAACAGGTTATTGAGTTCATCGAAAACATGTCGGTGTTGGAACTGTCCGAACTGGTCAAGGAACTGGAAGACAAGTTCGGCGTGTCCGCCGCCGCTCCGGTTGCTGTGGCCGCCGGTCCCGTCGCCGGTGGTGAAGCTGCCGCGGCCGAAGAGAAAGACGAGTTCGATGTTGTTCTGACCGCTGTCGGCGACAAGAAGATCAATGTCATCAAGGTGGTTCGCGCCATCACCGGCCTGGGTCTGAAAGAAGCCAAGGAAATGGTTGACGGTGCTCCGAACACCATCAAGGAAGCGGCCAGCAAGGATGAGGCCGAAGATATCAAGAAGCAGCTGGAAGAAGCTGGCGCTTCGGTGGAACTCAAATAGTTCCCGATCCATACATTATGTGTCAAGCCAAGGTCGCCTCGCGGCCTTGGCTATTCTTACTTTCATATGCCCGGGCTGTTTCCCGCCGCCGTCAGCGGCCCTGGCGAGGGGTTGTTCCGGGCAATCGCCCCGAACAAGTAAAGTCTTGATTCCAAAGGGGTTCTGCGGACGCCCGGCCGGCGTTACGTGGACACATCAAAGGAGAACCCATGGCTTATTCGATTGCGAATAACCAGTTGCTGAGGAAGCACTTCGCCGATATCAAGAAAATTATTGATATCCCCAACCTCATCGACATTCAGAAAAACTCCTATAAACGTTTTCTGCAGTCTGACCTGCCCGCGTCGGCGCGTCAGTGCATCGGGCTGGAAGCGGTTTTTCGTTCGGTTTTTCCGATCCGCGATTTCAGTGAGACCAGTTCCCTGGAATACGTCTCCTATTCCCTCGGTACACCGAAGTACGATGTGGAAGAATGTCATCAGCGCGGTATGACTTTCGCCGCTCCGGTCAAGGTTCGGGTGCGCCTGGTTTCCTGGGATGTCGACAAGGAATCGGGGGTTCAGTCGATTCGTGACATCAAGGAGCAGGAAGTCTATTTCGGTGAAATCCCGCTGATGACCGAAAACGGCACCTTTATTATCAACGGGACTGAAAGAGTCATCGTCAGCCAGTTGCATCGTTCCCCCGGGGTCTTTTTCGACCATGACAAGGGGAAAACCCACTCCTCCGGGAAAATCCTGTTCAGTGCTCGGGTGATCCCCTACCGGGGATCCTGGCTCGACTTTGACTTTGACCATAAAGATATCCTTTACGTGCGCATCGACCGGCGGCGCAAGCTGCCCGCCACGGTGCTGCTCAAGGCCCTCGGCTACAGCACCGAGGAGCTGCTCAACTATTATTACGATACCGAACAGATCAGCTTCAGCGACGGGCAGTTCAGGAAAACCGTCAACCTTGAGCTGTTGGCCGGCCAGCGGGCCGAAAACGATGTCTGCAACAGCAAGGGTGAAGTCCTGGTCAAGGCCGGCCGCAAGTTCACCAAGGCGGCGCTGCGTAAAATCGAAGAGGCCAAGGTCGATTCGATCGTTGTGGCCGAGGAGTCCCTGGTTGGCCGGATCGCTTCCACCGACGTGGTGGACACCGCCACCGGTGAGGTGGTCATCGAGTGCAACGAAGAGGTTACCGAAGCCAAGCTGGAAGAGATCAAGCAGCGTGGCATCGAGCAGTTCAACCTGCTGTTCATTGATAACCTCTATGTCGGTCCTTACCTGCGCGATACTCTGCTGCTCGACAAGGTTGCCAACGAGGAAGAGGCGATTATCGAGATCTACCGCCGCCTGCGACCGGGAGATCCGCCGACCCTGCGCAGTGCCACCGCGCTCTTCGAGGGTCTGTTCTTCAATCCCGATCGGTACGATCTCTCCGCCGTCGGCCGCCTGAAATTGAATTACAAGCTCGGGCTGGAGACTCCGCTGGAGCACAGCACGCTGACGAAGGAAGATATCCTTGAGGTGGTGCGCTACCTTGTTGACCTGCGCAACGGCAAGGGTTCCATCGATGACATCGACCATCTCGGCAACCGTCGCGTTCGCGCTGTCGGAGAACTGCTGGAGAATCAGTACCGCGTCGGCCTGGTGCGCATGGAGCGTGCCATCAAGGAGCGCATGAGCCTGCAGGAAGCCGACAGCCTGATGCCGCACGACCTGGTTAATTCCAAGCCGGTCTCGGCGGTGGTCAAGGAGTTCTTCGGCTCTTCCCAGCTTTCCCAGTTCATGGACCAGACCAATCCCCTTTCCGAGATCACTCACAAGCGTCGCCTGTCGGCGCTTGGCCCGGGTGGTCTGACCCGTGAACGGGCGGGATTCGAGGTTCGTGACGTACACCCGACCCATTACGGGCGGGTCTGTCCGATCGAGACCCCGGAGGGTCCGAATATCGGCCTGATCGCTTCTCTCTCGACCTATGCCCGGATCAACGAGCACGGTTTTGTCGAGACCCCGTACCGGATTGTCAAGGACGGCAAGGTGACCGCCGAGATCAAGTACTTTTCAGCGCTTGAAGAAGAGGGCCACGCCATTGCCCAGGCCAACGCGCCGCTCGACGAGAAGGGCCGGTTCGTCAACGAACTGGTCAATGCCCGGCAGAGTGGTGAGTTCATGCTGATGAGCCGCGACGACATCCAGTTGATGGATGTCTCGCCGAAACAGCTGGTTTCGGTCGCCGCGGCGCTGATCCCGTTCCTGGAAAATGACGACGCCAACCGTGCCCTGATGGGGTCGAACATGCAGCGTCAGGCGGTTCCTCTGCTGCGTGCCGACGCGCCGCTGGTCGGTACCGGCATGGAGCGGGTTGTCGCCCACGATTCGGGTGCCGCGGTGGTGGCGCGTCACGATGGTATTGTCGAGGCGGTTGACGCCGACCGGATCGTGGTCAAGATCGATGAAGGTGAGGTTGACGAGACCGGCACCGGTGTCGATATCTACAACATGATCAAGTTCATCCGTTCCAATCAGAACACCTGCCTCAATCAGAAGCCGATCGTTGAAGTGGGCGATCATGTCAAGCGGGGCGAGATTATCGCCGACGGTCCGTCGACTCAGTACGGGGAGCTGGCCCTCGGCCAGAACGTATTGGTCGCTTTCATGCCCTGGCATGGTTACAACTTCGAGGATTCGATCCTGATCAGCGAAAAGCTGGTCAAGGAGGATCGCTATACCTCGATCCATGTCGAGGAGTTCGAGTGTGTTGCCCGCGACACCAAGCTCGGCAAGGAAGAGATTACCGACGACATTCCCAACCTCGGTGAAGATGCTCTGGCCGACCTCGATGAATCCGGTATTATCCGCATCGGTGCCGAGGTCAAGCCTGGCGATATCATGGTCGGCAAGATCACTCCGAAGGGCGAAACTCAGCTTTCCCCGGAAGAAAAACTGCTGCGCGCCATTTTCGGCGAAAAAGCCGGTGATGTTCGTGACACCTCGCTGCGGGTGCCTCCGGGAGTTGAAGGTGTGGTGATCGGGGCGCGGGTTTTCTCGCGCAAAGGGTCCGACAAGGATGCCCGCACCGAGCTGATCGAGAATGCCGAAATCGAAAAACTTCTCAAGGACCAGGATGATGAGATCCGCATCATCCGGGAATCGGCCCGCGGTAAGCTTGAACAACTGCTGGTCGGCCAGACCTCGGCGGTTACTGTTAACGATGTGACCGGCAAGGTGGTCATCAGCAAGGGCAAAAAGCTTACGGCCGAAGCTCTTGACAAGGTTCCCTTCAGCCAGTGGCAGGAGATCAGCCTTGCCAAGGCCGACGAGGTTGAGGAAAAGGTTGCCACTCTGTTCGCCCGTCTTTCCGAGCGGGAAGAGCTGATCCGCGGTGTGTTCAGCGACAAGATCGAGAAGCTCAAGCGTGGTGATGATCTGCCACCGGGCGTGATCAAGATGGTCAAGGTCTATATCGCCATCAAGCGCAAGCTTTCGGTCGGTGACAAGATGGCCGGCCGTCACGGCAACAAGGGTGTCCTTTCCCGCATCCTGCCGGAAGAAGATATGCCCTATATGGCTGACGGAACACCGGTCGAGATTGTCCTCAATCCCCTCGGCGTGCCGTCGCGTATGAACGTCGGGCAGATTCTGGAGACCCATCTTGGTCTCGCTGCTCGCGGCCTGGGGCAGCAGATTCAGCAGATGATGGAAACCAGGTTCAGCACTGCGGCGATGAAGAAGCAGATCAAGTCGTGTTATGGCAACAAGGAACTGAATTCCTTCATCGATGGGCTTTCCGACTCTGAAACCCGCAGCCTTGCCCGCCGGCTCTCATCCGGTGTGCCGATGGCGACGCCGGTTTTCGAAGGTGTCAACGAGGAGCAGATGAAGGCGCAGATGGAGAAGGCCGGGGTTCCCACCAGCGGCCAGATGACCCTTTACGACGGCAAGACCGGCGAGCCCTTCAAGGAGCAGGTCACCGTGGGCATCATGTACATGCTCAAGCTGCACCATCTGGTTGATGACAAGATCCATGCCCGCTCCATCGGTCCCTACAGCCTCGTTACCCAGCAACCGCTCGGCGGCAAGGCGCAGTTCGGCGGTCAGCGTCTCGGGGAGATGGAAGTCTGGGCGATGGAAGCCTACGGCGCGGCTCACGCGCTGCAGGAATTCCTCACCGTCAAATCGGATGATGTTGCCGGTCGGACCCGGATGTACGAGGCGATCGTCAAAGGCAAGCACACCCTGGAGGCCGGCCTGCCCGAGTCCTTCAACGTGCTGGTCAAGGAATTGCAGTCGCTCTGTCTCGATGTGGAGCTGCTGGAAGAGGACGACGCGTAAAAAAGCTGCCATCCACTAAGGAGGATGTGTTTTGGAAGATATTTTCAGTCTGTTTGAGCGGCCGAAAGATCCGTTGAACTTCAACGCCATCCGTCTCTCGGTTTCCTCTCCCGAGGCGATCCGCGAGCGTTCCTTCGGCGAGGTCAAAAAGCCGGAGACGATCAACTACCGGACGTTCAAGCCTGAGCGTGATGGCTTGTTCTGCGCCAAGATTTTCGGTCCGACCAAGGACTACGAGTGTAATTGCGGGAAGTACAAGCGCATGAAGCACCGCGGCATCGTCTGCGAAAAGTGCGGCGTCGAGGTTATTCCCAGCAAGGTGCGTCGTGAGCGGCTCGGGCATATCGACCTGGCCTGCCCGGTGGCGCATATCTGGTTTCTCAAGTCGCTTCCGAGCCGCATATCGACCCTCCTCGACCTGACCCTGAAAGAGGTTGAGCGGGTTCTCTATTTCGAGGCTTATATTGTCCTGGACGCCGGTGATACCGCGCTGACAGTTGGCCAGTTGCTGACCGAGGACAAGTACCGCGAGGCGATGGACGAGTTCGCCGGCCAGTTTACCGCCGGCATGGGCGCCGAGGCCATCCGTGAACTGCTGATGGCCATCGACCTCGAGGAACTCGGGACCACCCTGCGGCTGGAGATGAAGGAAGCCGCCAGCGAAGCGAAACGGAAAAAGACCGCCAAGCGACTCAAGGTGGTCGACGCTTTTCGTGACAGCGGCAACCGTCCCGAGTGGATGATTCTCGAGACCATCCCGGTGCTGCCGCCGGAGTTGCGCCCGCTGGTTCCTCTTGACGGCGGCCGTTTCGCCACCTCGGATCTGAACGACCTCTATCGTCGGGTGATCAACCGCAACAATCGTCTCAAGCGGTTGATGGAACTGCGTGCACCTGATGTCATCATCCGTAACGAAAAACGGATGCTGCAGGAGGCGGTCGATGCCCTGTTTGACAACGGTCGACGCGGGCGGGCGATTACCGGTCCCAACAAGCGTCCGCTGAAATCTCTCTCCGATATGCTCAAGGGCAAGGGCGGACGCTTCCGTCAGAACTTGCTCGGCAAGCGTGTCGATTATTCCGGTCGTTCGGTTATTGTTGTCGGCCCCGAGTTGAAGCTGCACCAGTGCGGGCTGCCGAAGAAGATGGCTCTCGAACTGTTCAAGCCGTTCATCTACAACCGGCTCGAAGAACGCGGCTTCTGCACCACCATCAAGAGTGCCAAGAAAATGGTGGAGAAGGAAAAGCCGGAGGTGTGGGATGTTCTCGAAGAGGTCATCAAGGAACATCCGGTGATGCTCAACCGCGCCCCGACCCTGCACCGTCTCGGCATCCAGGCCTTTGAACCGGTGTTGATCGAGGGCAAGGCGATCCAGTTGCATCCGCTGGTCTGTACCGCCTTCAACGCCGACTTCGACGGCGACCAGATGGCGGTCCACCTGCCGCTTTCGATCGAGAGCCAGATCGAGGCCCGGGTGCTGATGATGTCGACCAACAATATCCTCTCTCCGGCGCACGGCAAGCCGATCATCGTTCCGTCGCAGGATATGATCCTCGGCCTCTACTACATGACGCGTGAGCGGGCTTTCGTGCCGGGGGAAGGGCAGATCTTCGCCGATGAGGATGAGGTGCGCCGTGCCTATGACGCCGGGGAAGCCGATCTGCAGGCGAAGATCAAGGTCCGGTTGTCTCCCGCGGTCGGGCAGCCGCCGGAACTGGTCGAAACCACGGTCGGTCGCGTCCTGCTGCATGAGGTGCTACCCGCGTCGATTCCCTTCAGTTACATCAATAAGGTGATGGGGAAGAAAAATGTTGCCGAGCTGATCGATGCCTCCTTCCGGCTCGCCGGCAACAAGGACACGGTCATTCTTGCCGACCGTCTCAAGGCAACCGGCTACCGTTTTTCGACCCTGGCGGGGATTTCCATCTGTCTCGATGACATGGTTATTCCGGAGAACAAGCAGGATTATATCGATGCCGCTGTCAAGGAGGTCACCGAGATCCAGAAGCAGTACACCGAGGGTTTGATCACCGATGGCGAGCGTTACAACAAGGTCATCGATATCTGGGCCAAGTGTACCGAGGATATTGCCGAAATCATGCTCGGCAACCTTTCCATAGATGAGGTCGAAGACCCCCGTACCGGGGAGAAACGAACCATCCCCTCGCTGAACGCCATCCACATGATGGCCGACTCCGGCGCCCGGGGCAGTGCCCAGCAGATTCGTCAGCTGGCCGGTATGCGCGGTCTGATGGCCAAGCCGGACGGCTCGATTATCGAGACTCCGATCACCGCCAACTTCCGTGAGGGCCTGACAGTTCTGCAGTACTTCATCTCGACTCACGGAGCCCGCAAGGGCCTGGCCGACACCGCGCTGAAGACCGCCAACTCCGGTTACCTGACCCGGCGCCTGGTTGATGTTGCCCAGGACGCCATCGTCACTGAACAGGACTGTGGTACCCTTAACGGCATCGAGGTTTCATCGTTGACCGAGGGTGGAGAAGTGATCGAACGGCTCGGTGACCGGATTCTTGGCAGGACGTCGCTTGAAGATGTTCTCGACCCGGTGACGGATGAAGTTCTGGTCGAGGCCGACCAGGAGTTCACCGAGGAGCAGGTGGCCAAAATCGAGAATGCCGGAATCGAGAAGCTGAGTATCCGCTCGGTGCTGACCTGCCAGAGCAAGCGTGGTATCTGCGCCCTCTGCTATGGCCGGGACCTGGCGCGTGGTCACCTCGTCAACCTCGGTGAGGCGGTCGGCGTCATCGCCGCCCAGTCCATCGGTGAACCGGGTACCCAGTTGACCATGCGGACCTTCCATATTGGCGGTACCGCGGCCAAAAAGGCCGAGCAGACCTCGCTGGAGGCCCGTTTCGATGGAACTCTGAAATACATCAATCTCAACACCGTCGTGAACCGTGAGGGCCACCACGTGGTCATGAACCGTAACGGTGAAATTGCGGTTGTTGATGAAACCGGGCGTGAACGTGAGCGTTACGGGGTCGTCTATGGTGCCCATCTGCCGATCGGACCCGACGGCGAGGTCAAGCCCGGGGCGTTGCTGGCGGAGTGGGATCCCTACACCATGCCGATCCTTACCGAGATTTCCGGACATGTTCGTTTCGGGGACATCATCGAGGGTGTCACCATGGAGGAACAGCTCGACGAGGTGACCGGACTGGCGCGTAAAGTTATTGTTGAAAGCAAGAATATTGACAAGCGTCCGCGGATCACTCTCAAGGGTGAGGACGGTAAAACTGCCAAGTTGCCCAATGGCCAGCCGGCGCGTTACATGCTTCCTGTCGGGGCCAATATTATCGCTCCCGAAGGTATCGAGGTCGGCGCCGGCGAGATCCTCGCCAAGATCCCGCGGGAAACCACCAAGACCAAGGATATCACCGGTGGTCTGCCCCGGGTTGCCGAATTGTTCGAGGCTCGTAAACCGAAGGAATACGCCGTTATTTCCGAGATCGATGGTGTTGTTTCCTTCGGCAAGGACTCCAAGGGCAAGCGCAAGGTGGTCGTCACGCCTGAACTGGGAGAAAGCAAGGAATACCTGATCGCCAAGGGCAAGCACATCTCGGTTCATGAGGGTGACTTCGTCAAGGCCGGTGAGGCGCTGATGGACGGTTCCTCCAACCCTCACGACATTCTCCAGGTCCTCGGCGAGGAAGAGCTTTCCAAGTATCTGGTTGATGAGGTGCAGGAGGTTTACCGCCTGCAGGGGGTCGGGATCAACGACAAGCATATCGAGGTTATCGTCCGCCAGATGCTGCGTCGTATCAAGATCAAGGAGGTCGGCGACACCGGCTTCCTGGTTGATGACCAGGTGGAACGCTGGCGGTTCGAAGAAGAGAACGAGCGGGTTCTGGCCGCCGGCGGCCAGCCGGCCGTGGGTGAACCGTTGATGCTCGGTATCACCAAGGCTTCGTTGTCGACCGAATCCTTTATTTCAGCCGCCTCCTTCCAGGAAACCACCAAGGTGCTGACCCAGGCCGCTATCGAGGGCAAGGTGGATCATTTGCGCGGGCTCAAGGAGAACGTCATCATGGGACGGCTGATTCCGGCCGGAACCGGGGTTATGAAGTATCGCAGCGCCAAGTTGCTGATCGAGGAGCCGGAAGAGTTCATGGAGGAGCCGGAAGTGATCGACGAGGAGGCCGATGAGGCCCCTGAAAGGGTCGTAGAAGGACCCTCTGAAACTGTAAATTAGCCCTTTTCCCGGTACCATCGGAAAAAGGAAGAACAGTCCAAAAAGTCCTTGACAAGAGGGAAGCCGATTGATAGATTCAGCGGGTTTTCCCCCGAAGGAGCCGTACGCTCTTTTGCAAGGAAGCTTACTGTAGAAAACGGGAGTCTTTGAATGCCGACGATCAATCAATTGATCCGTAAGGGACGTAAGAAGAAAATCAACAAATCGACCGCGCCTGCACTGCAGTGCTGTCCGCAGCGGCGCGGTGTCTGCACGCGCGTTTATACGACGACGCCGAAGAAGCCGAACTCGGCTTTGCGCAAGGTGGCGCGTGTGCGGCTGACCAACGGCATCGTGGTGACCTCCTATATTCCCGGGGTCGGCCATAATCTGCAGGAGCATTCCGTGGTGTTGATTCGCGGCGGCCGTGTCAAGGACTTGCCGGGTGTTCGTTATCACATCGTGCGTGGTGCTCTTGATCTGGCCGGTGTGCAGGATCGCCGCCAGGGACGTTCCAAGTACGGCGCCAAGCGCCCGAAATAAGATAGGTTTTGAGAGGTCGTTATGCCTAGAAGAAGAGAAGTTCCGAAGCGCGTTATTCTGCCCGATCCGAAGTATCATGATCGGACGTTGGCCAAGTTCGTCAACAGCATCATGCTTGACGGCAAGAAGAGTACCGCTGAGGGAATCGTCTACGGAGCTTTTGATCTGATTGCCGAGCGTACCGGGGATGACCCGCTTGAGGTCTTCAAGAAGGCGCTTGAAAATGTTCGTCCGGTGTTGGAGGTCAAGTCCCGTCGTGTCGGCGGCTCGACCTATCAGGTGCCGGTGGAGGTTCGTTCCGATCGTCGCAATGCTCTTGCCATGCGCTGGCTGATCAACTATTCGCGGCAGCGTGGTGAGAAGACCATGCGTGAGCGGTTGGCTGGAGAGCTTCTGGATGCTGCCGGAAATCGCGGCAATTCGGTCAAGAAGCGTGAGGATACCCATCGGATGGCCGAGGCCAACAAGGCCTTCGCCCATTATCGCTGGTAGTTATATATTTTCGGGTCGGAATGTGCGGTCCGACTGAGGCTTGAAAGACGTGGCACGTAAAGTAGCACTTGAAAAGACGCGTAATATCGGCATTATGGCTCACATTGATGCCGGCAAGACGACGACCACTGAGCGGATTCTCTATTATACGGGGGTCTCTCACAAGATCGGCGAGGTCCATGATGGCGCCGCTACCATGGACTGGATGGAGCAGGAGCAGGAGCGTGGTATCACCATTACTTCCGCCGCGACGACCTGTTTCTGGAATGATCATCGGGTCAATATCATTGACACTCCTGGCCATGTCGATTTTACGATTGAGGTTGAGCGCTCTCTGAAGGTGCTTGATGGCTCGATCGCGGTCTTCTGCTCGGTTGGCGGTGTTGAGCCCCAGTCTGAGACCGTCTGGCGGCAGGCCGACAAATATGGTGTTCCGCGGATCGCTTTCATTAATAAAATGGATCGCATTGGTGCCGATTTTCAGCGCGGCATCGACATGATGCGTGATCGGCTTGGTGCCAATCCGGTGCCGATTCAGTTGCCGATCGGCCGGGAAGATCAATTTCGCGGCGTCATCGACCTGGTGCAGATGAGGGCGATTGTCTGGGATGACGAGTCGATGGGGGCCAACTACGAAGTGATCGACATTCCTGGTGACCTGAGGGATGAGGCCGAGGCGGCACGTGAGGCGATGATTGAGGAAATCAGCTCTCAGGATGAGGAGCTGATGGAGAAATATCTTGCCGGTGAAGAGTTGACGATCGACGAGGTTAAGGCCGGCATCCGCAAGGCGACAATCGGTCTGCATATCAACCCGGTTCTCTGCGGGTCCGCCTTCAAGAATAAGGGTGTTCAGACACTGCTTGATGCTGTGGTTGATTACATGCCGTCGCCGCTTGACGTTCCCGCCATCAAGGGCATCAACCCGGATAATGGTGAAGAGCTGACCCGGCCTGCTGATGATAATGGGCCCTTCTCGGCTCTGGCGTTCAAAATTATGACCGACCCGTTTGTCGGGCAGCTGACCTTTTTCAGGGTTTACTCCGGGGTCGCCGAGTCCGGTGCTTCGGTGCTGAATTCGACCAAGCAGAAGAAGGAACGCTTTGGGCGGCTGCTGAAAATGCACGCCAACAAGCGGGAAGAGATCAAACAGGTTTACTCGGGTGATATTGCCGCGGCGGTCGGGCTGAAAACGACGACTACCGGCGATACGCTCTGTGATGACAAACAGCCCTGTCTCCTGGAGGCGATGGAGTTTCCGGAGCCGGTCATTCATATCGCTGTTGAGCCGAAGACCAAGGGTGATCAGGAGAAGCTTGGAACCGCACTGCAGAAGTTGCTGCAGGAGGATCCTTCGCTGCAATGTCATACTGACGATGAGACCGGTCAGACCATTCTTTCCGGAATGGGTGAGCTGCACCTTGAGATCATCATTGATCGTCTCAAGCGTGAGTTCAAGGTTGAGGCCAATGTCGGCGCGCCCCAGGTTGCCTACCGTGAAACCATTACCAAAACGGTTGAAGTGCAGGGCAAGTTCGTGCGTCAGTCGGGTGGTCGTGGGCAGTATGGCGATTGTCATCTGCGTCTTGAGCCGCTGGAGCCGGGTGGCGGTTTTGAGTTTGTCGATCAGATCAAGGGCGGGGTTATTCCGCGAGAGTACATCCCTGCGGTCGGCAAGGGTTGCGAAGAGGCCAGTCAGAATGGCCCCGTTGCCGGATATCCGATGGTCGATGTCAAGGTGACCTGCTTTGATGGTTCCTATCATGATGTCGACTCCTCGGAAATGGCTTTCAAGATTGCCGGTTCCATGGGTTTTAAAGAGGGTGCCAAAAAGGCCGGGCCGGTTCTGCTTGAACCGATGATGGCGGTCGAAGTCGTGGTTCCTGAAGAATATATGGGCGATGTCATGGGCGATTTGAGCAGTCGGCGCGGCAAGGTTATGGGAATGGACAGCCGTGGTGGAGCTCAGGTGGTGAATGCCCATGTGCCGCTGGCAAATATGTTCGGTTATGCGACCGATCTGCGCAGCTCGACTCAGGGCCGTGCGACCTACACCATGGTTTTCGATCATTACGAGCAGGTACCGAACTCGATTGCTGAAGAGATCGTTGCCAAGGCTAACGGATAAAGGATCAGGGAGGACGACCCCATGTCCAAGGAAAAGTTTGAAAGAACAAAGCCCCATGTCAACATTGGCACCATCGGCCACGTTGACCATGGCAAAACCACGCTGACTGCCGCTATCACCAAGGTTCTCGCCGAAGCCGGCGGCGCCGAGGCGATGGCCTTTGACCAGATCGACAACGCTCCCGAAGAGCGTGAGCGCGGCATCACCATTGCCACCGCCCATGTCGAATATGAGACCGAGACCCGGCATTACGCTCATGTTGACTGCCCGGGTCATGCCGACTACGTCAAGAACATGATCACCGGTGCTGCCCAGATGGACGGCGCGATCCTGGTCGTGTCCGCCGCCGACGGTCCGATGCCGCAGACCCGTGAGCACATCCTGCTCGCCCGTCAGGTCGGTGTCCCGGCGATGGTTGTCTTCCTCAACAAGGCCGACATGGTTGATGACGAGGAGTTGATGGAACTGGTCGAGCTTGAAGTTCGCGAGCTGCTCTCCAGCTACGACTTCCCCGGCGACGATATTCCGATTGTGGCCGGCAGTGCTCTGGCCGCCCTCGAAGGTCGTGACGACGCCATTGGTAAAGACAAGGTTCTTGAGCTGATGGCCCAGGTCGACAGCTACATTCCGACCCCCGAGCGTGACATCGACAAGCCTTTCCTGATGCCGGTCGAGGATGTTTTCTCGATTTCCGGTCGCGGCACCGTGGCGACCGGTCGTGTCGAGCGCGGGATTGTCAAGGTCGGCGAGGAGATCGAGATCGTCGGCATGAAGGAGACCAGCAAGACCGTCGTGACCGGCGTCGAGATGTTCCGCAAACTGCTCGATCAGGGGCAGGCCGGCGACAACATCGGTGTTCTGCTGCGCGGCGTGAAGCGCGAGGAGATCGAGCGCGGTCAGGTTCTGGCGAAGCCGGGCAGCATCACCCCGCACACCAGGTTCAAGGCCGAGGCCTATATTCTGACCAAGGAAGAGGGTGGTCGTCACACCCCGTTCTTCAAGGGCTATCGTCCGCAGTTCTACTTCCGTACCACCGACGTGACCGGGATCTGTACTCTCCCCGAGGGGACCGAGATGGTCATGCCTGGCGACAACGTGGCGATGGAGATCAATCTGATCACCCCGATCGCCATGGACAAGGAACTGCGTTTCGCCATCCGCGAAGGCGGCCGCACCGTCGGTGCCGGCGTCGTCAGCGAAGTTATCGAGTAATCAGGGAGCAGTTTCATGCAGAGCCAGAAAATAAGAATTCGTTTGAAGGCGTACGATCACAAACTGCTCGATCAGTCCGTTACCGAGATCGTCGATACCGCGAAGCGGACCGGCGCTCGGATTGCCGGGCCGGTGCCGTTGCCGACCGTGATCAACAAGTACTGTGTTCTTCGCGGGCCGCATGTCGACAAAAAGAGTCGTGAACAGTTCGAGATGCGTACCCACAAGCGGTTGCTTGACATCGTTGAGCCGACCCAGCAGACGGTCGACGCGCTGATGAAGCTTGACCTGTCAGCGGGTGTCGATGTCGAGATCAAGCTGTAATCAAACGTTTTCGTCGCATCAGGGATACGAACGATGATCAAGGGAATTTTGGGAAAAAAACTGGGCATGACCCAGATCTACGCGGCCGACGGGCGGCGGGTGCCGGTGACTGTTGTTGAGGCCGGACCCTGTGTTGTTCTGCAGAAGAAAACCGTCGAAAGCGATGGCTACAATGCCGTACAGCTCGGATTCGCGCCGAAGGCCGCCCACCGGGTCAACAAGCCGGAGTTGGGTCATTTCAAAAAGGCCGGCAAGGGAGCGTTTGCTCACCTGAAAGAGTTTCGAGTCAAGGATATCGACGGTATCAATGTCGGTGACGAGGTGACCTGCGCCGACATCTTCCAGATCGGGGATATTGTCGACATCACCGGCACCAGCAAGGGCAAGGGCTACCAGGGTGTCATGAAGCGGTGGAATTTTGCCGGTGGCCGTTCGAGCCATGGTTCCAAGTTTCATCGTGCTCCCGGTGCCATCGGTTGCAGCGCCTGGCCGTCACGGGTCTTCAAGGGCAAGAAAATGGCCGGTCAGATGGGTAATGAGCGTGTCACCACCCAGAACCTGGCAATCGTTGATGTTCGCCCCGAGCAGAATCTGCTGCTCATCAAGGGGGCCGTTCCGGGGTCGCGCAACAGTGTTGTGACTATTCGTCCCGGTGTCAAGCTGCCCACCGAATAACGGCGTGGTCGCTCCTGGAGAAAGATAATGGCGAAGATTACTGTTTTTGATATCGATAAAAAAGAGGTCGGGGAACGAGACCTTGCTGATGCTGTTTTCAATGACGACGTCAAGGGTTACCTGATCCACGATATGGTTCGTTACCAGTTGGCCAAGAAGCGTCAGGGGACGGCCAAGACCAAAGGTCGCAGTGAAGTCTCCGGTGGCGGCAAGAAGCCCTATCGGCAGAAAGGGACCGGCAATGCCCGCCAGGGTACCATGCGGGCTCCAAACTTTGTCGGTGGCGGTACGGTGTTCGGACCGACCCCTCGCGACTACACCTTCAAGCTTAATCGCAAGGTGAAGAAAGCGGCACTGCGAAGCGCTCTCTCCGCTCGTTACAAGGAAGAGAAGCTGACCGTTCTCAATGGACTGAAGTTCGAAACGATCAGCACCAAGGGTTTTGCCGCGGTTTTGTCCCGTTTCGAACTCGGCAAGACCCTGGTGGTTATCGACCGGCCCGAGCCGACTGTCGAACTGTCGGCGCGCAATCTTCCCGGTGTCAAGGTTTTGCGCGCAGAGGGCGTCAATGTTTATGACATTATGAAGTACCCGAACCTGGTACTGACTGAGGCCGCCGTGGCCCAGCTTGAAGGAGCGTTGGCATCATGAAACCCCTGCATCAGATCATCAAGCGCCCCTTGATTACTGAAAAAACCAGCATGGTTCGTGAGGGTGGCAATGTTGTGGCCTTTGAGGTTGCGCGTACTGCCAACAAGATCGAGATCAAGCAGGCCGTGGAAAAAGCCTTCGATGTCAAGGTTGAGGGAGTGAACACGGTTCTGGTCGCTGGTAAGGTCAAGCGTGTCGGCCGGAATTTCGGTAAGCGCAGTAATTGGAAGAAGGCCTATGTGACCCTCGCCGAGGGGAACGAAATCGATCTCTTCGGGGTTTAGGTCTTCAGACAGTGGATAGGGAGTTGCGATAATGGGCATCAAGAAATATAAACCGACATCGGCCGGCCGCCGTCACATGACCTCGGCCAACTTCGACGAAATTACCCGTTCGGAGCCCGAGAAGTCCCTGCTGGCCCCGCTTAAAAGCAGTGGTGGCCGCAACAACAACGGTCGCATTACCAAGCGGCATACCGGGGGCGGTCATAAGCGTAAATACCGGATCATCGATTTCCGGCGCGACAAGAAGGAGATTCCGGCCAGGGTTGTCGGGGTCGAGTATGATCCGAATCGTTCAGCGCGTATCGCCCTGCTGCATTACGCTGACGGTGAAAAGCGTTATATCCTGGCTCCGAATGGATTGCAGGTCGGCCAGGAAGTGATTGCTTCAAGCAGTGCCGACATCAAGCCCGGCAATGCCCTGCCGATCCGTTCGATACCGCTCGGTACCTGGGTTCACAATGTTGAACTCAAGCTCGGTAAAGGCGGCCAGTTGGCGCGCAGTGCCGGTAGTTACGCCATGATCGCCGCCAAGGAAGGCAAGTACGCTCAGTTGCGGCTTCCTTCGGGCGAAGTCCGTCTTGTGCTGCAGGATTGTTGTGCCACCGTCGGTCAGGTCGGTAATCTTGATCATGAGAATGTCAAGCTCGGCAAGGCCGGCCGTGCCCGCTGGCTCGGCAAACGCCCGCAGTCCCGTGGTGTCGCCATGAACCCGGTTGATCACCCCCATGGTGGTGGTGAGGGCAAGAGCTCCGGCGGTCGTCATCCGGTCACTCCCTGGGGTGTTCCGACCAAAGGCTACAAGACTCGAACCAACAAGCGTTCCGACCGCTTTATCGTGCGGCGGCGTAAGAAATAAGTTTCCGCTGCGCGGATGAGATTCTAGAGGAGAATATCGATGGCAAGATCGATCAAGAAGGGACCTTACGTTGAAGAAAGCCTGATGCGTAAAATCGACCCCGATGGGCAGCCCGATTCACGCAAGGTCATCAAAACCTGGTCCCGGCGGTCCACCATCCTCCCCGAGTTCGTCGGCTACACCTTTGCGGTCCATAATGGTCGCAAATTCGTGCCGGTCTTCGTCTCCGAGAACATGGTTGGCCATAAACTTGGTGAGTTCGCTCCGACCCGGACTTATTACGGGCACGGTTCTGACAAGAAAAAGAAAAAGTAAATTCGGCGAGGAGTGGTTCCAATGGAAGCCAAAGCCAAATTAAGATATGTACGCCTGTCACCGCAGAAGGCGCGTTGGGTGGTCGACATGGTCCGCGGCAAGGGAGTGCAGGATGCCTTGAACGTCCTGAAATTCTCTCCGCAGAAAGCCGCCGGGATCGTTGCGACCCTGGTCAGTTCCGCGGTCGCCAATGCCGAACAGAAGGGCGTTTCGGACGTTGACCAGTTGTACGTTAAAACCATCACTGTTGATCAGGGTCCGGCCCTTAAGCGGTTTCTTCCGCGCGCCCAGGGGCGGGCCACCCGTATCCGTAAACCGACGAGCCATATCACCGTGGTTCTGGACGTGAAGTAGTCGTTGAGGAGGTGAAACTTTGGGCCAGAAAGTTCATCCAGTAGGTTTTCGTCTCGGAGTAATCCGGACCTGGGAGTCGAAGTGGTTCGCAACGTCGAACTATGCCGACTTGCTGCATGAGGATATCAAGCTCCGTGACTACCTCAAGAAGCGACTGTTCCATGCCGGGATCTCGAAGATCGAATTAGAGCGTGCCGCCAATAAGGCCAAGATCAATATCTTTGCCGCGCGGCCGGGTATCATCATCGGCAAGAAGGGTTCTGAAGTTGAAGCCCTGAAGAGAGAGCTTGCCAAGCTGACTGATAAAGAGGTGTTCATCAACATCCAGGAGATTCGGAAGCCGGAAGTTGATGCGCAGCTGGTTGCCGAAAATGTCGCCCTGCAGCTTGAGCGTCGGGTTGCATTCCGGCGGGCGATGAAAAAATCGGTTGGCCAGGCCCTCAAATTCGGTGCCGAAGGCATCAAGATCGAATGTTCCGGTCGTCTTGGCGGTGCTGAAATGAGCCGCCGCGAGTGGTACCGCGAGGGCCGGGTTCCGCTTCATACCCTGCGCGCCAATATCGACTATGGTTTCGCTGAGGCAAAGACCACCTACGGCATCATCGGTGTCAAGGTGCTGATCTTCAAAGGCGAGGTCCTGAGCCAGGAACAGGCTCAGTAAGATTTAGAACAGAGGAGTTCCCTGACCATGTTAATGCCCAAAAAGGTTAAACATAGAAAGCAGTTCAAAGGGCGCATGAACGGAGCCGCCAAGGGAGGTACCGGCCTGAATTTCGGGGACTTCGGTCTTCAGGCGACCGAGTGCGGCTGGCTTTCATCCCGGCAGATTGAAGCTGCCCGACGGGCGATGACCCGTTATATCAAGCGTGGCGGCAAGATCTGGATTCGTGCCTTTCCTGACAAGCCGCTGACCAAAAAACCGGCCGAAACCCGCATGGGTAAAGGAAAGGGATCTCCGGAGAGCTGGGTTGCCGTGATCAAGCCCGGTGTCATGCTCTACGAAATGCAGGGTGTCAGTGAAGAGGTTGCTCGCGAGGCGATGCGCCTCGGCGCCCACAAACTTCCGATGCGGACCAAGTTCGTGACCAGGGAGGACTCCAATGAAGGCAAGTGAGATTCGCGAACTGGATGCTGCCGAGCTGGAGAAGAAGATTCTGGAACTCGATCAGGAACTCTTCAACCTTCGCTTTCAACTGCATACCGGACACCTTGAAAACACCGCCCGTATCGGTCAGGTGCGCAAGGATATCGCCCGGGTCAAGACGGTTCTGCAGCAAAAGCAGGCGTAACAGACGCGACGAGGAAAACAGATGACGCAGCGTGGTAATCGAAAAACCCGAGTTGGGGTTGTGGTCAGTGACAAGATGGATAAAACCGTCGTTGTCAAGGTTGATAACCTGGTCAAGCACCCCGTTTACAAGAAATATATCAAGCGCCGTTACACCTGTAAGGCCCACGATGAGCAGAACAACTGTGAAATCGGGGACAAGGTGCTGATTGTGGAAACACGTCCTCTCTCCAAGCAGAAGCGCTGGCGGGTGCGTGAAATCCTTGAGAAGAACGTCTAGGCAGGTTGAGGAGATACACCGATGATCCAGATGCAGTCCATGCTCGATGTAGCAGACAATTCCGGTGCCCGGAAACTCTGCTGTATCAAGGTTCCGGGAGGCTCCAAGCGGAAATACGCCGGTCTGGGGGACATTATTATTTGTTCCGTCAAGGAGGCGATGCCGAACTCCAAGGTCAAGAAGGGCGATGTGGTTAAGGCCGTCATTGTCCGGACGAAGAAGGAGATCAACCGCCCGGATGGCAGTTATATCCGTTTTGACAATAACTCGGCAGTGGTGATCAATGCTGCCGGTGAGCCGGTGGGGACACGAATTTTCGGTCCCGTGGCGAGAGAGTTGCGCGCCAAGCGTTACATGAAAATTGTCTCTCTTGCTCCCGAAGTTCTGTAATTCGCAGCGTTTGGAGATTGTGAACGATGGCAGCGATCAAATATCACGTTAAAAAAGATGATACCGTCATGGTTATTGCCGGCAAGGAAAAAGGCAAGACCGGCAAGGTGAAGCGTATCATCGCTGACAGTAATCGTGTTGTGGTGGAAAACCTCAACATGGTCAAGCGTCACACCCGCCCCAGCCAGACCAATCAGGATGGGGGGATTGTTGAAAAGGAAGCGCCGCTGGCCATCTCCAACGTGATGTTGGTCTGTGCCTCCTGCAACAAGCCGACCCGGACTGGTGTCCGTGTCCTTGATGACGGTGCTAAGGTCCGCTTCTGCAAGAAGTGCAACGAGATCGTGGATAAGTAACGGAGTTTTTCCATGGCCAGATTGAAACAGCAATACGAGACCGAAATGGTCCCGCGCCTCAAAGATTCCCTGGGGCTTAAAAATGTGATGGAAGTGCCCAAGGTTGAAAAGGTCGTTGTCAACATGGGGCTCGGCGAAGCGATTCAGAACATCAAGGTTCTGGAGTCCGCTGTTGAGGAACTTGGCCTGCTGACCGGGCAGAAACCGATCGTCACCAAGGCCAAGAAGTCCATCGCCCAGTTCAAGTTGCGCGAAGGGATGCCGATCGGTGCTGCCGTGACGCTGCGCCGTGAACGGGCCTACGAGTTTCTTGATCGCCTGATCAATGTCGCTCTGCCTCGGGTTCGTGATTTCAAGGGAATTTCTCCCAAGGCATTTGATGGTCGTGGTAACTACACTCTCGGCATCAAGGAACAGATCATTTTCCCTGAGATTGATCTCGATAAGATCGATAAGGTCAAGGGGCTGAACATTACCATTGTCACTACTGCCAAAAACGATGAGCATGGCCGTGCGCTGCTGCGTGAACTCGGCATGCCGTTCCGTAAAGGCTAGGGCGGAGGAACAACGTGGCTAAGAAATCCATGATCATCAAGGCCAAACGGCCGAAAAAGTTCAAGGTTCGGGAGTACAATCGCTGTCCCCTCTGCGGTCGTCCCCGTGCTTACTATCGTAAATTCAACATGTGCCGGATCTGCCTCCGGAAGCTTGCCTCCGACGGTAAACTTCCCGGAGTGACCAAGTCCAGCTGGTAACACCTCGAGGAGTAGCAGCCAATGTCGATGACAGATCCTATCGCGGATTTGCTGACCCGCATCCGTAATGCCGGAATGGCCAAGCACCAGAAGCTTGACATGCCGTCTTCGAAAATCAAGGTGGCAATCGCGACGGTGCTCAAGGAGCAGGGTTACATCAAGAATTTCAAGGAGACCCCCGACTCCAAGCAGGGTATGCTGCGAATTTACCTCAAGTACGATGAGGAACAGCAGCATGTCATTCATGAATTGCGGAGGGTTTCGACTCCGGGTTGCCGGGTCTATGTCGGCAAGGACGAGATCCCCCAGGTTAAAAACGGCCTCGGCTGTGCCATCCTGTCCACCTCGCAGGGGGTGATGGGCGATGTGGCCGCGCGTGGAGCGGAAATCGGCGGCGAGCTGATCTGCACCATCTGGTAGGCATTAAAGGAGAGTTTCGGATGTCTCGAATCGGGAAGAAACCCATCAGCATACCTTCCGGCGTCAAGGTTGCCCTCTCCGGGGCGGTCATCAACGTTGAAGGGCCCAAGGGCAAACTGAGCCGCAGCGTGCACCAGGACGTCAGTGTCGAAGTCGGTGCCGAAGAGATCCTGGTCAAGCTGGGTGAAAGCGCCAAGGGGACGGCCATGCAGGGCCTGACCCGTTCCCTGATCGCCAATATGGTGGAAGGGGTGACCAAGGGCTTTGAAAAGATTCTCGAAATCAACGGTGTCGGCTACCGTGCGGATCTGAAAGGCAATGTTCTCAACCTGTCTCTCGGTTTTTCTCATCCGGTTGAGTTTACTCTGCCGGACGGAATCACCGCAGAGGTTGAGAAGCAGACCAAGGTTTTCGTTCGCGGGATCGACAAGGAACTGGTCGGCTCTACAGCCGCCAAGATCCGCTCGTTCCGTGAGCCCGAGCCCTACAAGGGCAAGGGTATCAAGTATGCAGACGAACGCATTATCCGCAAGGCGGGTAAGGCCGGTAAGAAATAACCCGCAACAGGGTAAGGAGTCAGACCGTGAACAACGCAGAAAAACGGCGCCAATCCCGACTCAAGCGGCAGGTTCGTGTTCGCAACAAGGTGCGGGGCACCGCGGAACGCCCGCGATTGAGTGTTTTTCGCAGCGCCCGCCACATTTACGTGCAGGTGATCGACGATGTCAACAACCGCACCCTGGTGTCCGCCTCGACCGTCAACAAAGATGTCGGCGCGGAGCTGCAGGGGACCGGGAACGTCGATGCCGCCAAGGCGGTTGGTGTCGCCATCGCCAAGAGGGCAATCGCCCAGGATATCAAACAAGTGGTATTTGACCGCAATGGCTTTCTGTATCATGGCCGGGTCAAGGCCCTTGCCGACGCGGCTCGGGAAGCCGGCCTGTCGTTTTAGCTGAAGGAGGAGATCCTTGCTGCGCAATGATCCGAACGAAATGGAATTGACCGACCGCGTGATTGATATCAATCGCTGTTCGAAGGTCGTCAAAGGTGGCCGACGTTTCAGTTTCTCTGCACTGGTTGTGGTCGGTGATGGAAAAGGCTCAGTCGGCTTCGGGCTTGGTAAGGCCCGTGAAGTGCCCGAGGCGATTCGCAAGGGTGTTGAAAAGGCCAAGAAGAGCATGATCACCGTTCCGCTCAAGGGCAAGACGGTGCCTTATGACGTTATCGGCAAGTATGGAGCCGGGCGGGTGCTGCTGAAGACCGCTTCGGAAGGTACCGGGGTTATTGCCGGTGGTCCTGTCCGTGCAGTTCTGGAAGCGGCCGGGGTTGGCGATATTCTCTCCAAGTGCCTGGGCTCGAACAATCCGCACAACGTGGTCAAGGCGACCCTTAATGCTCTGCAGCAGCTCAAGAGCCCAGAGACCATTCTGGCCCGCCGCGGCATTACCGCCGACGAGTAGGCGGCACAGCAGGAGATATCCAAGATGGCCAGTGAATTGAAAGTCACTTTGAAACGAAGCCCCATCGGACGCCCTGAGTACTTCAGTAAAGTACTCAAGGGGATGGGTCTGACCAAGCTCAACAAGACGGTCGTGCTCAAGGATACGCCTGAGATTCGCGGGATGATCAACAAGGTCTCGCACATGGTCTCGGTGGCCGAGTAAGCCGACAAGGGATGGGTACCATGGATTTGAGCAATCTCAAACCGGCAATCGGTTCGACAAAAAATAGAAAACGGATTGGTCGCGGCCCCGGGTCGGGTACCGGCAAGACATCCGGCAGGGGACATAAGGGCCAGAATGCCCGTTCCGGCGGTGGTGTCAAGCCCGGGTTCGAGGGTGGCCAGATGCCGATGCAACGGCGTCTGCCGAAACGTGGCTTCACCCCGCTGACGAAGAAGGTCTATGCCCTCGTCAATCTGCGTGATCTCGAGTTGTTCGAGGTCGGAAGTGTTGTTGACGTGGCAGCTCTCGGCAAAGCCGGGCTGATCAACAAGGTCGGCGACGGGGTCAAGATTCTCGGTGACGGTGAGCTGAGCAAGGCTCTGACCGTCCAGGCTCACAAATTCAGCAGGTCGGCCGCCGAGAAGATCGAGGCTGCCGGCGGAAAAGCCGAGGTCCTCTAAATTGTTCGCCTTCATCCAGAATATCTTCTCCATACCTGAACTGCGACGTCGCATCCTCTTTACCCTGGGCATGCTCGCCGTCTACCGTGTCGGTTGTCATGTGCCGACCCCCGGTATCGATGCCAGCGTGCTGGCGAAGTTCTTCGAGGGGACGCAAGGAACGTTGCTGGGGCTGGTCAGTGCCTTTACCGGCGGCGCCTTGAAACGGATGACGGTTTTTGCCCTGGGAATCATGCCGTATATCTCGGCATCGATTATTCTGCAGTTGCTGACTGTGGTCTTTGAACCTGTCGAAAGATTGGCCAAGGAAGGGGAACAGGGACGCAAAACAATCACCAAGTGGACCCGTTACGGGACCATCATCCTTTCGGTGATTCAGGGCAGCGGCATTGCCATCGGCCTGCAGACCATGACCGGTCCGGCTGGTGAGCCGGTTGTACCCAACCCCGGAACCGGTTTCATCTTGCTCACGGTCATCACCTTGACAGCCGGTACCGCTTTTATCATGTGGCTGGGTGAGCAGATTACCGAGCGTGGGATCGGCAACGGTATTTCGCTGATCATCTTTGCCGGCATCGTCGCCAATATGCCGAGCGCGCTGGTCAACTCGGTGCGGTTGATGAAAACGGGTGAAATCACTCTGTTCATCTCTCTGCTGATCCTGATCATCATGGCTCTGGCCGTGTGGGCTATTATCTACATGGAACGGGCACAGCGGCGGATACCGATTCATTATGCCAAACGGGTGGTCGGCATGCGCAATGTCGGCGGGCAGACCAGCCACCTGCCCCTGAAGATCAACATGAGCGGGGTTATCCCGCCGATCTTCGCCAGTTCCATCATCATGTTTCCGGCGACTGTCGCCAACCTGGTCGATGTGCCCTGGGTTCAGAAGATTGCCTCGATGATGACGCCGAGCCACTGGCTGTACAATCTGTTTTACGTTGCATTTATCATCTTCTTCTGTTATTTCTACACGGCTGTCACCTTCAACCCGGTTGATGTGGCGGACAATATCAAGAAGCAGGGTGGTTTTGTTCCCGGGATTCGTCCCGGATCGGCGACTGCGGAGTATATCGATACCGTTCTCGGGCGGATAACATTTGCTGGTGCGATCTATGTGTCAGCCGTCTGTGTTCTGCCGACATTGCTGATCAGCAACCTGAATGTTCCCTTTTACTTCGGCGGGACTTCGTTGCTGATTATTGTCGGAGTCGGGATGGATACTGCTTCGCAGATCGAGTCTCACCTGATATCGCGCTCCTATGAGGGGTTCATGAAGGGTGTTTCTCTTAAGGGTCGTCGTGGCTAGCTGGAGGGTAAGGTGAATCTGATATTGCTCGGCCCTCCCGGGGCCGGAAAAGGCACCCAGGCGAAACTGCTGATCGAGCACTTCGGTATTCCGCAGATTTCGACCGGTGATATGTTGCGCGCCGCCGTCAAGGCGGGTACCGAGATGGGACTCAAGGCCAAGGCGTGCATGGATTCAGGCGCACTGGTTCCTGATGAGGTTGTTATCGGAATTGTTCGGGACCGACTCCAGGAAGCGGACTGTGGAAAGGGTTTTATTCTGGATGGTTTCCCTCGTACCGTTCCGCAGGCTGATGCTTTGAAGAGCACTCTGGCTGAACTGGGCAAGGAACTGCAGGCGGTCATCTCGCTTGAGGTCGACATCGAGGCATTGGTTGAACGTCTGACCGGACGTCGTACCTGTCGCAGCTGTGGAAAGGGTTTCCATCTCCGTTTCGACCCACCCGGGACCGCCGGTGTTTGTGATGCCTGCGGAGGCGAATTGTATCAGCGGGATGATGACCGCGAAGAGACGATTCGTAATCGAATGAAGGTTTATCAGGAACAGACCGCACCATTGGTTTCTTATTACCAGCGGGATGGTTTGTTGGCGGCGATTGACGGAATGCAGGATATCGCTGTCGTTCAGTCAGATATTCGCGCCGCTCTTCTGGAAGGCTGAATTGATTGTTCTGAAGTCGAGGCAGGAAATCGACCGGATGCGTGTTGCCGGGCAGATGGTCGGAGAAATACTCGCACTGCTTAAAGAACGGATTCAGCCGGGAGTGACCACCGGCGAGCTTGATTGTCTCGCTGAGAAAGAATGCCGGAAAAGGAAGGCCTTGCCAGCCTTTAAGGGTTATGGCGGTTTTCCTTTTTCGATTTGTGCATCGCCCAATAATAAAGTCGTGCATGGGTTCCCTGATGATGTTCCGTTGCAGGAAGGGGATATCCTCAGTATCGACTTCGGGGTGCTTTACAAGGGTTATTACGGTGACTCGGCGATGACTGTGCCGGTTGGGAAGGTCAGTGCGCATCGCCAACGATTGCTGGAGGTGACCGCGCGATCCCTTGATGCCGGGATCAGTCAGGCGTTGGTTGAACAGCGATTGGGAGATATCTCCCATGCCGTTCAGGCCACTGTAGAGCCGCTGGGATTCAGCGTTGTCCGTGAATTTGTCGGCCACGGAATCGGGCAGAAACTGCATGAGTCGCCGCAGGTACCCAACTTCGGCCGTCCCCACCAGGGGCCAAAGCTCAAGGAGGGGATGGTGCTGGCGATCGAACCGATGATCAATGCCGGGAAACCCGGTGTCAGCGTGCTTGAGGACGGCTGGACCGCGGTGACCATCGATGGTGCTGATTCGGCCCACTTTGAACATACCGTGGCCATTACGGCCAATGGGCCGGAAATATTGACCCGGGTCTGAGGTCGACAGCCTGCCCGGATTCACGATAACCAGGAAGAACGTTAAAGGAACGGACCATGAAAGTTCGAGCTTCGGTCAAAAAAATCTGCGACAAATGCAAGGTCATCAAGCGCAAGGGTGTGGTTCGCATCATTTGCGAAAACCCCAAGCATAAGCAGAGACAGGGCTAAGGGATTAAAGGAGCAGACAATTGGCACGTATAGCTGGTATTGATTTGCCGAGAAACAAGCGGATTGAAATTGCGCTGACCTACATCTACGGAATCGGACGTTCAACGTCCCAGCAGATTCTCAACAAAGCCGGTGTTGATCCCAACACCCGCTCTGATGATCTGACCGAGAGTGAGGTTGGCCAGATTCGGTCCATCATTGACAATGACTGTAAGGTCGAAGGCGATCTGAGGCGTGATGTGACCATGAACATCAAGCGTCTCATGGACCTCGGTTGCTATCGGGGCCTGCGTCATCGCCGAGGTCTGCCGGTGCGCGGTCAGAAAACCAAGACCAATGCCCGGACCCGCAAGGGACCGCGCAAAACTGTCGCCGGTAAGAAGAAATAATGCGGAGGAACCATGGCTAAGCCAGGGAAGCGTACAAGCAGAAAAAAAGTCGAAAAGAAGAATGTGGCCACGGGTATCGCGCATATCCAGGCGACCTTCAACAACACGATCGTTACCTTTACCGATGTCGCCGGTAACGTTATTTCCTGGGCCACGGCCGGAGGTTCCGGTTTTCGTGGGTCGCGCAAAAGCACTCCTTTTGCCGCTCAGGTTGCTGCCGAACGAGCTGCCAAAACGGCTCAGGACCATGGCATGCGCAGCGTTGAAGTTCGTGTCAAGGGGCCGGGTTCCGGTCGTGAATCCGCTCTGCGTGCGATCTCTGCCGCGGGGTTGACCGTGACCATGATCAAGGACGTTACGCCGATTCCGCACAATGGCTGCCGTCCCCCCAAACGTCGTAGAGTCTAAGTAGAGGAGGACGAACGTTGGCTAGATATACTGGTTCCGTCTGCCGTCAGTGCCGGCGAGAAAACATGAAACTGTTCCTCAAGGGGGACAGGTGCTATACCGACAAATGCGCTATCGAGAGACGTAATTACGCTCCCGGCCAGCATGGCCAGGGCCGCATCAAGGTCTCCGACTATGGCACTCAGCTGCGCGAGAAGCAGCGGGTTAAACGTACCTACGGTCTGCTGGAGAAGCAGTTCCGGTCCTATTTCAAGAAAGCGGACCAGATGAAAGGCGTCACCGGTGAAAACCTGCTGGTGCTGCTGGAACGCCGTCTTGACAGCATGGTCTATCGCCTCGGGTTTGCTTCGTCGCGCAATGAGGCCCGGCAGTTGGTGCGTCACGGACATTTCCTGGTGAACGGGCGTAAGGTCAATATCCCGTCCTATCTGGTTCGTCCCGGGGACGAGATCACCCTGCGTGAAAAGAGCCGCGAAGTTGTGCGTATCAATGAAGCGCTTGACGGCGTGATGCGACGTGGCGTTCCGTCCTGGGTGGAGCTTGATCGGGCCGGTTTCAAAGGGACGGTCAAGACCCTCCCGGTTCGCGAAGAGATGACGACCCCGGCTTTCAATGAACGCCTGATTGTCGAACTGTACTCCAAATAATTCAACGTGATATCAGGCTGCTGGCCTGAACGTGGAGGGAAACGCATGTATAAAAACTGGAGAGATCTGATCAAGCCCAAGCGCCTCCAGGTCGAAGCGGATACCCTGACGGACACCTACGGCAAGTTCTACGCCGAGCCTTTTGAGCGCGGATTCGGTACCACTCTCGGCAATTCTCTGCGCCGGGTGTTGCTCTCTTCCCTGCAGGGTGCGGCCATCAGTTCGGTGCGAATCAAGGGTGTTCTCCATGAATTCTCCACCATCCCCGGTGTGACCGAGGATGTCACGGATGTTATTCTCAATCTCAAGGGCGTGTTGCTGAAGCTGCATGGCAGTGACAGCCGCAACGTGCGGATTGTGAAAAAGGGCGCCGGGGAGATTACCGCTGCTGATATCATTACTGATTCGCAGGTCGAGGTTCTCAATCCCGATCATCATATTGCCACCTGTTCCAAGGAGGCTGATGTTGAGATCGATATGGTGGTCAAGCTCGGCAAAGGGTATGTGCCGGCGGAGCGTAACCGCGATGAGAAGGCCCCGGTCGGGACCATTCCGATCGATTCACTTTTTTCGCCGTTGCGCAAGGTCAACTTCAACGTGACCAACGCCCGTGTCGGCCAGATCACCGATTATGACAAGTTGACGCTTGAAGTCTGGTCGGATGGAAGTGTCCGCCCCGATGATGCCGTGGCTTATGCAGCCAAGATCCTTAAGGAGCAGCTGCAGATTTTCATCAATTTCGATGAGGAGCAGGAGCCGGAGGAGAGTGAGGAGACAGAAGAGAGTCGCCGGATCAACGAGAACCTCTACCGGACTGTCGATGAGCTTGAACTCTCGGTGCGCAGCGCCAACTGCCTGAAGAACGCCAATATCCGTCTGATTGGCGACCTGGTTCAGCGCAGTGAAGCCGAAATGTTGAAAACCCAGAATTTCGGCCGCAAGTCCCTCAATGAAATCAAGGATATCCTTGCCGAAATGGGACTTGGCCTGGGAATGGTTCTTGAGAATTTCCCCGATCCGGAATATCTGAAAATTTTGCAGAAGCAGGCTGACGAAGAATAGACCGTCCGTCGAACTGTTAGAAAGGATTTAGAGATCATGCGCCATCGTAAAGCAGGAAGACGCCTCGGTCGCAACAGCAGTCACCGCAAGGCAATGCTTCGCAATATGGTAACCTCGCTGCTTCAGCACGAGAAAATCACCACAACCGATGCCCGTGCCAAGGAACTGCGCAAGCTGGCCGAAAAGATGATTACTCTCGGCAAGCGCGGCACCCTGCACGCCCGTCGCCAGGTCCTGCAGGTGATTCAGGACAAAAAGGTGGTCGCCAAGCTCTTCGAACAGATTGCGCCCCGCTATCAGGAACGTCCCGGCGGCTATACCCGTATCATCAAGCTTGGACATCGCTCGGGAGACAATGCCTCGATGTCGATCATTGAACTGGTCGAAGAGGAACTGACGATCAAGCCGAAAAAGAAGAAGGCTGCCAAGAAGGCGGAACCCGAGGTTGAGACTCCGGCTGTTGAGGAAACCACGACGGAGGAAGCTTCGACCGAGGAGGTCCCTGTCGAGGAAGAAGCCGCTGAGGAGCCCGCGGCTGAAGCCGGCGCCGATGATGACGCGACCGAGGAAAAGAATAAAGACTGAATTTTACAGTTTTTTGTGCAACCGGGGGCAGGGATAATACCTGCCCCTTTTTTTGTCTTTTGTCCGGCGCAAACTTGACGATTCAGGGGTCTCCGTGCTAATGATGACCGACTTATCGCCCCTCCCGGAGACCGCATGTTTTATCCTACCTGTGAAGAATTCCAGGCCTTGTCAGCAACCGGCAACCTGATTCCGGTTTACCGCGAAATCCTGGCGGATATGGAAACTCCGGTGTCCGCGTTTCGCAAGATCGACGACGGGCAGACCGCTTTTCTGCTCGAAAGTATCGAGGGCGGCGAAAAGTGGGCGCGGTATTCCTTTCTCGGCAGCGGTCCGGGGCGGGTGTTCCGCAGCCGGGACCACTATTTTGAGGTCTGCTCCGGAGACCGGGTGCTGCGCAGTGGCGAAAGTGACGATCCGCTGGCTGAACTGCAGCGCCTGATGGCTGAGTACCGGGCGGTGGAACTGCCGGGACTGCCCCGTTTCTGCGGTGGTGCCGTCGGCTACCTCGGTTACGACATGGTTCGTTTCGTCGAGACTCTTCCCGATCACAATCCGCGCCGGATCGATGCCTGGGACAGTTGCTTCCTGCTCACCGAGCGGTTGTTGATCTTCGATAATGTGCGGCAGAAGATCAAAGTCGTCTGCAACGTCCATCTGCAGGCGGACGAAGACCCTGAACTCGCCTACAGAAGGGGCGTGGCCAGCGTCGAGGAGATGATCGCTCAACTCCGTCGGCCGATTGATCGCCGCGGTATGAACGTCCCGGTCATCGCTGATGGGGAGTTGCAGCCCAACTTCACCCCCGACCAGTTCAAACAGGCGGTTGTCCGTTGCAAGGAATACGTCCGGGCCGGTGATATTTTCCAGGTGGTGCTTTCGCAGCGATTTTCCGGTGAACTCGGTGCCGACCCCTTTGATGTCTACCGTGCCCTGCGGACGCTGAACCCGTCGCCCTACATGTTTTTTCTCCGTTTCGGCGAAACCCAGGTGATCGGTGCCTCGCCCGAGGTTCTGGTGCGCAAGGAGGGGAGTCGGGTCGAGGTGCGTCCGATTGCCGGTACCCGGCCGCGGGGAGCGACGCGCGAGGAGGATCTGGCGCTGGAGGCGGATCTTCTGGCCGATGCCAAGGAGTGTGCTGAACACATCATGCTGGTCGATCTGGGCCGCAACGACCTCGGGCGGGTCTGCCGCACCGGAACGGTTGAGGTCAGTGAGCTGAAGGTCATCGAGCGCTATTCCCATGTCATGCACATCGTGTCCAATGTGCGCGGCGAAGTCGATGCCGACAAGGATTGTTTCGATGTCTTCCGCGCCACCTTTCCCGCCGGCACGCTCTCCGGTGCGCCCAAGATCCGCGCCATGGAAATTATTGATGAGCTGGAACCGGCACGCCGCGAGATCTACGGCGGGGCCGTCGGTTATTTCAGTTTCTCCGGCAATATGGATACCGCCATCGCGATCCGCACCCTGGTCGCTCATGATGGTCGCATCCACCTGCAGGCCGGCGCCGGGATCGTCGCTGATTCCGATCCGCAGATGGAATACCAGGAAACCCTGAACAAGGCGATGGGGGTTTTCAAAGCCATTGCCATGGCCCGGGAGGGGCTCGATTGAGATGTTGTTGATGATCGACAACTACGATTCGTTCACCTATAACCTGGTTCAGTATTTCGGTGAACTCGGCGCCGAGGTCGAGGTCCATCGCAATGACCGGATCAGTATTGCCGACATCGAACGGCTGGCTCCGGATCACCTGGTCATCTCCCCCGGCCCCTGTACTCCCAACGAAGCGGGAATTTCGGTGGCCGCGGTGCAGCAACTGGCCGGCCGGATTCCACTGCTCGGCGTCTGTCTCGGACATCAATCGATCGGTCAGGCGTTCGGCGGCAAAGTGGTTGCCGCCGCCTCGCTGATGCATGGCAAGACCAGTCCCGTCGAACATGACGGACGCGGGCTGTTTGCCGGCCTCGACAACCCTTTTGTCGCCACTCGCTATCATTCGCTGATTGTCGAGCGGGAAAGCCTGCCCGACTGCCTTGAGGTCACCGCCTGGACCGCGGACGGTACCATCATGGGCCTGCGACATCGACAGCTGCCGGTCTGGGGTGTCCAGTTCCATCCGGAATCGATTCTGACCAGCGCCGGCAAGCAGCTGTTGCGCAACTTCCTCAACTTCACCCCCGGAGCCCTGGCTTCGGAAAAGGGGGCGGCATGATCAAACAGGCGATCGCCAAACTGGTCGAAGGACAGAACCTGAGTGAAGCGGAAATGATCGAGGTGATGAACCAGGTCATGGGCGGGGAGGCGACCCCGGCCCAGATCGGCGCGCTGATCACCGCCCTGCGCATCAAGGGCGAGACAGTCGAAGAAATCCGCGGTGCCGCGCGGGTGATGCGGGATCACGCCACCCCGATCCGGGTCGGCCGGACCCTGGATATCGATCGCGACGAGATCAATCTTGACCGGGAGTCGATTCTCGATACCTGCGGCACCGGCGGCAGCGGTACGCGCAGCTTCAACATTTCGACCACGGTCGCCTTTGTCGTCGCCGCCTGTGGCGTCAAGGTCGCCAAACACGGTAATCGCAGCATCTCATCGGCCTGCGGCAGTGCCGACGTGCTTGAGGCTCTCGGCGTCAATCTTGATGTCACCCCGGATCAGGTTGCCGCCGCCATCGAACAGGTCGGTGTCGGTTTCCTCTTCGCTCCGGCCCTGCACGGAGCGATGAAACATGCTATCGGCCCGCGCCGCGAGATCGGCATCCGGACTATTTTCAATATTCTCGGACCCTTGACCAATCCGGCGGGTGCCGATTGCCAGGTCCTCGGGGTTTTTCGCGAAGATCTGGTCGCGTCGTTGGCGGAAGTCCTTTGCGGACTGGGCTGTCGACGCGGGTTCGTTGTCCATGGCAGTGACGGTATGGATGAGATCACTCTGACCGGGCCGACCCGGGTGGCCGCGATTGCCGACGGCAAGGTGGAGATGGGACTCATCGATCCACGCAGTTTCGGCCTGGAAACCTGTTCGTTGAGTGACCTGCAGGGTGGCGATGCCGCATGTAATGCGGCCATTGTCCGCGCTGTTCTTGCCGGTGAAACAGGCCCGAAACGGGATGTGGTGCTGCTCAATGCCGCTTATGCCCTGGTGGCCGCAGGCGCTGCCGAGAATCCCCTGACGGGGCTGTCCCGGGCCGCGACTGCTATTGACGAGGGACGGGCTCTTGCCTGTCTGGATGCCCTGGTCGAACTGACCAACCGGGTCTGATCCCCGCCTGAGTGAGTTGCAACGGATGTCGATTCTGGACAAAATTCTGTGTCATAAACAGCAGGAGGTCGCCGATGCGGTTGCCCGGATGCCGCTCTCCGAGTACCGGGCCCGCTGTCGCGATCTCGAACCGACGCGCGGCTTTGCCGCCGCTCTTTCGTCCCGCAGTGAAACTGGCACCGCCATTATCGCCGAGGTGAAGAAGGGGTCTCCCTCGCGGGGAATCATCCGCGCCGATTTCGATCCCGTCAGGATCGCCGGTGACTACCGGGACGGTGGTGCGACCTGCCTGTCGGTGTTGACCGACCGGGAGTTCTTCTACGGTGATCTTGCTTACCTGCAACAGGTCCGGGATCAGGTTTCGCTGCCGTTGCTGCGCAAGGATTTTATGATTGACCGCTATCAGCTTTTTGAGGCGCGGGCGGCCGGTGCCGATGCCGTTCTGCTGATAGCCGCCGCCCTTGAGTCGGCCCAGCTGGAGGATTTTGCCGCCGAAGCGGCTGAACTCGGCCTTGATGTGCTGCTCGAAGTGCATGATGAGACTGAAATTGCAAAAAGTTTCCGGGTTGCCGCGCCGCTGTTCGGGATCAACAACCGCAACCTGAAAACCTTTACCACGGATCTGGCGACCACTGAGCGGCTGCTGCCGCTGCTGCCGCCGGAGGCGCTGCCGGTTGCCGAGAGCGGACTGCACACGCGGGCGGATATCGAGCGCCTGCAGCGGGCCGGGGCGCGCGCGTTTCTGATCGGTGAGAGCCTGATGCGTGAAACTGATATTCCGGCCAAGCTGGCCGAACTCCAGGGAGGTAGTCATGTCTGAGGTAACCAAGATTCTTCTTCCGGAAGACCGTATTCCGACCAGCTGGTACAATGTCATTCCCGATCTGCCGGGCCCGATGGCACCGGTGATTCATCCCGGCACCCTGCAGCCGGTGACCCCGGACGATCTGCTGCCGCTGTTTCCCATGGGACTGATCGAACAGGAAGTTTCCAGCGAGCGCTGGATCAAGATCCCCGAACAGGTTCTGGACATCTACCGTCTCTGGCGTCCTTCGCCGCTGTTCCGCGCCCGGCGTTTGGAAAAGGTTCTCGGTACCCCGGCGAAGATTTACTACAAGTACGAAGGGGTTTCCCCGGCCGGCAGTCATAAGCCGAATACCGCCGTTCCCCAGGCCTATTACAACAAGCTGGCCGGGACCAAAAGGATTGCCAGCGAGACCGGCGCCGGGCAGTGGGGGTCGTCGATCGCCCTGGCCTGCCAGATGTTCGGCCTGGAATGCACCGTCTACATGGTCAAGGTCTCCTTCAACCAGAAACCCTACCGCAAGAGCATGATGCAGCTCTGGGGAGCCAATGTCATTCCCTCGCCCTCGGACCAGACCGATGCCGGCCGGGCGATTCTCGAACAGCATCCCGACAGCAACGGTTCGCTGGGAATCGCCATCAGCGAGGCGGTGGAGGATGCGGTGACCCACGAGAACACCCGCTATGCCCTCGGCAGCGTCCTCAACCATGTCTGTCTGCATCAGTCGGTGATCGGCCTGGAAGCCAAGGAACAGCTGGCGCTGGTCGGCGACTATCCCGATGTTGTCATCGGCTGCCATGGCGGCGGGTCCAATTTCGCCGGGCTTGCTTTTCCGTTTGTGGCCGACAAGGCGGCCGGCAAGGAGGTACGTCTGCTGGCGGCCGAGCCCCAGTCCTGCCCGACCCTGACCAAGGGGGTCTACGAATTCGATTACGGCGACACCGCCAAGATGGCGCCGATTTCCCGGATGTACACCCTCGGCCACGATTTCATGCCGCCGGGGATCCATGCCGGCGGGCTGCGTTACCACGGTGCCGCTCCGCTGGTGTCGCAACTGCTGGACGCCGGCGTGATCGAGGCACAGGCGTTTGGTCAGACCGGTTGTTTCGAGGCCGCGGTGCAGTTCACCCGCGCCGAGGGCATCATTCCGGCGCCGGAGTCATCACACGCCATCCGGGCCGCTGTCGTCGAGGCCCTCAAGGCGAAAGAGGAGGGCAGGGAACGGACCATCCTGTTCAACCTCTCCGGTCACGGCCATGTTGATATGGCCGCCTACGACGCCTACTTCTCCGGCGCACTGGAGGATTACTCCTATCCGGCCGAGGCGATCAGGGAATCGCTCGCGGCGCTGCCGAAGATCGGTTAGGAGCTGCGTTGACGGTTCGGGTCAAAATCTGCGGTATCACCCGGCGCGAGGATGGCGAGCATGCCATTGCCTGTGGTGCCGACGCGCTCGGACTGGTCTTCTTCGAGGACAGCCCGCGCTGTGTCAGCATCGAGCAGGCGCAGAGGATTGTTGCCGGGCTGCCACCCTTCATCACCCTGGTCGGCCTGTTTGTCAATGCCGACCCGCAGACGATTCATGAAACGGTGACGGCCTGCGGGCTGGATGCCGTTCAGCTCCATGGCGACGAGCCGCCGGAAGCCTGTCGCCTGGACGGGGTGAAGGTGATCAAGGCTTTGCGGGTACGAAACGCGGCCACACTTGAACAGGCGGGCTCCTACCAGGTTTCGGCGTTGCTGCTCGATGCCTGGGACCCGGAGTGCTATGGTGGCAGCGGACGCAGTTTCAACTGGCAGCTGGCGGCGGAGCTGGCGGGTCGCCGGCCGCTGATCCTGGCCGGTGGGTTGACACCGGACAATGTTGCCGACGCCGTGCGTTGTGTCGGACCCTATGCCGTCGACGTTTCCAGCGGAGTCGAGTCGGCGCCGGGAATCAAGGATCCGGCCAGGGTTGCAGCCTTTATCAGAGCTGTCCGGAGAGAGAGCCGGGGGATGAATTCGCCTCCCCGGCGGGAGATGTGAGAGTGAGCTACAATTATCCAGACAACCAGGGGCACTTCGGTATTTTCGGCGGTCGCTATGTTGCCGAAACCCTGATGCCGGCGATTCAGGAACTGGAGGAGGCCTATCGCAAGGCGCAGGCGGACTCCTCCTTTCAGCGCGAACTTGACTATTACCTGCGCCATTATGTCGGCCGTCCCAGCCCGCTTTATTTCGCCCGGCGCTTGACGGAGCACCTCGGCGGGGCGAAAATCTACCTGAAGCGTGAAGACCTTAACCATACCGGGGCCCACAAGGTCAACAATACCGTCGGCCAGGCACTGCTGGCACGGCGGATGGGCAAAAAGAAGGTGATCGCCGAAACCGGCGCCGGTCAGCACGGCGTCGCCACCGCCACGGTCGCTGCCCTGTTCGGGCTCGAATGCCAGGTTTTCATGGGGACCGAGGATATCCGCCGCCAGGCATTGAACGTGTTTCGCATGAAACTGCTCGGCGCCGAGGTTCACGGGGTGACCAGCGGCACGGCCACCCTCAAGGACGCGATGAATGACGCCCTGCGCCACTGGGTCACCCACGTGCGTGATACCTTCTACGTTATCGGTACCGTGGCCGGGCCGCATCCCTACCCGGAAATGGTGCGCGATTTCCAGGCGGTGATCGGCCGCGAGACCCGTCGCCAGATTCTCGAAATCGAGGGCCGACTGCCCGACGCGGCGGTGGCCTGCATCGGTGGCGGCTCCAACGCCATGGGCATGTTCTATCCCTTTATTGCGGATGAAAAGGTGCGCCTGATCGGGGTCGAGGCGGCCGGACTCGGTATCGACAGCGGCAGGCACGCCGCGTCCATCGGTGCCGGTGAGGTCGGAGTGCTGCACGGCAACAAGACCTATCTGCTGCAGGATGAAGATGGGCAGATCGAGCATGCCCACTCTATTTCCGCCGGTCTTGATTATCCGGGCGTCGGCCCCGAGCATGCCCACCTGCATGATATCGGCCGGGCCGAATATGTCTCGATTCGGGATGACGAGGCGTTGGCGGCGTTTCAGACCCTGACCCGGCTTGAAGGAATCATTCCGGCACTGGAGAGTGCCCACGCCATCGCCCATGTGGTCAAGCTGGCCCCGCAGCTTGGCAGGGACCAGGTGCTGGTGGTCTGCCTCTCCGGTCGCGGAGACAAGGATATACATACCGTCGCCGATGCCATCGGCGTCGAGATTTGACATTTTTGCTCAGCCCGGGAATGATTTTTTCGACACCCTGCTGAGAATTTATCCGGGAGCGATTTTATCGACCGGGTTTCGCAAATCCCGCCATGCATGGCGGGCACGTTCATCAACAGGATGCCAGATCCCGCAGTCGCGGTGATCCGCAACATCCGGAACCAGGAGCTTATGAAATTTACCGAACTCGACCTGCCGGCCGAAGTGCTGCAGGGGATCAACGCTGTCGGTTTCAGCGAACTGACCCCGGTGCAGGAACAGTCCATCCCGCTGGCGCTGGCCGGCAAGGATGTCGCAGCCCAGGCCCAGACCGGCACCGGCAAGACTGCCGCCTTCCTGATCTCGCTCTTTACCCGTCTGCTGCGCAGCGGGGGACGGACCACCGCCAACCCGCGCGCCCTGATCATCGCCCCGACCCGGGAGCTGGTGGTGCAGATCTGCGCCGATGCCGAAGGGCTCGGCAGCGGTTGTCCGTTCAAGGTGCAGCCGATTTTCGGCGGCGTCGATTATGAAAAACAGCGCCAGGCGCTGCGCAACGGCGTCGACGTGATTGTGGCGACACCGGGGCGTCTGATCGATTACTACAAACAGAAGGTCTTTGCCCTCGACCGCATCGAGGCAGTGATCATCGACGAGGCCGACCGGATGTTTGACATGGGCTTCATCCGGGACCTGCGTTTTCTGTTGCGCAAGCTGCCGTCCTATGAAAAGCGCCAGACCATGCTCTTTTCGGCGACCCTCAGCCAGCGGGTGATGGAACTGGCCTACGAGTTCATGGATATTGCCGAAAAGGTCCGCATCGAGCCCGAGAAGATGACCGCCGACCGGGTTGAGCAGATCCTCTATCATGTCACCCGCCGGGAGAAATTCCCCCTGCTGCTGGGGCTGATCCGGCAGGAAAAGCCGCAGCGCACCCTGTTGTTTGTCAATACCAAGCGCGAGGCCGAACATCTGGCCGACAAGCTCAAGGCCAACGACTGCAAGGCGGCAGTTATTTCCGGTGACATCGTGCAGCGCAAACGGATGCGTATCCTTGACGATTTCAAGGCCGGCCGGTTGAATTTCCTGGTTGCGACCGATGTCGCCTCCCGCGGCATCCATGTCGAGGATGTCAGCCACGTGATCAATTACGATCTCCCACAGGATCCGGAAGATTATGTTCATCGCATCGGTCGGACCGCGCGTGCCGGAGCAATGGGGAAGGCGATCACCCTGGC
Source organism: Geothermobacter hydrogeniphilus (assembly GCF_002093115.1). Classification (NCBI taxonomy): domain Bacteria; kingdom Pseudomonadati; phylum Thermodesulfobacteriota; class Desulfuromonadia; order Desulfuromonadales; family Geothermobacteraceae; genus Geothermobacter; species Geothermobacter hydrogeniphilus. The sequence continues at coordinate 274,339 of NZ_NAAD01000002.1, read as the reverse complement.
TGATGAAGAGCTGGTTTTTTACCTGGCCGACATCGAGGAATACCTGGGGCAGAAGATTCCCAGCACCTTTCCCGAGGATGATCAGCTGGTCTGGAATTACAAGCGGCCGGCGCCGCGCAAGAAACCGCCGCAGAAGGGACGACCGACCGAAGGTGAAAAGCGGCGTCGGTCCAGACGACACCCCCGGCAGAAACAGCGCGGTCCGAAGAGCGGATCCTGACAGACCATGGCCGTTCTCCATCCATTCGGCCCAGCACCGTGTCACTGGATCGGGTTGCCGGGAGATGATGATGCTCGGTGCTGAACTCCCCGGTCTGTTGAGCTGTCGGCGTTGTCCGCGTCTGGTGCAGTTGCTCGGCGAGCTTCCGCCCCGCCGCGGTCTCAGCCGCAGTGATTACTGGAACCGGCCGGTGCCCGGATTCGGCGACTGTCAGGCACGTGTCTGCCTGGTCGGACTGGCGCCCGGGGCGCATGGAGCCAATCGTACCGGACGCCCCTTCACCGGGGATGGCGCCGGTGACTTCATGTATCCGTTGCTGCACCAGGCGGGGTTCAGCAATCAGCCCCAGGCGGTGGCGGCGGATGACGGCCTGCGGTTGCATGATCTCTATCTGACCAATGCCGTCAAGTGTCTGCCACCGGGAAATAAACCGCGGGCCGATGAATTTCATGCCTGTCGCGGATTTCTGCTGAATGAGCTGGCCGCCCTGCCGCGGTTGCGGGTGGTGGTCGCCCTTGGAGGAGATGCTTTCCGTTCCCTGCTGCAGGCCTACAAGGCCTGGGGGTTTGTCGAACGTCTCGGTGATTATCCTTTCGGGCATGGTGTTGTTTATCCCTTTGCCGGGGCGCCGAGTCTGGTCGGCAGCTATCATACCAGCCGTTACAATATTCAGACCGGTCGTCTGACGGTTGCCATGTTTCAGGACCTGCTGCAGACGGTACGACGCCTGGCGGGATAACGGTTGAAAAGGTATCGTCGTTCGATTAAACTGGCAGAATTTGAATGGAAAACGGGTAGAGCATGGGACGGATTGCCGAAACATTTGCTAGACTGAAAAAACAGGGTCGCAAGGCACTGGTGCCCTTTGTGACCGCCGGCGATCCGGATATGAAGACCACCGAGACGTTGTTGCATTCCCTGGTTGAGAATGGTGCCGATGTCATTGAACTGGGGATTCCGTTTTCCGATCCGATGGCGGACGGACCGACGATTCAGGCCGCTTCAGAGCGGGCCCTGGCCGGTGGCGTGACTCTCGGGGCGATTCTGCAGTTGGTGAGTCGGGTGCGGCAGCACACCAGCACGCCGATTGTGTTGATGGGGTATTTCAACCCGGTGCTGCGTTATGGCATCGATGCTTTTGCCGAGGATGCCGCCGCTGCCGGAGTGGATGGCCTGTTGCTGGTCGACCTGCCGCCCGAAGAGGCGGGAGAAATCCATGGAGCCCTGCGCCGCAGGCAGATCAACCTGATAACGCTGCTGGCCCCGACCAGCCCCCCGGAACGTCGTCGGCAGCTGGCTGCCGCCGGCGAAGGTTATCTCTATTATGTTTCGATGACCGGCGTCACCGGTACTCAGCATGTCGATCCTCAGGCGATTGCTGCAGATGTCGCCGAGTTGCGCCGCGAAAGCAGGGTCCCGGTTGCGGTCGGTTTCGGTATCACCTCGCCGAGCGACGCGGAAGCGGTGGCCGCTTTTGCCGATGCGGTGGTGGTCGGCAGTGCGTTGGTCAAGATTATTGCCGAATATGGCAAATCACCCGAACTACCGGAGCGGGTCGCGGAATTTATCGCCGCCCTGCGCCAGGCAGTTGACCGGGCCGCCTGAAGTTCGGGGCGGTCCACGGGGAATTCATGGAGATACGTGTCTTAGGCAGTTTTGGATCGCGCCTGCCCGGCTTCAATACCAGCAGTCTGCTGCTTGACGGACGACTGTTGCTCGACGCCGGCACCGTGACCGCCATTCTTCCCCTGGAAGAACAGGCTGCCATTGACGATGTGCTGCTGACTCACGGCCATCTCGATCATATGGTCGACCTTGCTTTTCTGGTTGACAATGTCCTGACCCTGCGTGAAAGCCCGTTGCGGGTCTGGGGCCCTGCCGTCGTGCTGGAAAGCCTGCGTCGCAATCTCTTCAATGGTGAGGTCTGGCCCGACTTTTCGCGCCTGCCGCAGGCCGCCGCGCCGGCCCTGCAGTTCTGTCCTCTCAATGAGGCGGGTGGAACTGAAATCGCCGGTTATCGGGTCGAGTGGGCTCGCACCAGCCACCCGGTGTTCACCGCCGGCTATCTGCTCCACGGTGATGCCGGTTCGGTCCTCTTCTCCGGGGATACCACGACGACCGAAGCCATCTGGCAGCTCGGCCGAGGGTGTCGTGATCTGTTGCTGGCGTTTATCGAAACCTCATTTCCGGACCGGCTTCGTGAGCTTGCGATTGCCAGCGGTCACCTGACTCCGGCGATGCTCAGAAGTGAACTTGCCAAGTTTGGCCGTCCGGATGTTCCCGTCAAAATTTTCCATGTAAAACCCCAGTTTCTGGCTGAAGTTGAAGCCGAACTGGCCGCCTTGGGAGACCTTCAACTGGAAGTTCTCAAGGGGGGCGAAGCCTTCTATTTCGCCGGTTCTGTGCGTGCTGCGAGGTAACCATGGCCTGGTTCAAGAGAAAGAAAAAGCCCCTGACCGGGGCGGTTGAGGCGAAAAAGGTTCAGATGCCCGAAGGCGTCTGGACCAAGTGCAAAAACTGCGATGAGATCATCTATACCAAGGAGATCGAGCGCAATCTGAACGTCTGTCCGAAATGCGATTACCATTTCCGTATTTCCGCGCGGGCGCGGATTGACCTGGTGCTTGACGGCGGTTCCTTCGAGGAGGTCGATGCCGGCATGCAGTCGGTTGATTTTCTTGGTTTCAAGGACTCGAAGAAATACAAGGACCGCATCAAGGCCGCCCTGGCCAAGGCCGGCGGGGGGGATGCCATTGTCTGTGGAACAGGCGCCATTGAGGGGCTGCCGGTCGCCGTCGGAGTCTTTGATTTCAGCTTCATGGGCGGCAGCATGGGTTCGGTGGTGGGCGAGAAAATCACCCGGATCATGGAGAAGGGGCTGGAATTGAAGTGCCCGGTCATTATCTTCTCTTCGTCCGGGGGCGCGCGGATGCAGGAGAGCATTCTCTCCCTGATGCAGATGGCCAAGACCAGTGCCGTGCTGGCCAAGCTCAAGGCCGAAGGTGTGCCATTTATTTCAGTTCTTACCGATCCGACCACCGGTGGCGTGACGGCGAGCTTTGCCATGCTCGGTGACATCAATATGGCCGAACCGAAAGCGCTGATCGGTTTTGCCGGTCCGCGGGTCATTGAACAGACCATTCGCCAACAGCTTCCGGACGGGTTTCAACGCTCCGAATTTCTACTTGAGCATGGCATGGTCGACATGATTGTCCAGCGCCAGGAAATGAAGGCACGCCTGGCGCAGATCCTGCGGATCTTCACCAAGAGCTGAGCGGTGGATTACCGCCGCAGCCTGGATTATCTCTACAGCCTGCAGCAGTTCGGCATCAAGCTCGGGCTTGACAATGTTCAGGAACTGCTGAAGCGGGTGGGGAATCCGCAGCATTCGCTGTCAATCGTGCACCTCGCCGGAACCAACGGCAAGGGTTCGACTGCCTGTGCCCTTGCCGCCCTTCTCGGCAGCAGCGGCCTGAGGGTCGGGCTGTATACCTCGCCCCACCTGCATTCCTTTACCGAACGCATCCAGATCGCGGGGACGCCGATCCCGGAGTCAGATGTCGCGGCACTGACAGCGGAGCTGAAGTCTGTCGCGGTCGGCATCCCGGTCACCTTCTTCGAGTTTACGACGGTGCTGGCGCTGCTCTATTTTCAGCGCCGGCGGGTCGACTGGGTGGTCCTCGAAACGGGGCTCGGCGGGCGGCTTGACGCCACCAATGCGGTGCATCCGCGGCTTTGTCTGCTGACACCGATCGCCCTTGATCATCAGGTCTGGCTGGGGGAAGGATTGACGGCGATTGCCATGGAAAAGGCGGGAATCATGAAACCGTCGGTACCGGTCCTCAGTGCCCGGCAGACTCCCGAAGCAATGCGGGTTGTCCAGCAGCGCGCCGTGCGTCTTGCCGCCCCGTTGCGCATTGCCGGGGAGGATTGGCAGGTCGCGTCCCGTTCCCCGCGGAGCATCAATTTCTCCGGTCGCAACTGGCGGCTGACTGACGTGCCGCAGGCCCTGTCCGGCGCCCACCAGTGTGACAACCTCGGACTCGCCCTGGCGGCTGCTGAACAACTGACTGAAATGGGCTGTGCTCTTGACCCTCGCCACTTTCCCGATGCCCTGAAGAGACTGACCTGGCCCGGTCGGATTGAACTCTGGCAAGGACGGGGGCCGGTTCTGCTCGACGGTGCCCACAACCCTGCCGGTGCCCGCAGCCTGGCCGACTATCTTGCTGCCGAGGGGCTGGACGAACTGGTCCTGGTTACGGCATTCAAGGCGGACAAGGATTGCGGTGAAATCCTCTCGCTGCTGGCCCCCTTCTGCCGCTCCTGCTGCATTGCTCCCCTGGCCGGCCAGCCGAGCGTTGCGCCCCGGGAGGTCGTTGATCGTCTCCAGGCCTCCGGTCTGCCCGCGGACATTTTTGCGTCGGTTGCCGAGGCGTTGCGGGCGGCCCTTGAAAGTCCCGGCAGTGAGAAGGGGGTGCTGGTGGCCGGCTCCCTGTTCCTGGTCGCCGAGGCGCGGACAGAACTGTGTCGTGCCGATCACCATGTATTGACTGTTTCTTCGGATTGTTGAGGGTATCGATGCGTTCGGTTCTGCTGCTGCTTTTTTTACTGTCGCTGTTGCCCGGTCGGCCGGTGGTGGCGGCCGATCCTCAATCGGAGGAGACGGTGCCGACCGTCGGCGCCCTCGATCAGTTGAAAAACCAGCCCATCGACATCGAGGCCGACCGGCTGGAGTTTGACCAGCAGAGCGGAACCTACCAGGCGGACGGCGCGGTACGTATCACGTCCGGTCCGATAACGCTGCGTTCCGAGTCGGTCAGGGTCAATCCGCAGACGACGGAGGTCACGGCCAGTGGCAAGGTGAGCATCAGCAGCCCGGAAGGAGAACTCAAGGGCGAGTCACTGCGCCTCAATCTCCGTTCCGGCCGAGGCCGCCTGAAAAAGGGGAAATTACTGATCCGGGAGCAGAACTTTCATGTTGCCGGTGAGGAGATTGAGAAGCTCGACCAGAAAACCTATCATCTCACCCGCGGAAGTTTTACCACCTGTGACGGTGACAACCCCGACTGGCATTTTTCGGCCCGCGACCTGGAGGTCACTGTCGATGGTTACGCCAAGGGGCACGATGCGGTTTTCTATCTGCGCGATATCCCGATCCTCTACACGCCCTACCTGATTTACCCGGTCAAACAGGAACGTGAAAGCGGGTTCCTGATGCCGAGCGGAGGCTATTCGCAGAGGCGGGGCACCCAGATTTCGATCCCCTTCTACTGGGCTATCGCCCGCAACCAGGATGCCACCTTCTACCTTGACTGGCTCTCCGATCTCGGCCTCGGCAAAGGGGCTGAATATCGTTACGTGTTCAGTGGCGGCAATGTCGGTGATCTTGACCTCTACCATATCAACGGGGTCAAGGGGGCTGACAGCCGCTATGCCGGCAAATGGGATCACGACGGCATGCTGCCGTATCAGTGGCGGTTGAAAGCCGATGCCGAGTACGTCAGCAGTCGTGACTATTTTGAAGATTTCGGCAAGGTCTCCGGGGAGTACAACAAGGACAAGGTCGATACGACAATCAGCGTCAACCGCAACTGGAACAAGTTCAATCTGACGACCCAGATCAAGTACACCAAGGACCTGCAGAAAAATAATGACCAGACCCTGCAGCGGCTCCCCGAGGTTCGTTTCGAAGCCGTGCAGCAGCGGCTTGGTTCCTTGCCCGTCTACGCGGAATTTGCCGGGGCAAGTACCTACTTCTGGAGGCGGAGGGGCCTCAAGGGGGAACGGCTGCAGGGGCGGCCGGCGCTGTCGGTGGTCTGGCAGCCGGGGGACATCATCGAGATCCAGCCGGAAATAGGCTATACCCGCAGCCATTACTGGACATCCGGAGAAGGGCCGGGCTACGAAGACAGCGGCATCTATGATTTCAAAACCCGCATTTCGACCACCCTTTACCGGGTTTTCCCGTTGTCGGGAAAACTGGTCACCCGGATTCGACACAGCATTGAAACCGATCTGGCTTATACTTTCGTTCCTGACGAAGATCAGTCACATCTCCCGGAGTTCGATTCTCTCGACCGGATCGAAGCGGTCAACCGTCTCAGTTATGGTCTCACCAATCGGCTGGTTGCCCGCATTGAATCTCCCGGCGCCGACCCCGTTTACCATGAATTCCTTTATCTCCGCCTCACGCAGGAGTACGATATCGGGGAGTCGCGGCGGGAACTGCTCAACCCGGTTGACGAGCGGCGTCCCTTTTCGTCTCTGCGCAGCGAACTGATTCTGCGCCCGACCCGCAACAGCCTGCTTGATGTCGACGCCCGTTTCGATCCCAATCGGGATAAACGCGGCTTCACCACCTTCAATGTCGATGGTCGTTATCGTGACGGCCGTGGCAATGGGTTGCAGATCGGTTATCGTTATCGCGAAGGGGCGGTTGATTACGCCCGCGCTGAAATTGATCTCTCCGTCTTCAAACCGCTCTATGTCAATTATCAGCAGCGCTACAATTTTTCCGCTGGCGGCGGGAGCCTGGAAAAGGTGGTTGACCTGGAATATCGTTCCCAATGCTGGAGTCTCTTTTTTACCTACCGTGACCGCCGTGATGATACCGAGTTTCTCTTCTCCTTTTCCCTGAGTGGGTTGGGGCGGAGCGGGTCGCGCAGGAAACCGCCCGCAACGCAGCTGTGACAGTCATGACAGAACCGTTTTCATTTCGCCGGCGTTTCCGCTTTCCCCTTTGGTGGCTGCTTCCGCTGTTGCTGCTGGCCGGTTTCGCCCTGTTGGGTGACAACGGCGTGTTGCGTCTGTGGAAGGGGTACCAGCAGCGTCAGGAACTGCGGACCAGGGTGGAGCAGTTGCGTGATGAGAATCGCCGCCTGCGGCAGGAAATCGAAGCGTTGAAAAATGACCGGCGCACAATCGAGGACCTGGCCAGGCGAAAACTCGGGATGGTGCGTCCGGATGAGCTGGTCTATCAGTTTCCGCCAACCGGAAAGACGGGGACTGCAACGGAAAAAAGATCGTCAGGGGACGGGTCGGCTGCCTTGACACCCCGCTCGACGGAGCGCTAACATGTTCTGCCGTTTCAACCGGGTCAGCTCGTCGCTGATTCAGGTCTTGAACAAGGAGGCCCCATGAGCCGTCCGAACCAGAAAACCTGCCTGGTCTGTGCCTGGCGGGCGAATTGCCAGAAACGCTTCAACAGGGGCAGTGACGTCAGCCTGCATTGTCCTGATTTCAGTGAAGATCTCACCTTGCGCAGGTCGTCGGCACAGGATGCCGATGAAGATTCTTCAGAACTTTCCGGGAAAAAATGAAAAAACAACTAGAAAAGCATATTGTCACCGCTCTTGAATCCTGCTTTGCCGAGGAAACCCTCGATTCCGCCCAGTTGCCGTCCGGCTGGACCATCGAGGTTCCCGGCAACCCGGACCATGGTGATTTCGCCAGCAATGTGGCCATGACCATGGCTCGCGCCGAGCGCAAGGCCCCGCGCAAGATCGCCGAAATCCTGATTGCGGCTCTCGGCCGGGTTGACGGTCCCTGGGAGCGGATCGAGATCGCCGGCCCCGGTTTCATCAACTTTTATCTCAAACGCGGCTGCTGGTACGCGGTCCTCGACCAGGTCCTGAGCCAGGGACAATCCTACGGATTGGCGGCTGAGCCCGGTGGTGAGAGGATCCAGGTCGAATTCGTCAGCGCCAATCCCACCGGGCCCCTGCATATCGGCCATGGCCGCGGCGCGGTGGTCGGCGATGCCGTGGCCTCACTGCTGGAGGCGGCCGGACATCAGGTCCAGCGCGAATACTATATCAACGACGCCGGCAACCAGATCACTCTGCTCGGCCGTTCGATCTGGCTGCGGTTGCGCGAGCAGGCCGGCTGTCCCGTCGATTTCCCCGAAGATGGCTATCAGGGGGAGTACATTCGTGAAGTTGCGGCCTCGCTGGCCGCGGAACAGCCGACTCTGGTGGATGCGCCGGAAGCCGAGGCGGTGCCGATCTGCAGCTCCTATGGCGTCAAGCTGCTGCTGGGTAAAATTGAGGAAGACCTGGGCTGTTTCGGCATTCGTTTCGACAACTGGTACCGGGAGTCGTCTCTCTACGAGCGTGACCTGGTGGCCGAAGAGTTGGGCAAGCTGAAAAAACTCGGCCTGACCTTCGAAAAGGACGGCGCCCTCTGGCTGCGGACCACCGACTACGGTGATGACAAGGACCGGGTGCTGATCCGTTCCGACGGCAGCCCAACCTATTTTGCCTCGGATGTCGCCTACCACATGGAAAAATTCGATCGTGGTTTTTCGCGGGTGATCGATGTCTGGGGGGCGGACCACCATGGCTATGTTCCGCGTATGAAGGCGATGCTGGCCGGTCTCGGCCGAGAGCCGGAAGCGCTGCAGGTGCTGATGATTCAGATGGTCAACCTGCTGCGGGGCGGAGAACCGGTGTCGATGGGGAAACGTTCCGGCCAGTTTGTCACTCTGCGTGAAGTGGTTGACGAAGTCGGTCGGGATGCCTGCCGTTTCTTCTTCCTCATGCGGCGGGCCGACAGCCAGCTCGATTTCGATCTTGAGCTGGCCAAACAGCAGAGCAATGACAACCCGGTCTACTATGTCCAGTATGCCCATGCCCGGATCTGCAGCATCAACCGCAACGCGGCCGAGCAGGGATTGCAGGTGCCGGGGGTCGGAGAAGCCGATGTCGATCGACTGACCGGGGCCGAAGAACTGGCGCTGGCCAAGATGCTGTACCAGTATCCCGAAACATTGGCGACGGCGGCCCGCAATCTGGAGCCGCACCGGGTTATTTATTATCTGCAGGATCTCGCCGCCATGTTTCACAGTTATTACAATCGTTGCCGGGTGTTGGGTGAAGATGTCGAAACCGGCCGGGCCAGACTCTATCTGTTCAACGGTGTTCGCCAGGTTCTCGAAAACGCCCTGCGGCTGCTGGGTGTCAGCGCGCCGGAACGGATGTAGGGGAGGGGAGGCGGCAACATGGCTCAAGCTCAGAGAGTTGTTTCGCGCACGCAGCGACGCATGGAACGTAAACAGGCGGTGATCCTGGTGCTGCTGGTGCTGGTGGTGTCGCTGGCGAGTTTTTCGCTCGGGGTCATGGTCGGCCGCAGCGGCGGTCGCGCGCCGTCGCCGGTTGTCCGGATGGATCAGCCCCTGTCCCTGCCGAAAGCCGATTCAGCGGGGGCGGCGTCGACTCCCGCGACGGGGCAATCCCCCCCGGCGGCAACGACCGATGTGGTTTCCGGCGCCCAGGCTCCGGCCGCCGCCGCTGAAGGCGCGCCCGACAAGCTGACCTTTTACGACACCCTGCCGCGCGGCGAGCAGCCGCTCGGCAGTGGCATCAACCTGCCGCCGGCGACAACACCCGCACCGTCGTCACTCCCGGAAAAGGAGGCTGCTGCCACCAGACCGGTCCGCCAGGCCCGCCCGACGGCGGTGTCGAAACCGGCTGTGCCCGCGCCGCGCACGACGTCTTCCGCCGCACCCGTTTCGGGGCCTGGTTACGTGGTGCAGATCGCCTCCTTCCAGAAGGTGGAACAGGCGACCGCGTTGCGCAACCGGTTGGCCGGCAAGGGCTATGTGACCTTTGTCAAGCGGGCCGATCTCGGCAGCAAGGGGATCTGGCACCGGGTTTACGCCGGGCCGTACAGTGAGCGCGGGCTTGCTGACAAGGCCGCCGGACGATTGCGCAAGGAAGAAAAATTTTCACCGCTGGTGCGCAAACGCTGAGACGTGGTGTGTGGCGCGGATGGAGCGAAAAAAAATCTTGACTTTGCCACTTCGGGCGAGTAAATTCCCAAGCTCTGACGCGGGGTGGAGCAGTTTGGTAGCTCGTCGGGCTCATAACCCGAAGGTCGGGGGTTCAAATCCCTCCCCCGCAACCAGAATCAATGCCTTTCGGGATGGAAGGCTGACCATAGTTTACGGCGGTGTAGCTCAGTTGGTTAGAGCATGCGGCTCATATCCGCAGTGTCCGGAGTTCGAATCTCTGCACCGCCACCAACCATGACAGCAGCCCCCTTCGGTTTCGGAGGGGGCTGCTGTCGTTTCGAGGCTGCCGTGTTTCAGCAATTCCTTGCCGCCCTGCAGGGGCCATGTCGTCTTGCCGCCGGAACCCGGCTGGTCGTGGCCTGCTCCGGCGGCGCCGATTCGATGGCGCTGTTGCAGCTGCTTGCCCTGGCGGCCCCGGCCCTGGATCTTCATCTCGTGGTGGCTCACCTGGATCATGGTCTGCGTCCGGAGAGTGGTGAGGACGCACGATTTGTCGTTGCACAGGCCGATCGTCTCGGTCTGCAATGCTTTGTCGAACGGGAGGATGTCGCTGGTGCCGCCGCCGGCGGGAATCTCGAAGCCGTTGCCCGGCGGGTACGACGCAGTTTTCTTCGCCGGGTGGCGGAACGGACCGATTGCAGTCGTATTGCTCTTGGTCACCACCGCGATGATCAGGCGGAAACGGTCCTGTTCCGCATTTTACGCGGTTGCGGCACCACCGGTCTGGCCGCCATGGCGCCTTGTGATCCCCCTTTTCTCCGCCCCCTGCTGGGCTTTTCCCGTGATCAGTTGCGGGCTTTTCTGCGTGATCGGCAACTGGCGTGGCGGGAGGACCGCAGCAACCGTGACCTGGCCCGGACCCGTAACCGTCTGCGTCATCAGGTTCTGCCCCTGTTAAGTGAAATTCAGTCGGATGCGCCTGGGAAGTTGGCCGAACTGGCCGCCCGGGCGGGGCGGGACGAGGATTACTGGCGGCAGATGGTTGACGACTGGACCGGCTTTCATGTTCACTCCGAGGCCGACGGTGCGTGGCTGTCGCTGGCCTCTCTGGCGCAACAGCATCCCGCGCTGAGGCAGAGGATCTGGCTGCAGTTGCTGCGGCGGTACGGCGGTCGGGATGATTACGGTGAAGTTCATCTGATCGCATGCGAGAGATTGCTCGAAGCCGCCCGTCCGCAGTTGGCGGTCGATCTGCCCGGACTTTGGGTGGCGCGTCGTTACGACCGGGTGCTGCTGCGCCGGCAGCCCCCGGAAATTCCCGGCGAGTGGCAGATTGAGGTTGCCGCCCCGGGAGTCTACCCGCTTCCCGGCGGCCGGTTTCTGCGATTGGCTTACGCGGAAAAGGGCAGGTCCCCGGGAGAGAATGAGGTTGAATTCTCCGCGGATCAAATCCGTTTTCCCCTGTGGTTGCGGAACCGACGTCCCGGAGACCGTTTTTACCCTTGCGGCGCCCCCGGTCAGCGCAAGCTAAAGGATTATTTCATTGCCGCCAGGTTGAGCCATGAACAGCGGGCCGGTCAGGCGCTGCTGGTCGGGGACCGGATCCTCTGGGTCGTCGGGTTGCGCCGGTGCCACGGGCTGGTTGCCGAAGAGGGTGAAAAAGTGCTGCGGTGCTCGCTTGTCCGGGGGCTCGGAGGGGACAAAACTGCTTGAGAAGACGGCTTTTTCGTGTTAAGTTTTCCGGATCATTAAGCGCTTGAGGAAGAGCGCATTCCTGTCGCTACGCCACCTAGGGGGTACCGTGAACCAGTTTTATAAAAATCTCGCTCTGTGGTTGGTCATTTCCCTGGTCATGATCCTGCTGTTCAACATGATGACACAGCATGGACAGGATCAGAAGCCGATCAGCTACACGGCATTTTTAGAGGCCGTCAATGACGGTCAGGTCAAGGAAGTCACCATCCAGGGGCCAAATCTCGAAGGCCGTTACGAGGACGGCAAGACTTTCAAGACCTACATTCCGGATGATCCTGAACTGATCAAGGATCTTCGTGCCAAGGGGGTTGTCATCCAGGCGCGTCCCGAGGAGGATCGCAGTTTCTGGTTTACCCTGCTGGTTTCCTGGGGGCCGATTCTGCTGCTGATCGGGGTTTGGATCTTTTTCATGCGCCAGATGCAGTCCGGCGGCGGCAAGGCGATGAGTTTCGGCAAGAGCCGGGCCAAACTGCTCAACGACGGTCAGGCCCGGGTGACCTTCAAGGATGTCGCCGGAATCGATGAGGCCAAGGATGAACTTGAGGAAATCGTCGCCTATCTCAGGGATCCGAAAAAGTTCTCCCGGCTTGGCGGCCGTATTCCCAAGGGGGTATTGCTGGTCGGGGCACCGGGAACCGGCAAGACATTGCTGGCTCGGGCGATAGCCGGTGAAGCCGGGGTCCCCTTCTTTTCCATCTCCGGTTCTGATTTTGTCGAGATGTTCGTCGGTGTCGGTGCCAGCAGGGTGCGAGACCTGTTCGTGCAGGGAAAGAAGCAGGCGCCCTGTATCATTTTTATTGATGAGATCGATGCCGTCGGCAGGCACCGCGGAGCCGGTCTGGGGGGCGGTCACGATGAACGTGAGCAGACTCTCAACCAGTTGCTGGTCGAGATGGACGGGTTCGAATCCAACGAAGGCGTGATTCTGATCGCGGCCACCAACCGTCCCGACGTTCTCGACCCCGCGCTTTTGCGTCCCGGCCGTTTCGACCGTCAGGTAGTGGTGCCGCGTCCTGACATCAAGGGACGGTTGAAAATCCTGCAGGTTCATGCCCGCAAGGTGCAGATGGCGGACAATGTCGATCTGGAGACCGTTGCCCGCGGCACGCCCGGGTTTTCCGGGGCCGATCTGGCCAACCTGGTCAATGAGGCGGCTCTGCTTGCCGCTCGTGCTGACAAGAACCGGGTTGAAACCGCGGAACTTGAGGCCGCCAAGGACAAGGTAATGATGGGTGCGGAGCGTCGTTCGATGGTCATTACCGAGGAAGAGAAAAAGGTGACGGCCTATCACGAGGCGGGGCATGCGCTGGTTTCCCAGTACATTCCGGGTGCTGATCCGGTGCACAAGGTTTCGATCATTCCCCGGGGGAGGGCCATGGGGGTCACCATGTATCTGCCCGAAGAAGAAAAATACAATGAAACCAAGGATGGACTGCATACCAAGATCTGCACCCTGCTTGGCGGTCGGGTGGCCGAAGAACTGACCTTCGACAGTGTTACCTCCGGTGCCGCCAATGACCTGGAACGGGCCACGGCCATAGCCCGCAAGATGGTCTGTGAATGGGGGATGAGTGACACCCTCGGTCCCCTGACCTTCGGTGAAAAGGAGGGTGAGGTTTTCCTCGGTCGTGATATGGGCCACATGAAGAATTACAGTGAGGACACGGCACGGCAGATCGATGGGGAAATTCAGGCGATCGTCACCTCCAATTATCAGCGTACCCGGCAGATTCTGGCGGATCATAAGGCCGAACTGAATCGGGTTGCCGAGGCGTTGCTTGAACGGGAAAACCTGGATGCCCAGGAGCTCAAGGCCCTGGTTTTCCCCGCTGAGGAGCCCCCGGCGGACAGGGATTCCGACAGGCGGGCCGCCCCGGAGTCCGATGCCCCGGAGTCCGATGCCCCGGAGTCCTGATGCCCTTCCATGTACAGGCTCCGGCCCCTGTCCTTGAGGGTAGAGAGTGTCGGATCCAGCTTGACCGCCCGCGAATCATGGGGATTCTCAATCTGACCCCTGATTCCTTTTATGACGGCGGCTGTTACACGGGTCTGGATGAGGCTCTGCGCCATGCGGAACGGATGATGGCTGAAGGCGTCGACCTGATCGATGTCGGCGGCGAAAGTACCCGTCCCGGTGCCGCGGTTGTCAGCGAAGAAGAAGAGCTGGCCCGGGTTGTGCCGGTGGTTGAGGCCCTTGCCGGGCGGCTTGGACCGGTCATTTCGGTCGATACCAGCAAGAGTCGGGTGGCACGCGAATGCCTTGCCGCCGGTGCTCATTTCGTCAACGATATCAGCGGCCTCACCTTTGATGCCGGGATGGCTCAGGTGGTTGCTGCTGCCGGAGCCGGGCTGTTTCTGATGCACACGCCGGCACGCCCGGACCGGATGCAGCAGCAGACCGGCTACAATGATCTCTTAGGTGAAGTTGTTGCCTTTCTGCGTCGGGCCATGGAGCTGGCCGAGGCGGCCGGTGTTCCCCATGCAAAGCTGGCGGTTGACCCCGGTATCGGTTTCGGCAAGGATGTGACCGGAAATCTTGAACTTCTGCGCCGTCTTTCCGAGTTGCAGTGTCTTGGAGTGCCGATTCTCCTGGGGACTTCACGCAAGAGTTTTATCGGTCGGATACTCGACCAGCAGGATCCGGAGCAGCGCCTTGCCGGAACCCTGGCGACGGTGGCGCTGGGGGTCAGCCAGGGGGCCATGCTGCACCGGGTGCATGATGTCGCCGCGGCACGCCAGGCGGCGCTGATGGCCTGGGCGGTTTGTCGCGATCCCGTTGTCTGTTAGGTCGCCCGTGTTCCGTTACGTTCGGGACGAATGATTCCCGTTATTTCTCTGCTGCACAGGATGGAGCCCCATGGGCGGTCTGATTGACGCACTGCATGATTTTCGCTGGTTGCTCGATGCACTCGATATCGGGCTGGTGGCGTTTATTATCTATCGCATCATCCTGTTGATCAAAGGCACCCGCGCGGTGCAGATGCTGCTCGGCCTGGCGGTGGTTCTGATCGTCTATGTCGTCTCCCAGGCCACCGGGCTCTATACCCTGCACTGGCTGCTCGATAATTTCCTCTCTTCAATCATCCTGGTGATCGTTGTCATCTTCCAGAATGATATCCGGCGGGCGTTGATTCACGTCGGTCGGAATCCCTTTTTTGCCGATATGTCGTATCGGGAAGAGAGCGCGATCATGGGGGAGCTGGTCAAGGCCTGTGTCATTATGGCCGGCAAGCGCATCGGCGCGCTGATCGTCATTGAACGCGAAACCGGGCTCAACGATTTTCTTGAGGTTGGCGTCGAGATTGACGCCCAGGTCAATTGCGAGCTTATCATTTCCATTTTCAATCCCAAGGCCCCGATCCACGACGGCGCGCTGGTTCTGCAGGAGGGCCGCCTGAAACGTGCCGGCTGTTTTCTGCCGCTGACCCAGGATACCACCGTCAGCAAGGCTCTCGGAACCCGGCATCGCGCTGCTATCGGGCTCACCGAGCTGGTCGATGCTCTGGCGATTGTCGTGTCGGAGGAAACCGGCAAGATTTCGGTGGTTATCGGCGGGCGGATTACTCGTGATCTCGATTCTAACGGCTTGAAACGGGTGTTGAAGAAACTGCTGGAGCCGAAGAGTCGCAAGACCCGGAAATCCCCGAAGAAACGGTGATTTATGCTGAGTAGTCTGGCGCAAAACTGGTTCCTGAAACTGATTTCACTGATCTTCGCTCTGGTTCTGTGGTTTTTTGTCATGGGAGAACGACGACAGGAAATCGGCCTCTCCGTCCCCCTCAACCTCGGCAATATCCCGGAGGGGATGATGATTGCCAACGAAGTGCCGAATCTGATCGATGTGCGTATCAGT
Source organism: Geothermobacter hydrogeniphilus (assembly GCF_002093115.1). Lineage (NCBI taxonomy): Bacteria > Pseudomonadati > Thermodesulfobacteriota > Desulfuromonadia > Desulfuromonadales > Geothermobacteraceae > Geothermobacter > Geothermobacter hydrogeniphilus. The sequence goes on along the minus strand of NZ_NAAD01000002.1, from coordinate 258,781 downwards.
GGGCCACGTACCCTGCTGATGAATCTCAGCCCGCAGGATATCAGTATTTCTGTCGATCTGAAGGGCCTTGAACCGGGAATCACTTCCTTTAAGCGACTTGATGAACGGCTCAATATCCCCAGCGCGTTGCGTGTCACGCGACTCTCTCCCTCCTATGTCGACGTCAAGCTGGAACGGGTTAAAAAGAAGAGTGTTCCGGTCAAGGTGGCTGTCAGCGGTGAACCGCCCGAAGGCTACAAACTGGTCAAGGTCAGTATCAAACCGTCAAAGGTTACGATCGAGGGTGCCGAGAGTGAGCTGAAAAATGTCCACCAGGTCCAGACCGAGCCGGTTGACCTGACCGGGGTCAAGGAGAGTTTTACGCTGATGGTGCCGGTTGCTTATCGCGGCACCTATACCAGGTTGATTGGACAGGCGGCGGTTGAAGTGCAGGTCACAATTAAGGGCCCCCCTGAGCCGGAGGGCAACCTGGTAGAAAAGGTCCCGGCTGAAGCTGCCGGTGGTGCCAAGGGCTCCGCCGGCAAAAAACAGGACACAAAATGAAGAAGAAGTTGTTCGGAACCGACGGGGTGCGAGGCGTTGCCAATATCCACCCGATGACCAGTGAAATCGCCATGCAGCTCGGACGGGCGGTGGCCTATATTTTCAAGGACGGTGTGAAGCGACATCGTATCGTCATCGGCAAGGATACCCGTCTTTCAGGTTATATGATTGAAAATGCCCTCGCCGCCGGGATCTGTTCCATGGGCGTTGACGTGTTGCTGGTCGGGCCCCTGCCGACCCCGGGCATCGCCTTTATCACCTCGTCGATGCGGGCCGATGCCGGGGTGGTGATCTCCGCGTCTCACAATCCCTATCAGGATAACGGCATCAAGTTTTTTTCCGGAGACGGATTTAAACTTCCCGATGAGCAGGAACTGAGTATCGAAGATCTGATTTTCTCGAAAAAAATCGATGCCCTGCGACCGATTGCCGCCGAGGTCGGCAAGGCCTTCCGTATCGATGATGCCGGCGGCCGTTACATCGTCTTCCTGAAAAATTCCTTTCCCCGTGATCTCGACCTTAAAGGTCTCAAGATTGTCCTTGATTGCGCCCATGGCGCCGCCTACAAGGTCGCACCGGCGGTGCTTGAGGAACTCGGGGCGGAGGTGGTTCGTCTCGGAGTGTCTCCGGACGGGACCAATATCAATGCCGGTTGCGGCAGCCTGCATCCCGAAGGGATTGCCGAAGCAGTGCGTGAGAATCGGGCTGATCTCGGTATTGCCTTAGATGGTGATGCTGACCGGGTTATCTTTGTCGATGAATTCGGCAACGAGGTCGACGGAGACCACATCATGGCGATCTGCGCCACCCGGATGCTCGACTCCGGAACGCTGGCCAACAACACGCTGGTGGCGACGGTGATGAGCAATCTCGGCCTCGAACTGGCGATGCGTGAGGCCGGCGGCCGGATGGTTCGTACCGCCGTCGGCGACCGCTACGTGGTCGAGGAAATGCGCCGTAACGGCTACAATTTCGGTGGCGAGCAGTCGGGGCACATGATTTTTCTTGATCACAATACCACCGGCGACGGTATGCTCTCCGCGCTGCAGGTGCTGGCGATCATGCAACGCAGCGGGCGCAGACTCTCGGAACTGGCCCGGGTGATGACCGCTCTGCCTCAGGTGCTGGTCAACGTCCGGGTTGCCGAAAGACGCGATCTTTCGGGATGCCCCGGTGTGCAGAAAGCTGTTGCCGCGGTGGAGCAGAAGCTCGGTCGGGAAGGGCGGGTGCTGATCCGTTATTCGGGTACCGAACCGTTGCTGCGGATCATGCTGGAAGGGCCTGACAAACGGCAGATTGCCGAAATGGCGGATGACATCGCGGCCATGGTCAAAACTGAAATCGGCGCGGAAGAGGAGGCTTGATCCGGTGGCAAAACTAGGTGTCAATGTTGATCATGTGGCCACGGTGCGTCAGGCCCGCGGCGTCAGTGAACCCGACCCGGTTATCGCCGCGTCTCTGGCGGAACTTGCCGGAGCCCACGGTATCACCGTGCATCTGCGCGAAGATCGCCGCCATATCCAGGATCGTGACGTGCGTCTGCTTCGGCAGACAGTACAGTCACGGCTCAACCTGGAGATGGCGGCAACGGACGAGATGGTCGGGATCGCGCTTGATATTCTCCCCGACAGTGCCACCCTGGTCCCGGAAAAACGCGAGGAATTGACCACCGAGGGCGGGCTGGATGTCTGCCTGCATCGGAACCTGATCAAGAAACAGACCGGCCTTCTGCGGCAGGCCGGTATCAGTGTCAGCCTTTTCATCGACCCTGACATCGAGCAGGTCAAGGCGGCCCATCGGGCCGGCGCCGACTTTATTGAAATCCATACAGGATCCTATTGCGAGGCGCGGACCGACCAGCTTCGCCGTCAGGAGCTGGAGAAGATCGAAACCGCCCTGCGGGCCGGTCGCAAGCTTGGCCTCGGGGTCAACGCCGGACATGGTCTCAATTACCAGAACGTCGATAAAGTCGCGGCGCTGAGCGGGTTTCATGAATTCAATATCGGTCACAGCATCATCTCCAGAGCGGTGCTGGTCGGCATGGAGCGCGCGGTGCGTGAGATGCTGGCGCTGATCAGCTGATGCAGTTGTCATCTTCCATTGCCGGGTTGGGCGTCGACCTGGTTCGCATTTCCCGTTTTGAAAAATTGCTTGCCGACCCGTCCCGGGCGGTTCTCAGGCGGCTGTTCACCGCTTCGGAACGGGATGACTGCCTGGCCCGGGCGGTTCCGGCCCGTCACTTCGCCGCCCGCTTCGCCGCCAAGGAGGCACTGCTCAAGGCTTATGGCCTCGGCCTGCGTCAGGGGCTCAGCTGGCAGGATATGGAGGTGGTTCGTGACGCGCTGGGAAAACCATCCTTTGTCCTGACGGGAAAGGCGGCCGAACTGCAGGCGGAGCGCGGGTTGCTGCCGCCGGTACTCTCCTACAGCCATGACGGTGATTACGCCATGGCAACTGTTATACTGGAGAAGTTATGCGAGTCCTGACTGCCGAACAGATGCGCGAACTGGATCGGCGCACCATCGAGGAGATCGGGGTGCCGGGCGTCGTTCTGATGGAAAACGCCGGACGCGCGGTTGCCGATGTTCTGTGCCGTGAGTACGCCGACCTTTCTCCTGGGCCGGTGCTGATTCTGTGCGGCAGAGGGAATAACGGCGGTGATGGCTTCGTGGTTGCCCGGTTGCTGCTGGATCGCGGCTGGCAGGTTGAAACCCTGTTGCTGGCCGAGGCCGATCAGGTTGTTGGTGATGCCGCCGTCAACCTGCGGGCACTGCGGAATCGCCATGGAAAGATCACAGTCGTCGCCGACGAGGAAAGTCTGCGGACCGAACTGGCTCGTTGTCAGCCGAAACTGGTGGTCGACGCCCTGTTCGGTACCGGCCTGAATGCCGACCTTCGCGGTCATGCGGTGATGGCCGTCGCGTGGATCAACGCCTTTGCCGGACCGGTGGTGGCGGTCGATATTCCGTCGGGAGTTGCCGCCGGAAGCGGTCGGCAACTCGGTTGTGCCGTCCGGGCCGATGTGACGGTCACCTTTGCCGCGCCGAAACTCGGTCACCTGCTGCATCCCGGTGCCGAGTTGCGGGGAGAATTGCGTATTGCCGATATCGGCATCCCGCAACGTCTGGCCGAAGATCTGGACGAAAGCTGCTTTTGGCTGACCGCGGAGGTGGCGCGCTCCCTGCTCCCGGATCGCCCCTGTTGCGGACACAAGGGCACCTTCGGGCATCTCCTGCTGATTGCCGGTTCCCGAGGTAAAAGCGGAGCGGCGGTTCTCGCCGCGAAAGCCGGCTTGCGCAGTGGCGCAGGACTGGTCACGGTGGCGGTGCCCGGCAGCCAGCAGGCGATTGTCGCGGCCGCGGTTCCGGAAGTGATGACGGAAGCGATGGCCGAGGATCAGGGAAAGATCGCGTCCGCGGCGGCCGATGCGCTGTCGCGGCTGACGGTCGGAAAACAGGCGCTCGCCATCGGCCCCGGTCTGGGACAGTCCTCTTCGATCCAGACCCTGGTGACCCGTCTGCTTGACGACTGGAAAGGTCCCATGGTGCTCGACGCGGATGCTCTCAATGTCCTGGCCGACGCAACTGAGACTTTGCGTCGTCGTGATGCAGAACCACTGGTGGTGACGCCGCATCCCGGGGAGATGGCGCGTCTGCTGGGAACAACTGTCGCCGAGGTTGAAGCCGACCGACCGTCCGCGGCTCGCGATTTCGCCAGACTCCGGGACGTGGTGGTGGTCCTCAAGGGGGCACCGACGCTGATTGCGTCTCCCGCGGGAGAGTTGGCGGTCAACAGCAGCGGCAATCCGCTGCTGGCTACCGCCGGCAGCGGCGATGTCCTGACCGGGCTGATCGGTGGACTGCTCGCTCAGGGACTGGACAGTTTTGCAGCGGCACGCCTGGGTGTCTACCTGCATGGCGCCGCTGCCGACCGGTTGCGTTGCCGAATAGGGGATGCCGGCATGCTCGCCGGTGAACTGGCCGCCGAAATTCCCCCGACCCGCCAGGCTTTGAAAGGAGGCTTGCTATGCTGACCGCTGCTGACATCATGACCCGCGAGGTCCATACGGTAACACCTGACACCAGCGTCGATGAACTGGGGAAAAAGTTTGTCGAACTGGACAAGAACGCCCTGCCGGTGATCGATGAACAGAAGAAGCTGTTCGGTATCGTCACCCAGACCGATCTGGTCGAGCAGGACCGTCCCCTGCATATTCCGACCGTCATTTCGATCTTTGACTGGGTTTTCTATCTCGAAAGCGAAAAGGAGTTCCGGCAGGAAGTCGCGAAGGTCACTGCCCGCCGGGTCGATGCCATCTGTCGTCGTGACCCGCCGACCTGTCGACCGGAAACAACCGTTGCCGAATTGGCGCAGCTGATGGTCGATAAAAAAGTTCACCTGGTTCCGGTCGTGGATGACAATCGTCATGTCCTCGGCGTGGTCGGCCGGCTTGATATCATTCGCTCGATGAATTTATGAACCGTTGCTGGGAAAGGCTCAGTCGCAGCGCGGAGGAGACCCAACGCATCGGTCGGATGTTCGGTGCGACCGCTCCGGCGGGGGCGGCGCTGTTTCTCAATGGTGAACTGGGGGCGGGAAAAACCTGTTTTGCCCAGGGAGTGGCTGCCGGTTTGGAAGTCCCGGAGCGGATCCCGGTGACCAGCCCGTCCTATACCCTGCTCAATCTCTATCCGGGGAGACTGCAGCTGTTTCATTTCGATCTCTACCGCCTCACGGATATCACCGAACTGGATGAGATCGGTTTTGATGACTGTCTCTACGGAACTGGTGTCACGTTGGTCGAGTGGCTGGACCGTTTCCCGGATCTGCAGCCGCCGGGAATCTTCCTGCGGCTCGGATATGGTAGGAAAGAGGACGAGCGTCTGCTCAGCTTCAATGCCCGCGGAGGTCCGGCCGAAGCTTGGCTGGAGCAGGTTCGTAACAGGTGGCAAACGGAAAACGGCCCGCAGATGACGGGTTGTCAGGGAGGGAAATGATGAAGGAATTTGATATCGCAGTCGTCGGAGCGGGCCCCGGTGGTTACGTCGCGGCGATCAAGGCTGCCCGTGCCGGCGCGGCGACCTGTGTGATTGAAGATGACAAGGCCGGCGGAACCTGTCTCAATCGCGGCTGCATTCCGACCAAGGCCCTGTTCAGTACCGCCCACCTGCTGCGTCGTCTGCGGCAGGCTGCCGATCACGGCATCGATATCCCTTCGCTCAATTTTGATTATACCCGCGCCGCTGAACGCAAGGACAAGGTGGTGGCGAAACTTGTCGGCGGGGTTGAGCAGTTGCTCAAGGGGCATGGTGTCGACCTGTTTCGCGGCCGTGGAGCCCTGGAGGGTCCGGGACGCTTGCGGGTGCGGCGAGGCGGGGTGGTCGGTCACGTCCGGGCGAAAAAGATTATCCTGGCGACCGGGTCGTTGCCGGCGGTGCCGAAAAGCCTGCCGGTTGACGAGGAAAATATTTTGACCAGTACCGGAATTCTTGCTATTAAGAACCTTCCGCAAAGCCTGCTGGTGGTCGGGGGGGGCTACATAGGTTGTGAATTTGCAAGTATTTTTTCAACTTTCGGCTGCCGGGTGACGGTGGTCGAAGCCTTGCCGCGGCTGTTGGCGATGAGTGACCGGCAGGCGGTACGGGAGGTTGAAAAAAGCTTTCAGAAGCAGGGCGTCAAGGTTCACACCGGAACCTCGGTCACGGCTCTTGAGACCGTTGACGGCGGGGTCAGGGCGACACTTTCAAGTGGTGACGTCCTGCAGGTGGAAAAAGTGCTGATCGCGATCGGCAGGCGGCCCAATACCGAAGGTCTCGGGCTTGAGGAGGTCGGTGTCGCCTGCGATGAACGTGGTTGTGTTCAGGTTGATGACCAGATGCGCACCAGCGTTGATGATGTCTATGCCATCGGCGACGTGACCGGCGGCATTCAACTGGCTCATGTTGCCTCCTACCAGGCCGGCATTGCTGTGACCAATGCGCTGGGTGGTTCGGCGCATGCCGACTACCGGGTGGTGCCGAGTTCCATTTTCACTCTGCCCGAAGTCAGCCAGGTCGGTCTCAGTGAAGAGCAGTGCAAGGAACAGGGGATCGAGGTTGCGGTCGGCCGCTTCGCTTACCTGGCGACCAGCAAGGCGGTCTGTGAAGGTGAAACCGAAGGGTCGATCAAACTGCTTGCCGAAAAGGGGAGCGGGCGCCTGCTCGGCGCATCGATCGCCGGGGCCGATGCCTCGACCCTGATTGCCGAGGTCGGTGCCGCCATGGCCGCCGGTCTGACAGCAGAGCAGCTTGGTGAAATTATTCATTCTCACCCGACTCTTCCGGAGATGGTCAAGGAGGCGGCCGAGGATGTCAGCGGTCTGGCCGTTCACAAGGTCGGACGGCGTAAACGTTAACAATTCCGGCACTCCGAAGGGGGCCGGTTTCTCAGGGAGGATGGAAGAACCATGGCTCTGGTGGTTCAGAAATACGGCGGAACGTCGGTCGGTACGGTCGAACGGATCCGCAATGTTGCCCGCCGCGTGGCAAAAACCTATGATGAAGGCAACGATGTCGTGGTCATCGTCTCGGCCATGGCCGGAGAAACCAACCGCCTGGTCGCCCTGACCCGGGAGATCTGTGAATTCCCCAACGAGCGCGAGTACGACGTTGTTGTTTCGACCGGAGAACAGGTGACGATCGGTCTGCTGGCGATGTGTCTGCAGTCGATGGGGTACGCCGCCAAGAGTTATCTCGGCAGCCAGATCCCGGTACGGACCGATGCCGTTCACGCCAAGGCCCGAATCGACAGTATTGACGATGCCCGGGTGCGGCACGATCTCGATGCCGGCAGCATTATCATCGTCGCCGGTTTTCAGGGTATCGATCCGGACGGCAATATCACCACCCTCGGCCGCGGCGGCTCCGATACCTCCGCGGTGGCGATGGCGGCCGCTCTCAAGGCCGATGTCTGCGAGATATACACTGACGTCGACGGCGTCTACACCACCGATCCGCGCATTGTCGACAATGCCTCCAAGATTGAGAAGATCTCCTACGACGAGATGCTTGAAATGGCCTCGCTGGGGGCCAAGGTGCTGCAGATCAGGAGTGTCGAGTTTGCCAAGAAATACGGCGTGGTCATTCACGTCCGCTCAAGTTTCAACGACCACCAGGGGACCCTGGTGACGAAGGAGGATGCCGATATGGAAACCGTGCTGGTTTCGGGAATCGCCTACAACAAGGATGAAGCCAAGATCTCCGTGCTGGGAGTCCCCGACAAGCCCGGCATCGCCTCGCAGCTCTTCACGCCGCTGGCGCATGCCAACATTACCGTCGACATGATCATTCAGAATGTTTCAAGTGACGGCATCACCGATATGACCTTCACCGTCCCCAAGGGAGATTATCGCAAGGCCCTGCAGATTGTCGGGGAGTCCGCCCGGGAAATCGGTGCCGCCGAGGTTCGCAGCGACGAGGCGATCTCCAAGATTTCCATCATCGGTGTCGGCATGCGTTCTCACTCCGGGGTTGCCAGCAAGATGTTCCAGGTCCTGGCGCAGGAGGGGGTCAACATCCAGATGATTTCGACCAGCGAGATCAAGGTCTCCTGTATTATTGACGCGAAATATACCGAGTTGGCGGTACGTGTTCTGCACGAGGCCTTCGGGCTGGGTGCCGAGGATGTGCAGCAGGAATAGACTGCTGCGCCGCGGCGCAGCCATTTTGCGGGTGGCCTGCCGATGTGGGCGGGCTCCTTTGAGAAGGGGAGGAGAGTATGAGTCAGATCCGTTTGTATGATACGACCCTGAGGGACGGCACCCAGGCCGAAGATATTTCGTTTCTGGTCGCCGACAAGGTTCGTATTGCCGAAATGCTCGATGATCTCGGCATTCATTATATCGAGGGCGGGTGGCCGGGATCCAATCCGAAGGATATCGCTTTCTTCAAGGAGATTCGCAACATTTCCCTCAAACAGGCTAAAATCGCCGCCTTCGGATCGACCCGTCGGGCCAGAGTCAAACCGGAAGATGACGACAATATCCGTACCCTGATCCAGGCCGAGCCGGATACCATCACCATCTTTGGAAAATCCTGGGATTTCCATGTGCGCGAGGCGTTGCGGATCTCTCTGGAACAGAACCTTGAGTTGATCAATGACTCGCTGGTTTATCTCAAGCAGCATGTCGGTGAAGTGATCTATGATGCCGAACACTTTTTCGACGGTTACAAGGCCAACCCCGCGTATGCCCTGCAGACGCTCAAGGCGGCTGCCGATGCTGACGTTGACTGCATTGTCCTGTGTGATACCAACGGCGGCTCCCTGCCGTTTGAGATCGCCGACATCATTGACGACGTCAGGAAGCATATCAGCACTCCGCTCGGGATTCATGCCCATAATGACAGCGAATGTGCCGTTGCCAACTCCCTGACCGCTGTTGAGCACGGCGCCGTTCATGTCCAGGGAACCATCAATGGTTTCGGTGAGCGCTGCGGCAATGCCAATCTCTGTTCCATCGCTCCGGCTCTGACCCTGAAGATGAACCGCCCGTGCATGACCGAGGACCAGCTGCGCCAGCTGCGGATCGCTTCGCGGACGGTGTACGAACTTGCCAACCTGGTGCCGAACAAGCATCAGCCCTATGTCGGCAATTCGGCCTTCGCCCACAAGGGGGGCGTTCATGTTTCCGCCATCCAGAGACACCCCGAAACCTATGAGCATATTCGGCCGGAGAAGGTCGGCAATCTGACGCGGGTGCTGGTCTCGGATCTTTCCGGTCGTTCCAACATCCTCGCCAAGGCCGAGCAGTTCAACATTGACCTTGACAGCAAGGACCCGGTGACCCAGGAGATTCTTGAAACCATCAAAAACCTTGAGAACCAGGGGTTCCAGTTCGAAGGAGCGGAAGCCTCCTTTGAATTGATGATGCGTCGGGCTCTCGGCACTCTGCGGCACTTCTTTTCGGTCCTCGGGTTCCGGGTGATCGATACCAAGCGCCATGGTGATGACAATCCTCTTTCCGAGGCGACGATCCAGGTCAAGGTCGGTGGCAAGATCGAGCATACCGCGGCTGAAGGGCGGGGGCCGGTCAACGCTCTCGACCACGCCCTGCGCAAGGCGCTGGAGAAGTTCTATCCACAGCTCAAGCAGATGAAACTGCTTGACTACAAGGTTCGGGTCCTGCCGGCAGGCCGTGGTACGGCTTCCATTACCCGGGTTCTGATCGAGTCTGGAGATAAAAATTCCCGTTGGGGAACCGTCGGTGTCAGTGACAACATTATCGATGCTTCCTACCAGGCCCTGATCGACGCCATCCAGTATAAACTTGTCCAGGATTATGCTGCCGACAAGAAAGAGTAAACGGGATGGCGCCCTCCTGTTGGGCCTGTTGCTGCTGGTTCTGACAGCCGCATCTTTTTACCGGGGTCCCCTGCTGCATCGGGGGACCCCGTCTTTTGTTTTTGACCATAATAAGTTACTGATATCACTTGGGAAAGGGTTTCACAGTCCGGGAGTCCACCAATTTTCTGACGCTTCTGATGCATTGTCCGTCATTTTGATGACGGATTCTCCCGAAAATCGGTCCCGTCTCGCGCGGGCGTTGCGGAGCATGCCGATCAGAAGTGGTGAATGCCTTGAATTTACAGGGAATCAGGCGCAAAAACAGGTTCTTGTGAGGCATTGGATGCCTGCGGCACAGCGGGTTGTTCTACGGATACCGCTTCATCCTGACCGCATGACAGAATCGGATTGGTGTTTTTTGTCGGGCGTGGGGCCCGGTTTGGCCCGGCGGATCATTCAGAATCGTCAAAAATATGGCGATTTCCGTAACTTCAATGGACTTCAGAGAGTTCCCGGTATCGGTCCTGCAGTATTAAGAAAAAATTCAGCATTATTTTGATCTTAGAAGTTGCTGAAAAATAAAGAGAAAAAAATTTCTGGAGAAACATTACCAAAAAAGTCATTTTATTTTTTCAAGTCTGGCACGTCCTGTGAAATAGTTCGATGGCACAAGGGAAAGAAAACATCCTGTCAAGGATTTGATCAAACCATTGAACAAGGAGGAGACGCCATGAAATGCCCGAAATGCCGTGGACGCATGTACGCTGAGAAGTATTACGATTTTGTTCGTTCCTTCGACGCCTGGAAATGCTGCTCCTGTGGTGAGGTGGTCGATCCGACGATTCTCGCCAACCGGGCGAGGAACAATAATGTTTTTCTGGGTTGAGTAACCCACGTTGATTTTGAGTTTCAAAAGGCCGGGCCGCACGCCCGGCCTTTTGCTATTGGTGTTGCAGAGGGTAAACTGTTTTCGTGACGTCGTGTTGCGATCTATTTGGGGAGAGACATGGTATGGGGAAGACTATCTGTTTGCCGAAATTGAGTGAGGAGATGCAGGAGGGAACCCTGCTTGGTTGGCGCGTCGGAGTCGGTGATCCGGTCCGTAAGGGGCTTGTCATCGCCGACATTGAAACCGACAAGGCGACGATTGAGCTGGAAGCCGATTGTGATGGGGTGATTTCCGCGTTGCCGGCCGCAGTCGGTGAGACAGTGCCGGTCGGCGGCGTTCTCGCTGTGATCAGTGATGATCCGCAAGGGTGCCGGGAGGTGTCGGCGGATTGTCGAGAGACAGGTTCCATGTCACCGGCGGCCGAACAGAGAGCCGCGGAGTTGGGTCTGGACACCGCGACCCTTGTCGGCAGCGGACCCGGGGGCAGGATTGTTCTGGAGGATGTCGAACGGGTTGCCGGTGTTTCATCCGGGGCGACAGAGCCCATGCGGGAAACTCCGGAGAAACCTGCCAAATTAAAGAAATCAGTGAAAATCAGGCGTATCATGGCGCGCAAGATGACGGAAGGATGGCGTACCATCCCCCATTTTTATGTCACTTACGCGATCGATATGACAGATGTCATTCGTTTTCGTAAAGATCTTGGTATTACCATTAATTCGTTTGTTCTGGCCGCTGCGGCCCGGACTCTGCGGGAACATCCCTGGGTGAACAGCTGGTGGGTTGACGGTGAGGCCGTTGAACAGCCGAACGTCAATATCGTCATGGCGGTCGCGACGGACCGGGGGCTCTACAATCCGGTCCTCAAGGATTGCAGTGGGATGAGTCTGAAGGAAATCAGCCGCCGGGCCGCCGAGCTTGTTGACCGGGCACAGCGGGGCCGGTTGCTGCCGGAAGATCTTGATGCGGGAACGTTCACGATCACCAACATGGGCATGCTCGGAGTTGAATCCTTTCGAGCCATCATCACTCCTCCCCAGGCGGCGGTGCTGGCGGTCGGAACGGTGCGGGGCGAGGTGATTGTCGATGATCATGGGGAACCGGCGGTTGCCACTGTGGCGCGCATGACTCTGGCGGCCGACCACCGGATTCTGGATGGCGCGGATGCGGCTGAATTCATGATGACGCTGAAAAGTTATCTGGAAGCACCGATAACTCTTCTCACTTGTGACTATGGTGACGAGGGGAGCTGAGTCAGTCCCCTTTCTTCCCAGAATTTTTCCGCTCCCGGATGAAGCGGTGTTACGACTCCTGTCAGTGCGCCGGTGATGGACATTGCCCGGGCGGTACTCTTGACCTTGACCATGTAGCTCAATCCTTCAGGGCTGAAAATATCTTCCAGGGCGCGATGGACGATTTCTGACGGGACCAGGCTGCCGACAATCCAGAGAGCGGCATCCTGAAAAGTCCTGATGTCCCTGCCGAGCTCGGGGTAGGTGGCGGCCGGGATGGTGACCGGGTCGTAGAAGGGGTAGTTTTGCAGGAGCTGTTTTTCGACCCCGGTTTCCCAGGTGTCCAGCAGGCGGATCTTTTTTCGGGCGGCGAGTTGGGTGACGCTGGCATTGGGACATCCGGCCAGGATCCACATGGCGTCTATCCGGCCGCCGGCCAGAGCTCGCGCCGCCTCGCTGTATCCGATGAATTCAATCTTCATCCGTGTCCAGAGACCTCGTGCGGTGAAGTAGCGTTGCGCGGCGGCCGCGGCGCCTGAACCGGTTCCCCCGACAGCAATCCTGTGCCCGACAAGGTCTTTGACCTGGTGAATGTCACTGCTCGCGAGAGTGACCAGGTGGACCGGTGCTCCGTACAGGTAGGCCATGACCCGGACGTTGAGGTCGTTTTGGGGGTCTTTGTCGAGCCTCTCTTTTGCGGCCAGGAAAATGTCACCCGCATAAGCGATGCCGAAATCGGCTTCGCCGGCGTTGACACGGCGAATGTTTTCCACGGAGCCGGCCGATGAAAGATTGTTGACTTCGAGGTTGTTGGCCAGACGGCTGAGGCGGGTGGCAATCCCGTTGGAGAAGTACTGGAAGGTTCCACCGTCGGGGCCGCCGCTGAACTGGAGTGTTGTTGTCGCGGCTCCTCCGGTCTGCGGAGGGACCAGGAGGAGCAGGAACAGTATTGCCAGAACCGTAAAAGGCCGGCGAATGGTCATCAGACCCTCCTCGAACTGATGCAGAAAGGGCGGTACAGGGAAGACCCTGTACCGTCCCGCATAGGATGACGAAAGGATCTTCTCTCAGTTCGGAAGTGGAATGGCAAAGACCGGCCGTTTCGACTTGCGCAGCACCTTCTCCGCAGTACTGCCGAGAAAGGTATACTCAAGGGCCCCTTTACCGTGTGTTCCCATGACGATAACGTCGGCCTTGATTTGATCGGCGACCTGCAGGATTTTCGCGACGGTCGGGCCGTGGGTGACGATGCTTCCGGCAAAACGTTTCAGATCCTCTGGATGATCGGTCAGTTCGGTGGTGGCAAAATGATCGATTTCAGCGTGGATCGCGGCCTGTGCCCTGGTCTCATGCTGAGCTTCAAAGTCTTCCAGTTTTCCTTCCCCCATGACCGCGGCAACATAGCTGCGAACCGTCGCATCAATTTCGGGGACGACATGAAGCAGATGGATTCTGGCATCATTGTGACGGGCCAGCATCACCGCGTGGCGGAACGCGTGCTCCGAGTTGGGACTGAGATCAGTGGTCACGAGAATGTTCTTGTATTGAGGCAGCATGGGGTCTCCTTATCAATCGTGTTTCAGGAAATAACGACAACGACATCCTCTGTTCTTGTCCGGCCGCTCGCCGGTGCTGGTAGCCAGATAATTTTAACATGGTTCAGTGATTTTTTGATCAGCCGCAGATAAGAATCGGACAGGTATGGAAGTGGTCTTTTCTGCGTCTCACCGGCAGTGTTTATTGTTCTGCCGCCACCGTGTCTTCGATCAGCCTTCTGCCGATCGTGTCGTAGAATTCGGGATAGATTTTCCGCAGTCGGGTCTGCCAGGCATGACGCTGTTCAGGGGTCAGGTCATGAATGCGGGTTTTGCCGGAGAACCTGATGGCTTTCAGGCTCTGCCGATTCAGTTCGGCTGCCCTGCCACGGATATAGGCGGTGGCTTCCTGCAGCGAACTGGTGATAATTTCTTTCTGTCGGTCGGTGAGCTGATTCCAGAAGAGCTGGTTGGTGACCACCAGGTAGCCGAGATAGCCGTGGTTGGTGAGACTGAGATCCTTCTGGACCTCAAAGAATTTTTTGCTGTAGATGTTGGACAGGGTGTTTTCCTGCCCATCAATCGTTTTGTGCTGCAGGGCACCGTAGACCTCGGCAAAGGGAAGGACTTCCGGTTGAGCTCCGAGAGCCCTGAATTGTCTGGCCAGGACCATGGAATTCATGATCCTGAATTTCAGGCCGGCGGCATCTGCAGGGTACACCAGCGGGCGGTTGGCCGTCAGTTGTTTGAAGCCATTGTCCCAGAATCCGAGTCCGACCAGGCCACGTTTGGAAACACTTCTGAGCAGGGCCCGTCCGACGTTTCCGTCGAGAACCCGGTGCAGGTGTCGGGTGTTTTCAAATAGAAAAGGCAGGTCGAACAGCTGCAGTTCCGGGACAAACCGGGTGAACTTGGCAAATGCGGGAGCTGCCATCTGCAGGACATTCAGGGAAAGCGCCTCGATGGCTTCGTGGTCGCTGTAGAGAGAAGCGTTGGGGTAGACCTCGACCCTGATGGTTCCCTTTGATTTCTGCTCGACAAGTCGTTTGAAATAGAGTGCGGCCTGCCCTTTCGGAGTATCGGTGGCAACAACGTGGCTGAACTTGATCGTCACCTGGGCGGCCGGAGCCGGCGTAATGGCGGCCAGCAGGAACAGAGGCACCAGGAGCGTGAACAGGCGGCGGGGTTGCAGGCCGAGCTGCCTGATGATGGTTTTTCGGGTCAAACGTCGCATCGTTTCCGGTCGTCAGAAGGGATGTCCTGCCGGCAGGAGCCGTGGCCCCTGCCGGCAGGTCTGTGATCGCCTGTCAGTACCCCTTGAGGTAGTCGATGTATTCCGGCAGCCAGAGTGAGATCTGCGGAATGTAGGTGATCAGTGCCAGGAAGAACAGCAGGATCATCAGCCACGGCAGGGCGGCGCGAAGCACCCAGACCAGGTTTTCTCCGGTGATCCCGGCGGTGACGAACAGGTTGAGTCCGACCGGCGGGGTGATCATGCCGATCTCCATGTTGACGACCATGATGACCCCGAGGTGGATCGGGTCGATGCCGAGTCTGACCGCGATCGGAAAGAGGATCGGTGCCATGATCAGGATGATCGCCGAAGGCTCCATGAAGTTACCGGCCGCCAGCAGCAGCAGGTTGACCACGATCAGGAAACCCCAGGCGGGCAGGCCCCAGCTGACGATGATCTCGGCGATGTGGTGCGGAATCCGCTCGGTTGTCAGCACGTGGGCGAAGAGCATGGCGTTGCCGATGATGAACAACAGCATGATCGAAACCTTGGCCGAGTCGAGGAGGACCTTCTTGGTGTCCTTGTGAAACAGTGACAGCGGAAAGGCCTTGATCGACAGCAGCAGGTTGCGGGCGAAGACGGTGCCGGCTGAATCTCCTTCACGCCGCCAGACCATTCCCTTGAGCGGCCCCATGTCGCGGTAGACGAAGATGGCGATGAAGAAGGCGTAAACAGCGGAAACGGCGGCGGCTTCGGTCGGGCTGGCGATGCCGCCGTAGATCGAACCGAGCACGATGATGATCAGCATCAGGCCGCCGCTGGCCCTGCCGCCCGATTTTAGAATGCCCTTGAATCCGACCCAGGGTTGCGCCGGCAGGCCCTTGACCCGCGCGACCAGGTAGATGACCAGCATCAGCAGGGTGCCCATCATCAGACCGGGCAGGAATCCCGCCATGAACAGGCGCGCTGCGGACTGCTCGGTGGCGGCGGCGTAGACCAGCATGACGATCGAAGGCGGAATCAGAATGCCGAGGGTTCCGGCGTTGGTGATGACCCCGGCGGCCATCTCCTTCGGATATCCCGACTTGACCATGCCGGTGATGACGATCGAGCCGATGGCGGCAACGGTGGCCGGTGACGAGCCGGAAACGGCGGCGAAGATCATGCAGGCGAGAACCGACGCCATGGCCAGTCCACCGCGGATCCAGCCGACGCAGTCCGTGGCAAAATTGATGATGCGGTTGGCGACTCCGCCGGTCGACAGGAAGGTCGACGAGAGGATGAAAAAGGGGATCGCCAGCAGTGTGTAATGTTCGGACTGGGTGGCGAAGAGCTTGAGAGCGATCGAAGCCAGCGAGTCATGTGAGAAGAGCAGGATTGTCGTGATGCTCGACAGCCCCAGGGCAAATGCGATCGGCATGCCGGTCAGCATGCACAGGAGCAGAAGAACAAACAGTGCCGCCGTGGTCATTTGGATTCACCTCCCGTACCTGCCGCCTGGGCGGTTTCTTTCGCCAGACGCATGCTTTCCTTGGCCTCGTCGGTGAGGACGAATCCTTCATTTTTGCCGGTAAAAATTCCCCACAACAGCTGCAGCAGACGCCAGGCGATCATCACCATGCCGATCAGCAGGATGCTGTGGGCGATCCATTTGGGGATCGGCATGTCGTCGAGTTCGAGACCGATACTGTAGACCTTGTGCAGGTAGACCCAGGCTCCCTCGATGAAGAGAGCGCAGTAGAAAAGGCAGGCACAGATCGCCACCCCGCCGACGATCTTGCGTGCCAGAGGGGGGAGGATTTTGACCAGGGCGTCAACACCGATGTGCGAGCCGACCTTGAGGCCGTACGAGACGCCGAAGAGGACCATCCAGGCCGAGAGGTGCAGGGTCAGTTCCTCTCCCCACATGACCCCGGTTCCGAAGCCGTAGCGCATGACGACCTCGATGAAGACTTCAAGAGTCATGGCGGCCAGAAGAATGCAGATGATCCCTTCTTCGAGGCTGTTTATTATCCTGTTCAACATAATCAATTCCTTATGACACCGGGCAGTAAATAACGCGGACCCCGCCCTGCGAGGTCCGCGTCAGGGTTGTTCCAAACGTGGTTAGTCGTTCGCTTTGACAGCGGCTTCGATGTATTCCTTGCCGATCTGGTCTTCGAACTTCTTCCAGACCGGTTTCATCACGTCAACCCACTGCTGCCGCTGGGCGTCGGTCAGCTCGATGACTTCACACCGGCCGGAGTCGATGATCTTCTGGCGGTCGGAAATCGCCTTCTCGGCAGCGACCTTGTTGCCGAAAGCGATGGCTTCGTCGAGGGCTTTCTTGACTTCGGTGCGGATATCGGCGGGCAGGCCGTTCCAGAATTCGGACGAGGTCACGACCAGGTAGTCGAGGACGCCGTGGTTTGACTCGGTGATGTAGGGCTGCACTTCGTAGAACTTCTTGGAGTAGATATTCGACCAGGTATTCTCCTGGCCGTCGATCGCCTTGGTCTGCAGCAGGGTGAAGACTTCGGAGAAGGGTTTTTTGATCGGCAGGGCGCCCACCGCTTCAAACTGCGCGGCGAGGACGTCGGAACTCATGATGCGGAATTTTTTCCTGGCGGCATCGGCAGGAACAACCAGCTTGGAGTTGGCCGAGAGCTGTTTGAGGCCGTTGTGCAGGTAGCCGAGGCCGATCAGCCCCTTTTTCTCCGTGGCCCGGAGCAGCTTCTGTCCGTAGGGGCCCTGCTGGAATTTTTCCACCGCGTCCATGTTCTTGAACAGGAACGGCAGGTCGAAGATCTGCAGGCTCTTGGTGTACTTCTTAAATTTCGACAGGGAAGGGGCCGCAATCTGCACGTCGCCGAGCAGCATCGCCTCAAGGACCTTCTTGTCGGTGAAGAGCTGCGAGTTGGGGAAGACCTCTACCACGACCTTGCCGGCCAGCCGCTCATCGACGAGTTGCTTGAACTTGTTGGCCATCTGGCCCTTGGGGGTGTTTTCCGCGACCACGTGTGAGAATTTGATGACGATCGGGGCGGCAAACGATGCCGTGGCCGTAACGACCATGGCAACCGCGGCAAACAGACTGACCAGCAATAGTTTCTTTTTCATGTTCAACTCTCCTCTTTGCGTGATGGGTGATAATAATGTTGCCACCATAGCAACACCTTAAAGGCATGGATGCCTATTGGAACGCCGATTCGCATACGGAGCTGTCCAGCCCGAACGAATCCGTAACTTACGTTTTTTGAGCAAATAGAATGCCAGCAAATAGAACGAAATTTCCCGTTTGAATTTTTTGAAGGAGATTAGTTTATGGAAATCAGCATGTTGGAAACATTTTCAAGGATGTCGCAAAACTAATGTTTAACAGGATCAAAAGCTGCTTTTGCGCTGTTTGGTGACGGATCCATCTCTGCCGGCAATGCTCCCGCAGGGGGGTGGGAACTGGCTGGAAGGATGCTCAAGTTGTTGAAATACAGGGTATACGGCAGGGGTGGCGAGAGTCGTCGGGGATGAATTTTCCACCGGGCATGAAAGAAAATAGAATCCTTTTCTATTTGACTGTTGCGCCAAACGATGGTCTGTCCGGCTGCACGACCGGTTTCCTGAACAGGTGGCCAATTTCAGCCGATTAGGAGTTGATGGTGGCCAAAATTGCCCATCGACCCTGAGGGAGATTCCCGGTTGAATGCGGGCGTGACATGGAGTAGGTTCAGCAAGGTTGATTACTAAAGGATGGTTGAGATGATTGAACAGGCTACGTTCAGGGCGGCCGCTAAAATAAACCTCTGTCTTCATGTCCTCGGTCGGCGGAGCGACGGTTATCATGAGTTGGCCATGCTGATGCAGCAGGTGGGGCTTTATGACCGGGTGGCGATTTCCTTGTGTGACCGGCCGGGGGTCGAGGTTATCTGTCCCGGTCTGGACCTTGGAAGTGGCGAGGAGAATATCGCCGCGCGCGCCGCTCGCATGGTGCTGGAGCGGGCGAGGGTCGATTGTGGCGTGGTGATCACCATTGAAAAACAGATACCGGTTGCCGCCGGTCTGGGGGGCGGTTCTGCGGACGCGGCCGCGGTCCTGCAGGGTCTCAACCAGATGCTGAAGGTGGGTCTTTCCGTCCCGGAAATGATGTCCTTGGGGGTTCGTCTCGGTGCCGATGTGCCCTTTTTCCTGCTTGGTTCGGCGGCCTGGGCAACAGGGATTGGCGAACGCCTCCGGCCAGTGGCCGATCTGCCGCGGGTTTGGTACCTGCTGGTCAATCCGAATATCCCGGTTTCAACCGCCTGGGTGTTCCAAAATTTGGGGTTGACATCCCCCGGGCAGACGGCTAAACTGCGCGAGTTTCCCCGGGATACAGGTGACTTGGTGCGTCTGTTTCACAATGATCTTGAGGCGGTGACCTGCCGTCGTTTTCCGGTGGTTGTGGAAATGAAACAAAAACTGTTGTCCGCCGGGGCTCTGGGGGCTCTGATGTCGGGCAGCGGGGCCACTGTTTTCGGTCTGTTTGATTCCGAGTCGGCCGCTCGCGAGGCAGAGCGGAGCATCTCCGTCGCCACCGGGTGGAGTACTTTTGTGGTTCGGTCGTTGCCCTGAACCGGCAGACTGCGGGCGCGAAGGCATTCATGGGGCGTCGCCAAGCGGTAAGGCACCGGATTTTGATTCCGGCATTCCCAGGTTCGATTCCTGGCGCCCCAGCCACTTCGCAGTTGTGACCGGTCTCCTTGCTGGTCCTTTGTCATGGTGCAAAGGCAGCAGCGGGATGGGTCTTCAGGGTTCACGTTTAATGAATAGCGGAAGGCGTTGGAACGGGTCCCGTCTTTCTCCCTCGGCAACCGGGCAGGTCATGGCGCTTCCATGGCCTCATCGTTTTTTTACGGGTAGCGGATATGAGCAGTAAGGTCGTCGACAAGTTGAAGATATTTGCCGGGAATTCCAACCCCGAACTGGCCAGGGAGATCTGTCACAACCTGTCCGTCCCTCTCGGCAAAGCCAAAGTCAAGACCTTTTCCGATGGCGAGATCATGGTCGAAATCGGCGAAAATGTCCGTGGCTGTGATGTTTACCTGATTCAGTCCACCTGCAAGCCGTCGAACAATACCCTGATGGAACTGCTGGTCATGACAGATGCTCTGAAGAGGGCCTCGGCGGCCAGCATTACGGCGGTCATTCCCTATTTCGGTTATGCCCGTCAGGATCGCAAGGTGGCGCCCCGCACGCCGATCACCAGCAAGCTGGTCGCCGACCTGATTGCGGTGGCCGGTATTGACCGGGTGGTCACCATGGATCTGCATGCCGGGCAGATTCAGGGTTTTTTCAATGTTCCTGTTGATCATCTCTATGCTGCTCCGGTTATTCTGGCTGACGTCATGGAGCGGTTCCGGGATCAGCACCTGGTGGTCGTCTCTCCCGATGCCGGCGGTACGGAACGTGCCCGTGCTTTCGCCAAGCGCCTTGACGCGGGGCTGGCAATCATCGACAAGCGGCGCAGTGGTCCGAATGTTTCCGAGGTCATGCATATCATCGGGGACGTGGAAGGGCAGACCTGTCTGATTGTCGACGATATGATTGATACCGCCGGAACTCTCTGTCAGGCTGCCCAGGCGCTGATCAAGCAGGGTGCCGACAAGGTTTATGCCAGCGCCACGCACCCGGTTCTTTCCGGCCCGGCCCTGGAGCGGATCAATGACAGTGCTCTTGAGGAAGTCGTTGTCACCAATACCATCGGTATTGAAGATAAGCTTGAAAAATGTTCCAAGCTGAGAGTGCTTTCGGTGGCAGGTCTGCTCGCCGAGGCGATCCGGCGTATTCATGGGGCCGAATCGGTCAGTTCCCTGTTTGTCTGACGAGGGTCGGAGAACAGAACATCATTTTCGAGAATTTACTGGAGGATCATAGATATGGCACACGTTGAACTTAATGTTTCCGCCCGCAACAAGGTCGGCAAGGGCATTTCCCGCTCTCTGCGTCGCGAAGCGCTGGTCCCCGCCGTGGTGTATGGCCCCGGTATGGAGCCCTGCCCGATCAGCGTCGACCCGAAGGTGCTGATCAAGTGTCTGGATCCGGATGCCGGTTGGAATACGCTGATCACCCTCAAGGGGGATGGCGCTTTTGACGGCAGGCAGGTGATCGTCAAGGATATGCAGATTGACCCCCTGCGGGGACAGACTCTGCACGTTGATTTTCACGCGGTTGATCTGACGTCCACGGTCAGCGTCATGGTCCCCCTGGTGCCGGTGGGCAAGTCGGCCGGCGAGATTGCCGGCGGCAACCTCGAAGTGGTGCGCCATGAACTGGAGGTTGTCTGTCTGCCGACCGCGATTCCGTCCACCATCGAGGTTGACGTGACCGGGTTGAATATCGGCGACGTGCTGCATGTCGCTGATATCGCGACCCCCGCTGGTGTCGAGATCCCTCATGATGTCAACTTTACCGTCATCACCTGTACCGGCCACAAAGATGAAGTTGTTGCCGATGAAGAAGGCGAAGAGGTGACGGCGGTCGAAGAGCCTGCAGCCGAATAAGGCCGCGAAGCGGGGATTCTGTGAAACTGCTGGCCGGGCTTGGTAATCCCGGAGAAAAGTACCGGCTGACCCGGCATAATGTCGGTTTCATGGTGGCCGAGCGATTGGCCGCCGTTGCCGGTATAGCGCTCAAGCGCAAGGGGCATCAGGCCCTGTATGGCGCCGGGAGGGTGGCCGCGGTCGAAACAACGGTACTGCTGCCCCAGACCTACATGAACCTCAGCGGCGCCAGCATCGGCTCTGCCCTCAAGTCCCTCGGTATCGCTCCGGGGGATTTGATTGTGGTTCACGATGATATTGACCTCCCGTTCGGGAGGATCAAGTTCAAGTTCGGCGGTGGCCATGGCGGCCATAACGGTATCCGGCACATCCGTCAGGTTCTTGGTCACGGCGACTTTGTCCGCTGTAAAATCGGTGTCGGGCGTCCGGTCGGTGAAGGGGATGTTGTGGCCCATGTCCTCAAACCGTTCAGCAGCGCTGAACGGAAGGTTCTTGATCAGGTTCTTGACGGTGCCGTCGATGCCTTGCGGATCGCCCTTTGCGAAGGTGTCGAAGCCGGCATGAACGCATACAATAATCGGGATTTGTTCACTTCCTAAATACCTGTCCGCGGTGGCAGGGAAACATTAACCGAGTGTAGAGAAGAAGAGAGGGAAAGAGTCCAATGGAACTGCAGATGTTTGCTCCCATCCTGGGGGCGGTCGGATTCGTGATCGCCATTGTGATGTACATCATGGTCAAGGCTCAGCCGGTCGGCAATGAGAAAATGCGGGAGATTTCCGACGATATCCATGCCGGTGCCATGGCCTTTCTCGGTCGCGAGTATCGGGTGCTGGCCATCTTTATCGCCGTGGTCTTCGTGCTGATCGTCATCGGCATCAACTATCAGACAGCTCTCGCCTTCGTCGGCGGTGCTATCTGTTCCATGACCTGCGGTTTTATCGGTATGAAGGCCGCGACCCGCGCCAATGTCCGCACCACCGAGGCGGCCCGGGCTCACGGTCAGGCCAAGGCCCTTGAGGTTTCCTTCAATGGCGGCGCTGTCATGGGGCTGGCGGTTGCCTCCCTCGGCCTGGTCGGCGTCGGCATCGCCTACATCATGTACGGTGGTGACCCGGAAACGGCCAAGTACATCAACGGGTTTGCCATGGGGGCTTCCTCCATCGCGCTCTTTGCCCGTGTCGGCGGCGGGATCTATACCAAGGCCGCCGATGTCGGCGCCGACCTGGTCGGCAAGGTCGAGGCCGGCATCCCTGAAGATGATCCCCGCAACCCCGGTGTCATCGCCGACAACGTCGGTGACTGTGTCGGCGATACCGCCGGTATGGGCGCCGACATCTTTGAATCCTATGTCGGCTCGATCATCGCCACCATCGCCATCGCCGCGGCTGCCGGCCCGGCGCTGCTGGTCAAACTCGGCGGCGGTCCGGAAGCCCTGACCCGTCTGGCCGAAGTGAAAGCGGCCGCCATGCTGCTGCCGCTCGGTCTGGCTATCGTCGGCTTGGTCTTTTCGCTTATCGGTATCGGGTCGATGAAGGTTCTCAAGGGCATGGACCCGGCCAAGGCGCTGCATGCCACCACCTTTGTTGCCGCCGGCGGATTCCTGGTTGCCGCCTTCATCATGATCCATGCGCTGGGCATCGCCACCGGGGTCTTCTGGGCGATTCTCGCCGGAACCCTGGCCGGGATCGCCATCGGCCAGGTTACCGAGTACTACACCGCCCACGGCCCGGTGATGCGTATTGCCGAGGCGAGCAAGACCGGCCCGGCGACCAACATCATCCAGGGACTGGCGGTCGGTCTTGAATCCACCGGCCTGCCGATTCTGATTATCTGCGCCGGCATCCTGGTCGCCAACGCCACGGCCGGGCTCTACGGCATCGGCATCGCCGCCGTCGGCATGCTGGCCACCGTCGGCGTCACCATGACGGTTGATGCCTATGGTCCGATCGCCGACAATGCCGGCGGTATTTCGGAAATGGCCGGCCTCGGCGAAGACGTGCGGAAAATCACCGACGGCCTCGACGCCATCGGCAACACCACCGCTGCCATCGGCAAGGGTTTTGCCATCGGTTCGGCGGCGTTGACCGCCCTGGCTCTCTTCTCCGCCTATGCCACCACTGTCGGGCTGCAGAGCATCAACCTGATCAACCCGCTGGTCGTTGTCGGCCTGCTGGTTGGTGGCGCGCTGCCGTTTCTCATGGGTGCGATGACCATGACCAGCGTCGGCCGCGCTGCAGGCAAGATGGTTGACGAGATCCGTCGGCAGTTCCGCGAAATCCCCGGTCTGCTCGAAGGCAAGGAAGGGGTCAAGCCGGAACCTGAGAAGTGTATCGATATCTCCGCCCGCGCCGCTCTCAAGGAAATGGTCCTGCCGGGCGTGGTCGCGGTTGTCGCCCCGGTGCTGGTCGGCCTTGTACTCGGCAAGGAAGCGCTCGGCGGGATGCTCGCCGGTGCCACTCTGGCCGGTGTGCTGCTGGCATTGATGATGTCCAATGGCGGCGGCGCCTGGGACAATGCCAAGAAATATATTGAGCAGGGCAAGATTGAAGGGGAGAAAAAGGGCGGTGATGCCCACGCTGCTGCCGTTATCGGCGACACCGTCGGCGATCCCTTCAAGGACACCAGCGGCCCGGCGATGAACATCCTTATCAAGCTGATGAGTGTTGTTTCGCTGGTTATTGCCCCGCTGCTCGCCTAGGCGGCTGATGAAAAACTGAATCACTTCATAGCCGGGGCCCTGCGCCCCGGCTATCTGTTTGCGGACGAAAAAAACTATGGGCTTTAAATGCGGTATCGTCGGTCTGCCGAATGTCGGCAAGTCGACCATCTTCAATGCCATCACCTCGGCCGGTGCTGAGGCCGCCAATTATCCCTTCTGCACCATTGAACCGAATGTCGGGGTTGTTTCCGTCCCGGATGAGCGCCTTGACGCTCTGGCGGAGATCGTCCAGCCGAAAAGAGTGCTGCCGACCGCCATCGAGTTCGTCGATATTGCCGGCCTGGTTCGGGGGGCCAGCACCGGGGAAGGTCTGGGAAACCAGTTTCTTGGTCATATTCGCCAGGTCGATGCCATCGCTCATGTCGTTCGCTGCTTCGAAGACGACAACGTGGTCCATGTCGACGGCAGCGTTGACCCGTTGCGGGATGTTGAGGTGATCCAGACCGAACTCAACCTGGCGGACCTGGCGACCCTCGGCAAACGCATCCAGAGGATCGAAAAACTGGCCAGAAGCGGTGATAAGTCGGCTCAGGCCGAATTGTCTGTTCTGCAGCGTGTCGAAGAGGTCCTCAACGATGGCAAGCCGGTTCGTGCGGCCGGGCTGGAACCCGAGGAACTGGCCCTGCTGCGGGATCTTTTCCTGATTACCGCCAAGCCGGTCCTCTATGTCGCCAATGTGGCCGAGGATGACCTCCCCGACGGCAATGACTATGTCGAACAACTCCGCAAACATGTTGCGGCGGAAGGCTCCGAACTGGTCATTCTCTGCGGCAAGATCGAGGCCGAAATCGCAGAACTCGACGGCGGAGAAAAGGTTGAGTTTCTGCAGGCACTGGGTCTTGACGAATCCGGGCTCGACCGGATGATTCATGCCGGTTACCGGCTGCTCGGGCTGATCACCTACTTCACTGCCGGCGTGCAGGAAGTGCGTGCCTGGACGGTTGTCGACGGTGCCCGGGCCCCGCAGGCGGCCGGCGTGATTCATACCGATTTTGAAAAAGGGTTTATTCGTGCGGAAGTCATTGCCTATGAGGCCTTCATCAGTGCCCGCGGTGAAGCCGGCGCCAAGGACCAGGGGCTGATGCGTCTGGAAGGCAAGGACTACGTGGTGCAGGACGGTGACGTCATGCATTTTCGATTCAACGTCTGATGTCTTGCCTTTTTCCGCCGACCTGTGCTAAAAATTCCCTTTTACGTCGGGTGGTCCGACGTGAAAGCTCCTTGCTCCGGCTGACCGGGGCTCACAACTCATGAGGAGGAACGTTATGCGTACCTACGAAACAGTGGTCATTCTGCACCCTGATCTGATCGGGGATGAGCTGACCGCCCAGATCGACAAGCTCAAAGGGTATCTCGAGGGTGAACAGGCCGAGATCCTCAACATCGACAACTGGGGCTCACGAAAGCTGGCCTACCTGGTCAGGAAACAACCCCGTGGGACCTTCGTCCTGTACATCTATCAGGCTCCCGCCGCCGCCATCGCCGAATTTGAGCGACGTTTGCGGATCGAGGATTCGGTTCTCAAATTTCAGACTGTTCAGCTTGAAAAGGGCTACCAGGCTCCTGCCGAGCCGGTTGCCGAAGAGTCCGAAGAAGAGACCGCATCGCCGGTTGCTGAAACCGAAACCGCTGAAGGCGAAGCGACTGCCTGACACCCAAACAGAGACGAAGGAGAGATACCATGGCATTTCAGAGACGATCCACTGGTGGCGGTGGCCCGCGGCGGCGTTATTCCCGGCGTAAGGGTTGTCGGTTCTGTGCTGACAAGAGCCTGACCATCGAATATAAAAATATCGACACCCTGAAATATTTTCTTTCCGAGCGCGGGAAAATTGTCCCGCGGAGGATTTCCGGCAACTGCGCCACGCATCAGCGTAAACTGACCGCTGCCATCAAGCGTGCCCGTAATATCGCGTTGCTGCCCTTTACCTCCAGTCATTCTCTGAAAGACTAGCGGGGATTGTAACGAACCGCATGAAGAGGGACAACCTGCGGTTTCTGCTGATCGGTACTCTCGGCAGCCTGTTGCTGCAATTGCTCGCGGGGCAGTTCGGGGTTCTGGGAATGCTGCTCAGTTTTCTGGTGCCGGTGCCGCTTGCTTATGTGGCGATGAGGCGCGGGATGCTGATCGGCTGCGGCTCGGCATTGCTGGCCTGTGGCGGGATGCAGATGCTCGGCGGCCTGAGTGCCATGTTCGCCTTTGCCGCCCAGTTCGCCTTGCCGGCAATGATCGTCGCCGGCCTGCTCCGCCAGGGAGTCCCCTGGGACCGGGTTCTGTTGTACGGTACTCTCGGTCTGGTTTCGCTGGCTTCGGTGACGTTGCTGATCTACAGTCAACAATCCGGCGTCTCACTTCCATCAATGGTGGATCAGTATCTCCAGGGTGAGGTGACAAGCGCCCTGAAACTCGCCGACCAGGGGAATCTCAATGCTGAACAGGCCGAGTCGTTTCGATCGGCGATACAGCAGATGGGCACCTTTTTAAAGGGGACTTTTCCTGCCTGGATCGCTCTGGTGACCGCCATCATGCTGGGTTTGCAGGTGGTATTTCTCGGGCGGCTGGCGCGTGGTGAATACCGGATACCCGGAGCTCCGCTTTCAGGCTGGAAGGCCCCGGAAATATTGATCTGGCCCTTGATCCTGGCCGGGTTCGGGGTCGTGTTCGGTGAAGGTGCGGTCCGACTTGTGGCCCTGAACGGCCTGGTTCTGCTGCTGCCGATTTATTTTCTGCAGGGGCTGGCGGTAGTCAGCTTCTTTTTCGGCCGGAAGGAAATCCCTTCCTTCATACGTGGCTTCGGTTACCTGTTGATTGCGGTACTGAACCCGTTGCCGATTATCGTGACCGGAATCGGGGTTTTCGATATGTGGGCCGATTTTCGTAAACCAAGGCAAAAGAAATCTGACTGATAGAAAGAATTTGGAGGAGACCGATGGAAATCATTCTTACCGAAAATGTTGATGGTCTCGGCAATATTGGTGATCTGGTCAAGGTGAAACCCGGGTATGGTCGTAATTACCTTGTCCCCCAGGGGATGGCCGTCATCGCCAACAGCCGTAACATCAAGGAGTTTGAGCACCAGAAGCGCCAGGCCGAGCGTAAATTCCAACGCGTTGTCCAGGCTGCCGAGGTTCTCAAGGGCAAGATCGAAGCGAACCGCATCGAGGTTGCCCACAAGGCCGGCGAAGAAGGCAAGCTTTACGGTGCCGTCACCGGCATGGAGATCGAGGCCAAACTGGCCGAGAAGGGCATTGAACTGGATCGGAAGAAAATCCAGCTTGATGAACCGATCAAGCAGCTGGGCGATTTTGAAATCGCCGTCAAGCTCGATGCCGGTGTCACCGCCACCATCAAGCTGACTGTTGTTGCCGAGTCTGAAGGTGAATAACCATCCTGCCGGCCGGGGGTTCTTCCCCGGCCGGTATTGATCCCGGGGGTCGGATGACCGACAGCATTCATCGCCTGCCGCCCCAGAGCCTGGAAGCGGAAATGTCGATTCTCGGCGGGATTCTGCTTGAGAACAAGGCTCTCAACAAGGCGCTTGAGTTGCTCTCCGCCGATGATTTCTACAAGGAAAGTCATCGCAAGATTTTCACCGCCCTGGTGAACCTCTCCGAAAAAGGTGAACCCGCCGATCTTGTCACCCTGACGGCCGAGCTTGACCGCAGAAGTGAACTCGATGCCGTCGGCGGCAATGCCTATCTGGCGGCCCTGGTCGATTATGTTCCGACCGCCGCCAATATTTCCTATTACTGCAAACTGGTGAAAGAAAAGGCGATTTCCCGCCGGTTGATCAGCACCGCCACCGAGATCGCTACGCGGGGGTATGAGGGCGGGGATGTCGAACAGGCTCTCGACTGGGCTGAGAAATCAATCTTCGAGATCACCGGGATGAAGACCCAGCAATCCTATTTCTCGGCCAAGGAAATTCTCAAGGATACCTTCAAGGCGATTGAGAAGCTCTATGACCGCAAGGAGATGGTTACCGGGGTTCCCACCGGGTTTACCGACCTGGATGAAAAGACCGCCGGCCTGCAGGGCGGCGACCTGATCATTCTCGCCGGGCGGCCGTCGATGGGTAAGACCGCCTTCTGTCTCAACATCGTCGAGAACGCCGCCGTGCATCATAAGGAACCGGTGCCGACTGTGGTCTTCTCCCTCGAAATGGGCAAGGAACAGCTGGTTCAGCGTATGCTCTGCTCGTTGTCGCGGGTTGATGCCAGCCGCCTGCGAACCGGCAATCTCGGTGAATCGGACTGGCCGAAGTTGACTACCGGTGCCGGTCTGTTGGCGGAGGCGCCGGTCTATATCGATGATACTCCGGCGATTTCAGTTCTTGAACTGCGCGCCAAGGCCCGGCGTCTGAAGGCTGAACGCGGACTCGGGTTGATTGTGGTCGACTACCTGCAGTTGATGCAGGGCTCCAATCAGGAAAGCCGTCAACAGGAAATTTCTGAAATTTCCCGCTCCCTCAAGGCCCTGGCCAAGGAACTCGATGTGCCGGTGATGGCCTTGTCGCAGCTTAACCGTTCACTGGAAAATCGTACCGACAAACGGCCGATCATGGCCGACCTGCGTGAGTCGGGTGCCATTGAGCAGGATGCTGACGTGATCATGTTCGTCTATCGCGAGGCGGTCTATTGCGAGGAGTGTCGCAACAAGGACAAGACCTGCGACAAGGGGCATGATATGGACGCCGAAATCATTATCGGCAAGCAGCGTAACGGTCCGATCGGCACCGTCAACCTGACTTTCCGCGGGATGTACACCCGTTTTGAAAACCAGGCTCGCCGTGATGACGGATTCTGATCGATGCCGGCGGCATCGAGCGGCATGTTTTCAGGTGGAGGATGGTCTTTTCATCCGGCTGAAGGCATCTGTTCAGACCCGGCAGTAGAAACAACGCCTGAAGCCCGAATAACTCTCTTCCCGTTCGATTTCCCATTCTGACCATTCGATTGCCGGAAAGAAGGTATCGCCCTGCGGCTGTCCTTCAATCCAGCTGAGAACCATTTTCCCGCAGCGCGGCAGTGCCTGTCGGTACAGTTGCGCGCCACCGACGATGAAAACAGGTCTCGGCAGGGTTGCGGCCAGTTGCAGCGCGGTCTGCAGAGAGCTGCAGATCGTGCGCCCCGGGGCCGTTTGCAGATGCCGACTGACGACAAGGTTGATCCGGCCGGGCAGGGGGGCGGGCAGGGATGTAAAGGTTTTTCGGCCCATGATCAGGGTCCCGCCCATGGTCAGCTGCCGAAACAGCTGCAGTTCGGCGGGCAGCCGCCAGGGCATCTCCCCTCGTCGGCCGATAACCCCGTCGTCAGTCATGGCCGCCACCAGGGTCAGGGCGGGAGTCCTGCCGTCTGTGGTCGATTTCGCGGACTGACCGACAACGCTCTTTTTATTTGTGTTCATTGACTTTGTCATAAAGTCGGTTACAAATTAGTTAAAGCTCACTATGGTGTCAGGTGACCCCGGCAGGAGGTGGGAAATGATGATCCCTGTTGTTTATCTCGATGGCCGCCATGATTTTGTCAAACCGGCCATTCTCGACCAACTGTTGGAAAAGGCCGCCATCAGTCGTTTTCGGCGTGCCGAAGGCTGGGTCGATGTCGCGACCGGCCCGTTGCGCGGTCGTCGCCGCGTTTATTCCTTCCCCGAAAGACGGGCCGCTCTCCGCAACACAACCGGACTGCAGTAGGCGCCGGGTCGATATCGCATCACTGTTGCGCCGGGCCGGGATTGTTCAATCCCTGCTGATGTTGATACCGAGGGTCTTGATCTTTTTGCGCAGAGTGTTTCGGTTGATCCCCAGGATTTCCGCAGTGCGTACCTGGTTGCCGCGGGTTTTCCCAAGCACAATCTGAATCAGGGGACGTTCCATCTGGTGCAGCACCATTTCGTAGAGGTTGTCCAGTTCATTGACATCCATCTGGGCCAGTGAGGCGCTGAGCTTGTTGTGAACCAGTGCCTCCAGTGAATTGTCATTCTCCTGCCTGCTGATTTCGTTGCCGAGACTGACGAAATCGGCGGGGGTGAGGAACTGGTCGGGAGACAGCAGGGCGGCGCGCTGGATGGTGTTTTCCAACTCCCGGACATTGCCCGGCCAGGCGTGTTTCTGCAACAGGTTCAGGGCTTCGTCGCTGATGCCCCGGGTGGAGACGTGCAGGTCATCCCGGGCTTTCTGCAGGAAATACCGGGCTAATAACGGAATGTCCTCGCGGCGTTCGCGCAACGGTGGAAGTTCAAGCGGCATCACGTTGAGGCGGTAAAAGAGGTCTTCACGAAATTCCTTGTCGGCAACCTTGCGTTTCAGATCCTGGTTGGTGGCGGCGACAATGCGCACATTGACCTGGAGGGTCTGGCTGCCGCCGGTGCGGGTGAGCTCCTTTTCCTGCAGAACCCTGAGCAGTTTGGCCTGAAGGTCGAGGGACATGTCGCCGATTTCGTCGAGAAACAGGGTCCCGCCGTCAGCTTGTTCAAACTTGCCGGCCTTGCGCTCGGTGGCCCCGGTAAAGGCCCCTTTTTCGTGGCCGAACAGTTCGCTTTCAAGCAGGTCCCGGGGGATGGCGGCACAGTTGATGGCAAGAAAAGGTTTTCCCAGCCGGGGACTGTTGAAGTGGATGGCGCGGGCGACGAGTTCCTTGCCGGTTCCTGATTCGCCGGTGATCAGTACGGTGATATCCGAGGGGGCGATGCGACCCAGTTGCTTGTAGACCTCCTGCATCGGCTGGCTGTTGCCGATGATATTGCGTTCAAACTGGTAATGCTCTTTCAATTCATCCTTGAGCAGGGTGACCTGGTCACTGATGGCGGTTGCCTTGCCGGCCTTGAGGATGATGGCATCCAGCTCATCGAGATCAAAGGGTTTGGTCAGGTAGTCGTAGGCTCCGCGTTTCATCGCCTCGACGGCATTCTTCATCGAGGATTCGGCGGTCATGATGATGACCAGCATCTCCGGTCTCTCCTGCTGAAACAGATCGAGCAGTTCCAGGCCGGTCGGTTTCGGCATTTTGATGTCAAGGATGGCCAGGTCATATTGGTTGCGACGAAACAGTTGCAGGGCTTCATCCCCATCGGCGGCAAGGTCAACTTTGTGCCCTTGTTTCCCAAGTGCTTTCGACAGCACCCAGCGGATAGAGTCTTCGTCGTCGGCGACCAGAATTCTACGGATGGACATGGGTACGAACCCCTCCTGAAAAAGGCATCTGCTGCAACTCAGCTGCGCCTGCGGATAAAGGGCAGGGCCACTCGTATCCGGGTTCCCTCACCGGGAGTGCTGCTGACCTTCATGAATCCCTGATGCTCGGTCACAATTTTTTGACAGATCGACAGCCCGAGCCCGCTGCCGGTTGTTTTGCTGGTAAAGAAAGGCGTGAAAACCTGTTCCAGATGTTCACGTTGTATGCCGCAGCCATTGTCGATAATGTCCACCTCGACGAAGGGGACCGGACGGGTGCCGGGTCGGGTCAGGTGGACATCACCACTGATGCGTGATCGGATTTCGATCCGCCCCTCTCGCGTCACGGCTTCGGCGGCATTCTTGATCAGGTTGAGAAACAGCCTGGTCAGCAGATTCTCGTCGCCGCTGAGCGGGGGAATGCTGGGATCGAGGGCCAGGCTGAACTCGATATCCTGCCCGCGATAGGCCTCCTTCTGAAACAGGACGATATCGTTCAGAATTCTCGTCAGGTCGACCTCTGACCATTCCGCCGGCCGCGGGTTGGCCAGGTCCATCAATTCCTCAATGATGCCGTTGACACGGTCGGCTTCGCGAACCATCACCTGGGTGTATTCGGCAACCAGGTTGTTGTCATCAAGTTCCATGGCCAGCAACTGCGCCGCCCCCTTGATGCCGCCCAGAGGGTTCTTGATCTCGTGGGCCAGACCGGCGGCCAGGGTGCCGAGCATGCTCAGGCGGTCGGCGCGATGGACGGCATCCTCGAGTTCACGGATGCGGGTCAGGTCGTGGATCAGCAGCACCACTCCCTCCTGGGCACCGGCGGCGTCGAGCAGCGGGCAGGCCGACACGCTCACCGGCAGCGGGTCTGCCATCGGTCGCAGCAGGTGGACATTCTCCGGGTCGGAGATGGCCCGTCCTTTCCGTTCGGTTTCATCGACCAGTTCCAGCAGCCGCGGCTGGCCGGCGAACAGTTTCCTGAAGGAGCGGCCGCGGGCCTGTTTCTCGGAAAGGCCGGTATAGGACTGGGCAGTCGGATTGAAGAGCGTGATCAGTCCTCCGCGGTCGACGGCGATGACCGCCCGGTCGACATTCTCCAGAATCTGGCGATAGAGCTGGGCTTCACGTGGCGGGATGATGTCCTGCATCCTGGTTCTCATTCCGGGCGAAAAAGTTTCGCATCAGGCTGCGCATCTGCTCCAGTGATGTGGCATGGTTGACAACCTGGCGAAAATGGGCGGCGTCGGCCATGCCTCTGGAGTACCAGCAGAGATGCTTGCGCATTTCAAACAACGTTTTTCCGGCACCGATATCCTCTTCCATGAAGCGGAGATGCCGTTCCGCCACCCGGAGCTTTTCGGTGGCGGACGGAGGGCGTTCGGGCTGTCCGGCCAGGCGGTCCAGGATGTTGCGGATCAGCCAGGGATTGCCGTACCCGCCGCGGCCGATCATGATGCCGTCGCAGCCGGTGGTTTGCAGCATGCGCAGGGCGTCGTCGGCGTTGAAAATGTCGCCGCTGCCGATCACCGGGATGCCGAGCGCCTGTTTCAACCGGCCGATCTGCTCCCAGTCGGCGCTGCCGGAAAAGCCTTCGGCCCGGGTGCGCGGATGCAGGGTCACCGCGTCGGCTCCGCAATCCTCGGCAATCCGTCCGATGTCCAGGTAGTTGATACTCCGGCGGTCCCAGCCGGAACGTATTTTAACCGTCAGCGGCTTGTCGGTGGCCTTGCGCAGGGCACCTATCAGCTTCGCGACCAGGTTGGGATCGCGCAACAGGGCACTTCCCGCTCCGCTGCGCACGACCTTGTTGACCGGGCATCCGAGGTTGAGGTCGATCAGGTCGCCGGCGCCTTCCAGGTGGCGGACGCTTGCGGCGAGGACGCCCGGTTCGGAACCGAAAAGCTGAATGCCCAGGGGTTTCTCCGCGGCGCAGGAGCGAACCAGTTCCAGGGTCCGTCGTCCATCGCGGATCAGGCCATTGGCGCTGACCATCTCGCTGAAAACCAGGGCCGCGCCGAATTCCTTCATGATGCGGCGATAGGGCAGATTGCTTATGCCGGCCATGGGCGCCAGCAGAACCGGATTGGCCAGCTTCAGGGACGCTATGTTGAAATTTTTATATTGCACAATTTTTACGCATTTTAGCATGAGGCCGAAAGAAAGCAAGGCCTAAACTGCTCTCTGACCGAGATCGTTTCGTCGGCGTCGTGCGGACTGGCAGGAGCCCGTATTCGTCTTTTCGGGAGCGTGGTCGGGGGGGTGAGTCCAGTGGGGAAAGACCGGATACTGTATACAAATTTTCTTGACATCTCCTCATCGGGTTGCTAAAACGATATTTGGAATTTGCCACCAGACAAGGTTTGCCGACCTGCCTGCTCCTGCAGGCTCCCTTGTCAGGGCTTTTCTTTTTGTTATGGTTATCGAACCCCTCTTTCCCGGCGATTCGCAGGGCAGAGTGAGGGGTGGCAACTCAAGGATAAAGGGGCAGTTTCGTTTGGTGGGATTTTTCCCACAGCATTCACATCTGCAAAGGAGAGAGAGTATGTCCACGTTGAAAGAAGTCCTGCGCAAGAAGATCGATGAGCATCGTCCGCGTACCGTCAAGCTGATCAAGGAATGCGGTGATGTCAGTCTCGGTGAGGTCACCATTGCCCAGGCGATCGGCGGCGCCCGCGGTGTCAAGTGCCTGGTGACCGACATTTCCTATCTTGACCCGATGGAAGGCATCCGTTTCCGTGGCAAGACCATCCCCGAGACCTTCGCCGCTCTGCCGAAGGTTCCGGGTTCCGATTATCCCTATGTCGAGGGATTCTGGTACATGCTGATGACCGGCGACGTGCCGACCATGGAGCAGACCCTCGAAGTGGTTGAGGACTGGAAGAAGCGTTCCCAGGTTCCCGAGTATGTCATCGACGTGCTGCGCGCCATGCCGCGTGACTCCCATCCGATGACCATGTTCTCCACGGCCGTGCTGGCCATGCAGCGTGACTCGATCTTCGCCAAAAACTACCGCGAAGGCAAGTTCAACAAGATGACCTGCTGGGAGGACATGTACGAGGACGCCACCAACCTGATGGCGAAACTCGCTCCGATCGCCGCTTACATCTATCGCATGAAGTACAAGGGCGACACCCATATCGATGCCGACCCGAACCTCGACATGGGCGGCAACTTCGCCCGCATGATGGGTGTTGATGCTCCGTACGATGATGTTGCGCGGATGTACTTCATCCTCCATTCCGACCATGAGTCGGGCAATGTTTCGGCGCACACCACCCATCTGGTCGCTTCGGCTCTCTCCGATGCCTACTACTCCTACAGCGCCGGACTCAACGGCCTGGCCGGCCCGCTGCACGGTCTCGCCAACCAGGAAGTCCTCGGCTGGACCCAGGACTTCATGGCCAAGCTCGGCGGCGAAGTGCCGACCAAGGAGCAGCTGGAAAAAGCCCTCTGGGACACTCTCAACAGCGGTCAGGTCATCCCCGGCTACGGTCATGCCGTGCTGCGCAAGACCGATCCGCGCTACAGCTCGCAGCGTGAGTTCTGCCTCAAGACCGAAGGTCTCAAGGACTACCCGCTGTTCAAGCTGGTCAGCATGATCTACGAAGTGGCTCCGGGTGTTCTGCAGGAGCACGGCAAGGCCAAGAACCCCTGGCCGAACGTCGATGCCCAGTCCGGCGTCATCCAGTGGTACTACGGTGTCACCGAGTACGACTTCTACACTGTCCTGTTCGGTGTCGGTCGTGCCATCGGCTGCCTCGCCAACATCACCTGGGACCGCGCTCTCGGTTACGCCATCGAGCGTCCGAAGTCGGTTACCACGGCGATGCTGGAAGACGCTGCAGGCATCAAGTAAGGTTGATATGCGCACAAAAAAGGGATGCCGCAAGGCATCCCTTTTTTTGTGTGCGCGGGGCGTCTTTTCCGCCAACTCTGCGTTGGAGTGGCAACCCCCTTGTGCGACGTAGCTGCCGCTACGCCTCCGCGGGGCTTGCCACTCCGCCTTGATCTGACGAAAAATCCCTCGCCCTTCAACGTATCGTTCAGGTATAGGCCTGAGCGTCTCTGTCACCGCAGGTCGGGGCGGTTCTTTTCCACCAACTCTGTGTTGCCGGCTTCTTCGCTTGTGCGATATAGCTGCCGCTACGCCCCCGCGCTCATTGGTGCGCGGGGCGGTTCTTTTCCGCCAACTCTGCGTTGCCGGCCTCTTTGCTTGTGCGACGTAGCTGCCGCTACGCCTCCGCGCTCATCAGCCGGCGCCTTGATTTGACGAAAAATCCCTCGCCCTTCAACGTGCTCGGGAAGCCGGTAGACAGCCGCTTTTCTCGCACTTCGTACCTCCGTCCTTGCCCCTCTCAAACCTTGCGCCTTGCACCTTGAACCTTGCACCTTGAACCTTGCACCTTGCACCTTGCACCTTGAACCTTGCACCTTGCACCTTGCGCCTTGCGCCTTGCGCCTTGCGCCTTGCGCCTTGCGCCTTGAGCCTTGAGCCTTGAGCCTTGAGCCTTGAGCCTTGCGCCTTGCCCCTTGCGCCTTGAACCTACTTCTTATCAATCCGGGTCGCGTAGATCAGCAGCTTGCGGTCGGTGTAGGATTCGACCTCTCCGGCGAAGGTTTCGATCTGGAAATAGTCGTGGATCTTGTCCGGGGCATCGATGAAGAACTGGTTGAGGCGCTTGACGCCGGCGGCATCAAGGCCGGAACGGCGGGACCACTCGGGGAAGTCGTGGGTCTTGGGAAAGATGGCGGTGTGCTTGACATCGAACAGCGCGTCGCTGACCATCTGCACCCATTCCGGTTCGGTGTAGGCGCGGACATGGGTCGGGTCGCGCATCTGTTCCATGGCCTGGTAGAATTCGGCGATTTCCGGGTCGTCCGGCAACAGCGTATCGATGATCACCATCCGCCCGACATGACGGCGCAGCACCCGGTGAAATTCCTTGAGGGCGCGGGGGACGTCGGCGAAATGGTGGGGGGCGATGCGGCAGGTCAGGGCGGTGAAGGACCCGGCCGGGAAGGGCAGGTCCTCGGCATCGGCTTCCCGAAAGGTGACATTGTCGACCCGGCCCTCCTCGCTGAGAAATTCCTGGGCCTTTTTCAGCATCTGCATGGTCAGGTCGGAAGCGACCACCGAGCGGACATGCGGGGCGAAAAACATCGCCGTGTGGCCACCGCCGCAGGCGACATCGAGCAGGGTGTCGTCGCTGCCCGGCTGCAGCAGGTTGAGGGCCGCTTCCAGGTCCGCGCCGCCGGCAAACCCCTTGTCGTGAATATAACCATCCGCGGTACGCGAAAACTGTTCCCGCACCCTGGTTTTGAAATCCTTTGCCATGACTGCTCCTGAACCTGAGTCGGTGGATGTTTGCCGGTGAGGCGCGCCGGCGACAAATGCTCCGGCACTCAGGCTGAATTTTCCACATTATAGCACTGACATGTAAAAATGCTCGGCCTAACGTTGTTCGCCGGGTGAAAAAACGTTTGCCGGGTTCCTGCAGGCGTGAGGTTTAGGAACGGGAATTGCTTTGTCTCGACTACTTGACTGTCAGCCGCTGCTGTTGTCCGCCCGCAATGCGTGGAGACGGCGGAATCCTGCCGTCCTGATGGTGGCGGCGACAGAAAGTTTTCATTCGGCGGCGGTGGTTGCCCCGGGACTCTACCAGCCAGGAGGTTTGCGTACGTGGATCAGTTGCTCCAGACCCTGAATGAGATCGGTCGTGACCTGGGCCGTGAATTTCTCTATATCCTGCCTTATCTGGCGATCGGGGTGCTGTTCGAGGCCGTGATCCGCACCATGAAATGGCATGTCAAAATCCGCCACGCGCTGACCCGCTTCGGGGCCTGGTCAATTGTCCTGGCGACCCTGCTCGGCACCATCAGTCCGTTGTGTGCCTGCGCCACCCTGCCGCTGGTGATTTCCCTGATGCTGGCCGGTCTGCCGCTGGCTCCGGCGATGGCGCTGCTGGTCACATCGCCCCTGATGAGTCCGGCGTCCTACGCGATGTTGTCGGGCATGCTCGGCATCGGTTGGGCGAACACGGTTGTGGTCTGCGCCGTGCTGCTCGGCCTGTTTGCCGGTTATGTGACCCTGCTGCTGCGCAACCATGGTTTCAGCGATGATGAGCTGTTCCGCCAGGCTTTGCCGGAGGGTAATTTTCACGACCCGGATTACCCGGTGGAAGAGTTGCGCTGTGATTGCGGCAAGCAGCTCTCGCACAAGGTCGACCGCTGCACCCACAACAAGTTTCTGGTTTTTCTCGCCAAGTTCTGGGAAGGGAGTATCAAGATCGGCAAGTTCGCCCTGCTGGGCATGCTGATCGAGGTGCTGGCCGGATTCTTCATTCCCAACGGCTGGATCGAAGGCCTGCTTGCCGGCCAGGGAATCGCCCCGATCTTCACCATCACCTTCGCCGCCCTGCCGCTGCACATGCCGCAGGTGACCGCCGCCTCGATGATCTTCGGTTATTTCCTGCCCGATCCGGGCCAGGCCATCCCCCTCGCCAGGGGGCCGGGGATCGCCATGCTGGTCGGCGGTCCGGTGACCGCTCTGCCGGTCATGGGGGTCTTCATCTCGATGTTCAGGAAACGGGTGCTGGCTCTCTACCTGGCGATCTGCATCAGCGGCACCCTGGTCCTGGCATTGAGCTGGCGGTTGCTCGGCGGTTGAGTCCTTTTCTCAACCGGTCTGTTCGGCACTTTCTTCATCCTCATCTATTCCGCTCGCGAGTTCCTGCTCCAGTTGCCGGGCCAGCTGATCCAGCGGCTGTCGGCAGAATTCCGCGTGCTGCGGCAGGGGCTGCAGGGCGTTCTGCAGCCGCCGGATTGCGGCCAGGGCGGACTGCAGGCTGCGGCGGGTGGTTGCCGCGGCCGGTTCCGCGGCCCGCGCAACCTGGTTGAATTGCCGCTGCACCGTTGGTAGACTGCGGCCCTGTTCGATGACTGCCGCGCGCAGCTGACGGTAATCGTCTTCGCCGAAGCCCGCTTCTTCATCGGCCTGCCGCAACAGGTCAACGGCCCGGTAGTCGGGGATGGTGCCGCTGTCGGCCGGCTCCTTGAGAAGTTCCGGTTCCCGCTTTTCCAGGAAGCGGTAGGCGTTGGTCAGCTTCAGGGCGGTCAGACGCTTGATGCGGATTTCCAGGCGGCAGTAGTCGTCGAAGCTGTCATAACCCCATTCGCTGTACAGCTGATGCCGGCGAACGCTCTGCAGCTGTTCGCCGAGGCTGACCCAGGATGATTTGAAATCGCGTGCCGACGCCAGGGCCCGGTAGCGGGGCGAGTCCGGCGGCAGTTGGCTCAGCAGGGTTTCGATATGCTGTTCGGCACGGGTTTTTGCTGATCTGGACATGGCTCCCTCCTCGAAAGCAGATTTATATCATGCGGCCGCGGCGGGGAAGGAAAAACTTTCGGGAGGATGGGGCATGGCCCTCAGGACATTGAAGGTTGGAGCGGAAACAGCGCGCATGCTGCAGCTCGGTCACCCCTGGGTGATCGCCGATCGTTACACCGCCGCCTGGCCCGCGTCCCTGCACCCCGGACAGCTTGCCCGGCTGCAGGCCCCGGATGGTGGACTGCTCGGGACGGCGCTGCTGGAACCCGGCGCGCGGGTGGTTGCCCGGCTGCTCGATCGGGATCTTGTCGATCCCGGAGCGGGCTGGTTTTCGCGGCGGCTGCAGGCAGCCGAACAGCTGCGGGAGAGGTTTCTCGATCTCGACCGCACCGACGCTTTCCGGCTGGTCAACGGCGAAGGGGATGGACTGCCGGGGCTGACCGTGGACCGCTACCGGGACTGGCTGGTGGTGCAGTTCTACACCCCCGCCTGGCAGCCGTATCTGAAACCGCTGCTCGCCGCCCTGGAAAAGACCTGGCGTCCGGCCGGCATCTACCTGAAGCAGCGGCCGCAGCAGACCCGCAACCTGAAACAGCAGTTCGGCAGCGAGGAGCAGCTGGTTGAACTGGTTGCCGGGAAACCGGCCCCCGAGAAGCTGACGGTGCGGGAACACGGGCTGCGATACCTGGTGCGGCTCAACGCCGGGCTGCACACCGGACTGTTTCTCGATCAGCGCGACAACCGGCGCCGTTTCGGCCGCTGGTGCCGGGACCGCAAGGTCCTCAACCTGTTCTGCTTTACCGGTGCCTTTTCGGTGGCCGCCGTCGCCGCCGGCGCGGCCGGGGTGACCAGCGTCGATGCCTCGCGGCACTATCTCGACTGGGTCCGCGACAATGCCGAACTCAACGGCCAGTCGCCGCAGCAGCATGAGCTGCTCTGCGGGGACTGCCGCAAGGTTCTGAAACGCCTCGCCCGTGAAAATCGTCTTTTTGACCTGGTCTTCGTCGACCCGCCGAGTTTTTCCACCACCCGGAAGGGAAAGTTCTCCTCGCGCGGCGGCACCGCCGAGATCATCGCCGCCCTGCTCGCGGTGCTGAAGCCGGGAGGGCTGGTGATGGCCTGTTCCAATCATCAGAAAATGGAGATTGCCGACTATCTCAAGGAACTGCGGCGGGGTGGACTGGACGCCGGGCGGAACCTGAAGGTGATCGATCAGCGCGGGCAGGGAGGGGATTTCCCCTATCCGGTCGGGTTTCCGGAGGGGCGGTATCTGAAAGTCGTCACGCTGGTCGCTGACTAGGTGTGCGGGGCGGTTCTTTTCCGCCAGCTCTGCGTTGGAGAGGCAACCCCCTTGTGCGACGTAGCTGCCGCTACGCCTCCGCGGGGCTTGCCTCTCCGCCTTGATCTGACGAAAAATCCCTCGCCCTTCAACGTATCGTTCAGGTATAAACCTGGGCGTCTCTGTCGTTGCAGGTCGGGGCGGTTCTTTTCCGTCAACTGAAGCGTTGTCGGCTTCTTCGTATGGGGACTGTCCCCGAACGGGGACTGTCCCCCTCCAAAATCCACTGTAGAAAGTTGCCTGGGACGTTTTTTTCGATCCCCCTCTCAAGAAAACGGGCCGCGGAATCTTGTGATTCCGCGGCCCGTTGTTTTCAGATCCGCTCGACCTTTTCGATCAGGATCGTCTCCTTCGGGACATCCTGGTGCATCCCCTTGTTGCCGGTCGCGACCTGGCGGATGGCATCGATGGTCTCCATCCCGTCACTGACCCGGCCGAAGACGCAGTAGCCCCAGCCCATCGGGTTCTTGGCGGTGTGGTCGAGGAAGTCGTTGTCGCCGACGTTGATGAAGAACTGGCTGGTGGCGCTGTGCGGATCGTTGGTCCGCGCCATGGCGACGGTGCCGCGCTTGTTCTGCAGTCCGTTGTCGGCTTCGTTTTCGATCGGCGGTTTGCCCGGTTTCTGGTTCAGATCCGGCGTCAGGCCGCCGCCCTGGATCATGAAGCCGTCGATGACGCGGTGAAAAACGGTGCCGGCGAAGAAGCCGTCATCGACATAGGCGAGAAAGTTGGCGACGGTCTTGGGGGCCTTTTCGGCATCCAGTTCCAGGGTGAAGGCTCCCATGGAGGTCTCGAAACGGACCTGGGATATCTGTTCGGACATTGTCTGCTCCTTGAGGAAATTGCCGGCCGGGAGGCCGGACATGGTTGGTGCGTGAAGCCGGAATCTACCACAGCGGCGGCCCGCTTGTCCACGTCCCGCAGAGCAACGGCCCGCTCTGTCCGTCGAGGATGAACGGCTGCGGTTATTCCTGCTGGAGGTCCGCCAGTCTGAACCGCCAGGCGGCCGGGCGGATGGCCTGGTCGAGGATCTTTTCGCCGATGGTGAGGCAGACGCCGTTTTTAAGCGGCGGCAGGTAGAGGCTCTGCGCCCAGGCTTCGCTGCCGTTCTCCCGCAGGGCGTAGACCTTGAGCAGCCCGGCGCCGCGAGCGCCGCCGCTGTTGCAGATTCGTCCGCGCAGCCGCCGACCGGTGACGCGCAGCCTGTCGTAGCGCAGCCCGGGAGCAATGTCGCCGCTGCGCAGCGGTGCGGGCGGGGCCTGGGGCAGGACGTTGAACAGGATCGTGCGGGCCGGTCGGCGGGAGTCGAGATCGGTGCCCAAGCTGGTGCAGGCGCCGTCGGCCAGCCTCCGCAGTGGAAAATTCTCCCGCCAGATCACCTCGCCGTGGCCGCTTAAGGCCAGCAGGTTCAGGCCGTATTCGGTCAGTTCGCGGCCGGAGCGGTTGCAGAACTCGCTGGTCAGCCGGCCGCCACGCACCGTCAGGCCGTTGAAGCGGTAGGGCAGGTTGAGATTGCCGACCGGCAGCAGCGGCTGATGGTGGAATGCGACCAGCTGCCCGCGCAGTCGCGACGGCTGGCTGAAGTCGTCCGGGCTGCGCAGAAAGCTCCGGCAGCGTCCGGCGCCGATTCCGGCCAGGTCGACGACTGAGCGCCAGAGCGGCCGACCGCGGAAATCCTCGGCCGTAAACAGCACCGCCACCTCATCCACCGGGGTCCGGCGCAGGTTGCAGATTTCGCCGCGCAGATCACCGAAACGCAGATCCAGGCGCCGGTATTCGAACCCGCCGCCGAGTGAGCCGGACACCGGCACGGCCGCGGCGGGGAGGGCGGACAGTAGAAGCAGGAGGGTGAGGGTCGGCAGGATGAAGCGCATGGCGGCTTCCTTCCGGGAAGAACCGGGGCTGAGGGACGGTGGTTGCTTTGAAAATAAGTCTATTGTTTCGGGGCGTCAAGAAACAGCAATGATTGCAGCTTTTTGCGGCTTGCCGGAGATTGCCTGATGAGCATTGCATTTCACCGCCTTCGGCGAACTCGCTCGGGTCAATAGCAACGGTTTTGGGCCGGGTCGGGATCTGCTTGTGCAGGTTGAGGGGGGCCGTATTTTGATTAGTGAGATGTGACCCTGTTGGTGTTTTTGAAATGGTCGGTGGATTCAGGATCTATTACATCTTGTTCATGATGTCAAAAAATGCTAGAAACAACCATGTGTTAGTGATCTGCTGGCAATGGAGGGGACCATGAGCGGAAGGAATCCGCGCCAGAATCAGAAAGCCGCACCCGCTGTCGACGCAGCCGGGGCGGCTTTTTGTGTTTATAGGCCCGTCTCTGAGGCCACATCACCGACGTCATCGGCATCAAGAGATTCAGCCTGCGGGGCAAGAAGAAGGTCAACGGCCAGTGGCAGATGATGACTATGTTGCGCAACATGACCAGGATTCATCGATTCGGGATGATTTGAGACCATAAAAGGGGAAATGTAGTCAAATCGGCCGATAAACGGTAGGATTTCTGACAATTCGTGCTGAGGTGACGGCTATCGCCTGGACAGGCCATACCTGACGGGCGGTTTTCGGAAAGAAAAAAATCTAACCAGGCTCGGGGATTGCTCTTGTGGGAGGGTTTTTCTACGGGCTCGTTATACGAAAAAAGGGATCAGACAATGAAAGTAGTCAATGACCTGGAGCTTGGGTTCTCTGATGCTGAGAATTATAGACGGCGAGAAAACAAATCTCTGCTAAATAGGGTTTTTATCCGTAACCACAACCTCGATCGTCTATGTGACCCATCTATCTCATTTTTGATTGGCGAGAAAGGCACGGGAAAGACTGCTTATGCGGTTTACCTCGCAAACAATGACCATCTCGATACTCTTTCGAGCCTAAGGTATATTCGGGAAACTGAGTATCAAAAGTTCATTGCATTAAAAAAAGAAAAGCATCTAGGGCTTTCCGATTACTCCAGTATTTGGAAAGTTATTCTCTATCTCCTTCTCGCCAAGCAAATAATAGAGAGGGAGGGAGGCATCGAATTCTTGAGGCGTTTCACAAAGATTAGCGCCATACAAAAAGCCATAGATGAGTACTATCACAAGGCTTTCTCCCCAGAAATAATTCAGGCGCTGCAATTTGTTCAAGAATCCAAAATTGCAGCGGAACTCATAGCAAAGTATGCCAAGGTGTCAGGAGAAGAAAAGGATACTCTAACCTTTTCTGAGGCAAGATTCCAAACAAATCTTTTCTATATTCAAAAAGGCTTCGAAGATGCATTCCGTCAAGCGAGATTGAAAAAAAATCATTTACTGTTTATCGATGGGATAGACATTCGTCCCTCCTCAATACCTTATGAAGAATACATGCTCTGTATAAAAGGACTAGCAAATGCAGTCTGGGAAGTTAACAATGATTTCTTCCCGACGGTTAAAGGCGGTGGTGGTAGGATGCGAGTGACTTTGCTTATCAGACCAGATATATTTCAATCAGTTGGCCTTCAAAATCAAAATACCAAGATTCGTGATAACTCAGTGTTTCTCGATTGGCGAACCGAGTACACGAATCATCGTAAATCGGATATTTTTAAGGTTATTGATCATCTTTTATCGTCACAGCAAGATGATTCTCTCGAAGA
Organism: Geothermobacter hydrogeniphilus; assembly: GCF_002093115.1. NCBI lineage: Bacteria > Pseudomonadati > Thermodesulfobacteriota > Desulfuromonadia > Desulfuromonadales > Geothermobacteraceae > Geothermobacter > Geothermobacter hydrogeniphilus. The sequence goes on along the minus strand of NZ_NAAD01000002.1, from coordinate 215,330 downwards.
AGGTGAGGCTTGGGATTACTATTTTCCGTGGGACACTCCAAATCTCATGGAAGGATTTGAACACCACTCATCATTTATAAGCTTCCTAAGGTGGTCGTACTATCGGCCGCGAGACATAGTTACCATGCTGTCTATATTGCAAGAAATTGCAAAGCGAAGTGGTAAGGAGAAGAAATACTTAAAGTATGCTGAGTTTGATAACGCAGAATTCAAGCGTGCATATTCAGAATATTTGCTTGGAGAGGTAAAAGATCATCTAACTTTTTACTATGGTGAAGAAGAGTACAATCTATTTCTTAGATTTTTTAAGCATCTAAATGGGAAAAATAAGTTCTCGTACAGCGAATATTTAGCGTTCTACGATAATTTTTATAAATCTATATCAAAGAGCAGTGAAAGCGTCCCAAAGTTCATGTCTACACCGGGTGATTTTCTTCAATTTCTCTATGACCTGAACATACTCAGCTATATAGAATATCCAATTGGTGATAAACCATATATACGGTGGTGCTTCAGGCAGCGCAGTTATGGGGATATGAATCCGAAAGTCAAAGAAGGTTGCGATTATCAAATTTTCTACGGACTATACAAGGCACTCAACGTTGGCCAGGAGTTTAGTTTGAAGTAGAACCCCCCGTCCTCTGGACGGGGTCAGAGTCCTTTGGCTTTGCCAAAAGGGCTCATGGCAAACCATATTCAGATGTTGTTCCCGCAACGACCTGAATAGAAAGGAATGCCATGAGTCGTTTTCGAAAATTAACACATGCCATTTGGCACTGCCAGTATCACATCGTCTGGGTACCGAAATATCGCTTCCGGATTCTGGAAGGCGAGTTGGCCCAGGAGGTTCGCGCGTGTATTCGGATATTCAGCGGACAAAGCCACTGCGATATCGTTGAGCTGAATATTCAGAAAGACCATGTTCACCTGATCATCATGGTGCCGCCGAAGGTTTCCATCTCGGAGTTGATGGGGCGCCTGAAGGGTCGTTCGGCGATACGCATTTTAAAGAAACATCCCAAGTTGCGAAAAAAACGCTACTGGGGCAATCATTTTTGGGCGCCCGGCTATTGCGTCGACACGGTCGGTTTGGATGCCGAGATGATCAGGCGCTACGTGCGGTATCAAGAGCAGCACGAGAAGAAAGTGGAACAGCAGCAACTCAAATTTTAACCCGTTTGGACGTGGGAACAACGCTCCGGCTGCCCTCTTTGGGGGCTGCCGGTAACGCCCCCTCTGGGGGCGCCCTTAAAGCCCCGTCCTCTGGGCGGGGTTTTTTACTTGCGGGGCAAGAAGAAGGTCAACGGCCAGTGGCAGATGATGACCATGCTGCACAATATGACCAAGATTCACCGATTCGGGACGGTTTAAGGCAAAAAAGAGAAAAAAGGGGGGGGGCAAATCGGCTGCAAAAAGGTAAAATTTCCAACCAACTTGTTCGGAGAGAGGGGCTATCGCCTGAACAGGTCACACCTGACGGGCGGATTTCGGAAAGAAAAAAATCAACCAGGCTCGGGGATTGCTCTTGTGGAAGGGTTTTTCTACGGGCTCGTTATGCCGAAGAAAGGAAATAAAATGAGGTGCTATAACTGTGGCAAGCCACCAATGTATATGGTTGGTCCAGAAGATCAGCAAGCACCTCTTTGCCTTGATTGTTATATCAGGTGGAATAATGTGCAGATGCAGCAACGGGAAATGCTTCAAAGGGAAATCAATTATCTATTAGCAGACATGTCAGCAATGGTTGGTCTTCCTGACATGTCTCCAAAATATCCAGAAAGTCGCACAATTATTCACACTGGAGGAACGACATTGAACAATATCCATGTAACCAATAGCGAAATTGGAGTCTTAAATACAGGGACAATCCAAAGCATGGATGGGACAGTCACAATCCTGAAATCGGATGGAAACCCAGAAATAGCAACAGCAGTTACCTCGCTGTCTGAGGCCATAATAAAATCTGCAGAAATCTCAACAAACCAAAAGAATCAGATTTTAGAACTTATTACTTCCATTGCAGAAGAAGTTGTAGCCCCTAAAGAGAAAAGGAAAACAGCTGTCGCTAAAGCTTTACTCTCTGAACTATCAACAGTTCTCGGTGGCATTACAAGCTTGTCCTCAGTTTGGGAGAGCTCGAAACAGCTTTTTGAACAATTCTTCCAATAAAAAAATCGGCATAACACTTATCAGGCCCCCGGCCGTCAAGAATAAAAAAGTCCGTTAACGAAAAAGAGTAACCCCTTTCGTTCTTTGACAAGCGACTGATCTTCGAGGACCGCCGGTCTCCGGCTTTGGATTCTCTCGGGTTGCGGACTCAGTTCCGCTCCAAACATATCGAGGCTCTGAAATGCAGGGGCCGGTCTTTGCGACCTGGTCTTCCCTGCCGCCTGGAATCTCGCGCGTACCCTTGTGCCGGCCCGTTCAAGACAGGCGGGATAAGAGAGGAAGGGGATGCGTGGCTCTCTTTCTCCAGTTGGTGTCGGGCTCGGGTAAGGGGCGGAACCCGGCTCTGGTCCTGTCGGACCATCGCGCGAAAAGAACAACCTATGGTGTCAGGATTGCAAGATGGCAAGTTTGTCCTAAGCGCGCGTAATCGTGGATTCGTCATCCCCTTCCGGCAACAATAATCTCTTACCCCCGTTCAAATGCCGGCAAAATTCCGGTGAGATTCGATGCCAGTCGAGCACGTCAACCCTGAATGGCAGAGCTGATTCCTCAAAAAGCATCCTGCAGTTGGTAGTAGAAATCACGCGGCCCCCGTTCTGCTCGCGACCACCACAAGCTCGTCACCGGCACAGCCGCGGCGGGGAGGGTGGACAGCAGAAGCAGGAGGGACACGGTGGCAGAAATGGAAGGATTGATTCCGAAGCATGGCGGTTACCGAAAGCTCAAGAGCTTTCAGGTAGCGCAGCTGGTCTACGACGTGACGGTGCGTTTCTGCGACCGCTACATCGACCGCTTCAGTCGCACCCGCGACCAGATGGTGCAGGCCGCCCGCAGCGGGGTGCAGAACATCGCCGAGGGGGCACAGGCCTCGGCGACCTCGAAGAAGACTGAACTGAAAAGCTGACCCAGGTGGCGCGGGCCAGCCTGGAAGAGCTGAAGCTTGATTACGAAGATTTTCTGCGTCAGCGGGGCTTTCGCCAGTGGTCAAAGGATGAGCCGCTGCGCCAGGAGCTGATAGATCGGCGCTGCACAACGGCCGATGAAGTGGCACACTGGGTTGTCGAGGTGGCGAAAAGATGTGGACCTGTTGGACTGTCTGGAAAGAGTGGACAGGTGAATTCAGCCGAGTCCAGCATGTTCACCCGGTCCACGCTGTCCGCTCACATCTACCCCGAACTTTCCGCCAACGCGGCTCTGGTGCTGTTGGCGGTGGCCTGTGCCCTGCTCGACCGACAGGTGATGCGGCTGGCGGAAGATTTTGAAAAAGAAGGCGGCTTTACCGAACGCCTTTATCGGGTGCGCAAAAGGAGACGGGGCTACTGAGCGATGTACAAGCCGACAGAAGCCGTCAGGGTCAGGGTCAGGATTGCAAGTTGGCAAGTTTGTAGTAAGCGCCCGTAATCGTCGGTTCGTTATCCCCGTCCGGCAAATTTCGTACCCCCGTTGTTTTGGTAGACATCCCTGGCGACCTCTTCATCGTAGACATGCGAGGTCTGCTTGCGGGCACGGTGAAAGATCATCCAGCTCTCTTCTCTTGCCCCTTGGCTTTTGCCAATATTTTGCGTTATCTTAACACTGAATCAAGTGAGTTCATTGCCGACGAACAGCACAAGTCATTGACTCGTCTGCACTTTCCGGAAATCACCGGCGAACCTTCGGGTGCGCCTCAGATTTTTGAAAATCGCATTCAGCTCAAGCGCTTGCACTCTTCATCCGCCATGAACCCACTGATTCAGGCTAAACTGTCGCTTCTTTCTGCCGAACCAATCAAACATTGAATCATATAAAACAGGAGGTAACCATGTCTGCATTGAAACGTCTGGCATTGCTGATCCAGAAGCACAGAGACCAGCTGGTCGACGACTGGGTCGCCCTGCAGCAGGAGGCTCTTGCCGACAAGAAGCGCTTCATTTCACTAAGCGATCTGCAACACGACGCCGGAGACTTCTTCAACGTCTTCGAGGCCGATCTGACCGCCGGGGAAGATGCCCCCCTTCTCGACCAGACACTCCTCTTTCTCGAACGTCTGACCAACGACCGCATCGAGCGCGGCTTCTCCGTCGAGCAGGTCACTGCCGCCATCTTCACCCTGAAAAAGCCCCTGTTCAGGTTGTTGTCCGAGCATCTGCGTGATAACCCCGCGGAAGTCCTCGAACTGACCCAGGCCAGCTCCGACCTGCTTGATCAGCTCGGCATGCACGCCGTCACCCGCTTGGTCGACATCAAGGAAAAGCTTATCCGTCAGCAACAGTCAGAAATGATGGAGCTTTCCACCCCGACGGTCAAAATCTGGGACGGCATCCTCGCCCTGCCTCTCATCGGCACCCTCGACAGCGCCCGCACCCAGAGCATCATGGAATCGCTGCTCGACATGATCGTCGCCACCTCCTCCACGGTGGCCATTCTCGACATCACCGGCGTCCCCACCGTCGACACCATGGTCGCCCAACACATCCTGAAAACCGTCGCCGCAGCACGCCTGATGGGCGCCGAATGCCTGATCAGCGGCATCCGCCCGCAGATCGCCCAGACCATGGTCCATCTCGGTGTCGGCTTCCAGGACGTGACCACCAAGGCCACCCTGGCCGAAGCCCTCGCCCATGCTTTTGCCCTGCGCGGACTGACCGTCCGCAAACGCGAACGGGAGTGAGGCATGGAAAAAATCCCCATTCTCAAAGTCGACAACTGCCTGCTGGTCAGTATCCAGATCGACATGGCCGACCAGGTGGCTCTCGACCTGCAGGACGAACTGAGCAGGCGCATTGTCGAAACCGGTGCCAGGGGGGTGCTGATCGACATCTCCTGCCTCGACGTGGTCGACTCCTTCATCGGCCGGGTTCTGGGAGAGATTGCCGCCACCGCCCGTCTGCTCGACGCCGTCACCGTGGTGGTCGGCATGCAGGCGGCCGTGGCAATCACCCTGGTGGAACTGGGCATGCGACTCGAAGGCGTTCTCACCGCCCTCAACGTCGAGATGGGCATGGCCCTGCTGCAGAAACACCTGGCCGCTGTTCCGGGCCTCGTTCGAAAGGCGCAGGATCATGACCGGCCGCAAGACGATTGAACTGCGACAGGAATCAGATCTGGTCCTGTTGCGCAAGACCTGTCGGGAGATACTGATTCAGCTCGGTTTTCGTCTGGTCGCCCAGACCAAGCTGGTGACCGCCGCCAGTGAACTGGGACGCAACGTTCTGACACATGGCGGTGGCGGTCAGGCCCATTTCGACGTGCTGGAACGCTCCGGCCGCCGGGGGCTGAAGATGGAGTTTGTCGATCAGGGGCCGGGCATCGCCGACATCAGACAGGCGATGACCGATGGCTACACCACGGCCGGCGGGCTCGGTTTCGGTCTCGGTGCCGCCCAGCGGCTGGCAAACGAATTCATCATTCAGTCAACTCCCGGTCAGGGAACCCGCGTCACCATCATCGGCTGGACTCTTTGACATGCGCGATCAGATACTCTGCGACATCCGCCACGACGCCGACGTCGGAGAACTGCGCCGCCAGGCGACGGCTTTCTGCCAAGCAACCGGCTTTGACGAAGAATCTCTGGGACGGGTGGCAATCGTCTGCACCGAACTGGCAAACAATATCATCCGCCATGCCGGCAGCAGCGGACAGGTTGTCCTGCGACAGATCACCGAAACAGCCGTTCCCGGCATCGACATTGTCGCCCTTGACACCGGCTCCGGCATGAGCAATGTCGAACGCAGCCTGCAGGACGGTTATTCTACCGCCGGCACCTGCGGCAACGGTCTCGGCGCCGTACAACGGCTGTCCGACCTGTTCGATATCGATGCCCGCCCCCGTCATGGCACCGCCGTCATCTGCCGCATCTGGAGCCGGCCACACCCCGACCTGTTCCCGTCTCCGTTCATAACCGGTGCCTTCCGCCTGCCGGCCAGCTGCGAGGAGGTCTGTGGTGACACCTGGGCCATCGACCAGATGGACGAACGGCTCTGCTGCCTTCTCTGCGACGGTCTCGGCCACGGCATCCATGCCGCCGAAGCAGCGGAAGCGGCCGTCACCTCTTTTCTGCAGGCCCGGGGTGAACCGATCGTCAGCCGGCTCGAGCAGATCCATGAAGCTTTGCGGCCGACCCGGGGCGGGGCAGTCGCCCTGATCGAGATCGATGCCAATAGCAACCGGCTGATCCATGTCGGTCTCGGTAATATTGCCGTCCGCTACCGGCATCGTGGGCAGTGGTATCATTTGCCTTCCCGGCAGGGCATCGCCGGTCATATCCGTGCCAGCCTGCGTTCCAGCGAATCGGCTTTCGAACCAGGTGACCTGCTGATCATGCACAGCGACGGCCTGTCGTCCCGCTGGGATCCGGCCGTCAAACCGGGCCTGTTCGAACGCCACCCCCTGCTGACGGCGGCCGTCCTCTGCCGCGACCATCGTCGCGGTGCCGATGACGTCGCGGTCCTGGCAATCCGACGGAGCGAGCCATGCGACAACACATTCTGACCCTGCGTATCGCCTACGAACAGGATGTGGTTCTGGCCCGGCAGCGGGCGGCGGCCATCGCCGACGGTCTCGGCTTTGACCGCCAGGACATCTCGCGCATCGCCACGGCGGTATCGGAACTGGCCCGCAACGCCTTCCGCCACGCAGGTGGCGGTCGCGTCCGTTTCGCCGTCGATCACCACCGGCTGCTGATCGAAGTCAACGACCAGGGGCCCGGTTTCGGCAACCCTCAGACCGCGCAGGACGGCGCCAGCGACGAATGCCACACCAGGGGGCGGGGGCTGGCAGGCGTCAAGCGCATCATGGATCTTTTCGACCTGGCATCCAGCCACGACGGCACCCGGGTTCTGGTCGGCAAGGCCCTGTCGGCCGAACAGACCTCCCCCACCCCCGATCTCATCCAGAAGCTGATCCGCCGTCTGTGCCGGCAGCAACCGCAAAGTCCCTACGAAGAAATTCAGCGCCAGAACCAGGAACTTCTGGCAGCGATGGCCAGCCTGCGGCAGAAACAGCAGGAACTGGAACAGCTCAACCGCGAGCTGACCGACACCAACCGTGGCATTATCTTCCTGAGCCGGGAACTGGAAGAAAAGGCCGATCACCTGCAGCGGATCAACCGGCTGCAGGCCCAGTTTATCTCCCACCTCAGCCATGAATTCCGCACTCCGCTCAACGCCATCCTCGGCCTGGCCCAGCTGTTGCTCGACGAAGCCGACGGCGAACTGAATCCCGAGCAGCGCAAGCAGCTTGGCTACATCCATCTCGCGTCGAAAAATCTGACCGACCTGGTCAACGACCTGCTCGACCTGGCCCGACTCGAGGCCGGCAAGATGACATTGCGGGTCGCTCCCTGCAGTGCCGGCCAGCTGCTCAGTTCTCTGCGCGGCATGCTCAAACCGACCCTGGGCGACAAGCAGCGGCAGGTGGTCTTGGCGGTGGAAGACGTCGACGACGACTTTCCGCTGCTGGAAACGGACGAGAACAAACTGGCACAGATACTGCGCAACCTGGTTTCCAACGCTCTCAAGTTCACCGAGCGGGGGGAAGTCAGGGTCAGGGCTGACTACGACACGCAGCGCGACCAGGTCCGCTTTCAGGTCACCGACACCGGGATCGGCATCGCGCCCGAGGACCAGGAGCGGATTTTCGAAGAATACACCCAGATCGACCACCGGCTGCAGGGCCGGGTCAAGGGGACGGGCCTCGGATTGCCGCTGTCCCGTAAACTCGCCCACGCCCTTGGCGGTGATCTCACCGTTGAAAGTGTTCCTGGTCGGGGTTCCTGTTTCACTCTGCAGATTCCCCGGCGACTGCAACTCTCCGACAGGGAGGCGCAATGACCCCATCAGATACCCGGCCGGCGCGGATTCTGCTGGTCGACGACAACGAACCCAACCGCTACACGACCGCCAGGCAGCTCCGGCAGGGTGGTTATCGCGTCGAGGAGGCAACCAACGGCCAGCAGGCCCTGGAACGTGCCTTGACCGAAGAATTCGACCTGGTCGTTCTCGACGTCAAGCTCCCCGACATGGATGGCCGACAGGTCTGCCGGCAGCTGAAGAACCAGCCGCGAACCGCCGATCTGCCGATCCTGCACCTGAGTGCCGCCGCCATCGACGACCACGACCGGGTGGAAGGCCTGGAACTCGGAGCCGATGCCTATCTGACCCAGCCGGTCGAGCCGGCCGTGCTGCGAGCGACCATCCAGGCCCTGCTCAGAACGAAAGACGCCACCCGCAGGGCCCGGGAGAATGAGGAACGCTACCGCACCCTGTCGAACGAATTCCGCCAGTTGCTCAATGCTCTGCCCGACATGCTCTGCTCCATCTCCGGCGAAAATGTCATCTTGTGGACCAATGGCGAAGTCGAAAAGCAGCTGGACCTGACCGTCGACCAACTGGTCGGCAGCCATTGCCAGCAGGTATTTCACGAATGTCACGCCACCAGCGAACCGTGTCCGGGGCGAAGGGCGATGCAGACCGGCCGGGAGGCGATGGAAATCTTTATCGACAACCAGGGACGTATCTGGGAGTTGCGCTGCATTCCGACCCGGAATGCAGCGGGAGCGCTGACCGGAGTGATCGAAATGCGCCGCGACATCACCGAGCAGCAACGGCTCGAAGAACGGCTGCGCCAGACGGAAAAGCTGGAGGCGGTCGGCAAGCTGGCCGGCGGCGTGGCACACGACTACAACAATCTGCTCAGCGTCATCCTCTCCCTCTCTCAACTCTGTTGCCAGCGGCTGGAAGAGGATCATCCGCTGACACCGGTCATGAAACAGATCCTGCTGGCGGCGGAACGTTCGGCGGAAATCACCCAGCAGCTTCTTGCCTTCGCCCGCCGACAGATCACCCGGCCGAAACTGTTCGACCTGAACCAGCGGGTGGACAAATCCCTGATCATGCTGCGCCGGCTGGTCCGTGAAGACATCGAGCTGCGCTTTCATCGCGGCGGGCAACTGCCGTCTTTGCGCTTCGACCCGGCCCAGCTCGACCAGATTCTGCTCAATCTGGTGATCAACGCCCGCGACGCCATCCAGGAGAAGATTACTCCGGGATTTCAGGGCGTCATTGAACTCAGTACGGCCTTTCACCGGCAGAAGGCCGATGGCGAAGCCCCCGACGGCCAGCTGCTGCTGTCGGTACGCGACAACGGCACCGGCATGGACGAGGCCACCCGCCAGAGGATTTTCGACCCTTTCTTCACCACCAAGGGCGGCGGTCGCGGCTCGGGACTGGGGCTGGCGACCGTCTACGGCATCGTTCGGCAAAACGGGGGAACCATCGAGGTCGAAAGTGAACCGGGACGGGGAAGCTGCTTTACCATTTTCCTGCCGGCCATCTCCTGCGAAACCGGCAGATCCCGCCAGGAGCATCCTGCCCCCAGTGACCTGAGTGGCAACGAAACCCTGCTGGTGGTCGATGACGAACTGCAGGTTCTGACCGCCACCCGCCTGCTGCTGGAAGAGGCCGGCTATCGGGTCTTGACCGCCAATTCACCGGCGGAGGCGGAATCTCTGGCCGCCGGCAACCGGGACATTGCGCTGCTGCTGACCGATGTGGTCATGCCGGCAATGACCGGTCCCGAACTGGCCGGCCGGCTGGTTGCCGATCATCCCGGATTTAAGGTGATCCTGATGTCCGGTTATGCCGACCAGGAGTTGTTCGACCAGATGGCCGTCTCCTACGACGAACTGTTGCTCAAGCCTTTTACACGTGAACGTCTGCTGCGCAAGGTCCGCTCCGTTCTCAATCAGCCTCGCCCGTGTTGAGGTCGACACCCAGGCAGGTGCCAACCGGAACCGTCACGGAGCGTTCACCCCCGAAAAACCGGGGGAACAGAAACAGGGGGGGCAGAATTGCAAGATGGCAAGTCTGTCATAAGCGCCTGTAATCGTCGAATCGTCATCCCCTTCCGGCAACAATAATTTCGTACCCCTGTTCAATATGCCGGCGAAATTCCGGTGAGATTCGATGCCAGTCAAGCACGTCAACCCTGAACGGCAGTGACGATTCCTCAAAAGCATCCTGCAGTTGGTAGTAGGGATCACGCGGCAACCGCTCCGCTCCAACCACCACCAGGTCGAGGTCGGAGTGTGACCTGGCGGTTCCTTTGACGCGGGAACCGAAGGCGCGGATTTCAGCATCGGGAACAAACCGGTGCAGAATGTCCCTGATCGATTCCAGGGTGTCTTGCGGCAGGTCAATCATTGCGGGCTTCAAGGGCGGCCAGCAGGGCTTTGGCTGCGGGGAGAAATTCGGTCGCGCTTTGGTAGACATCCCTGGCGACCTCTTCATCGTAGACATGCGAGGTCTGATTGTGGGCACGGTGAAAGATCATCCAGCGCTCGACATCGTCGATCAGGCGTGACTCGACGGCCAGACGAAAGAGTTGCCTGCGGGTAATGCCTTCGACACTTTCACTGGAGATGTTGTTTTCCATCCAGCGCTTGAGAAATTTCCAGCAGAGTTCGTAGGTGAATTCAAAATTCTGAATTGCTCCGGCGATCATGGCGTTTTTCTGCACCGGCGTCAGGCTGTTCATGAATGTCAGGTTGCGGGTTTCGGCCAGAACGGCATCAAGAGACGCCACGACTTTTTTCAGGCTGCTCAGATCTAGGTCCATCGTCCTCTCCTGTCGGGAAATCGTCTCCACTGTTGAAACATCCTAACATCCACTGTCTTCACTCTGAAGTGGAATCCCGAACCGGGCAGGGGCTGTGGGGGCGCAGACAAAAATCGAGGTCGTATCCACCTCACCACCCTCGTCTAGTCCACCAAAGGGTCTTCCCCCTCCTGCCAACTCGCCAGGAACCTCTCCTGCAGATGGAAATCCTCGCCCTTGTGTTCGGTCAGCGTGACATACATCTGTTCTTTGGGAATCTGCAGGGTACGGTGCAGCAGGTCCATAAATCCGAGGGTCAACTCCCGCCGCTGTTCCATGGTCCGTCCCGCCCTGATATCAGCATTGACCAGGGCGATGCCTCTTTCCGGTTCATGTGCACGGCCGATGGAGAGATTGCAGGCAGGAAATTCACGTATCGAGATACTGATGTGATCGGTTCCGGTGTCCATCACTGCAGAAAAAAGCTGTCTTGCCTGGGTGGCAATGGTGATTTTTTCGGCCTCTTTCAGGCTGCGATTGATTTCAAATTGTAAGTGGGGCATAGAGTCCTCCGGGCAGAATCCGGGTTATGAATTGCTTGGCGAATGGGGTGCTTCAAAAATCGATCGGCCCTGCAAGGCGTCGAGAAAGCGGTAGAATCCGGCAAAAATTTCCATCACCCCCAGGGTTTCCACGAACTCGGCGAAGATGGCGGCGACCTTTTCATTGGCGTTCTGGTCCGTGACAAGGGCAATGCGATTCATGATGTTCTCCTCTGCTCAGGTAAAATTATTGGACCGCTCGGTCCCCAATGGGGGAAATTTTTTTAGCCCAATACCCCCAGGGCAATTTTCACAACCATCTCCAGATCTTTTTTTTCGGTCCCCCCCTTGATCATGCTGCGGATGCCGCAGATGGTTGTGACCAGGTAGCGGGCAAGCAGCTCAGCATCTTTTTCCGATTCCACGTCCCCCTGGCTCTGCGCCTGCCGGATGGCGCGCAGAAAAAGCTGCCTGAGTTTTTCAAGGCCCCGGGAGACAAGCTGAGCAATTTCGGTGTCCCGTTGTGCGAATTCTCCCGCCGTATTGACCAGCAGGCATCCATACTTTTCCGGTCGGGAAGCCTCCAGGATGACTTCGGAAAACAGATTGCGGATAAAACCGATCCCCGACCATTCCCCCGCCATTTGCCCTTTCAGCCTCTGGATCAGCCTGGACTGGTAGAGCTCAAGACATCTCAGAAAAAGTTCATGTTTGCTGCCGAACGTCTGGTAGAAGCTGCTTTTGGACAGCCCCATGACGCGCAACAGATCCTGCAGCGAGGTCGCGGTAAAACCAACGGACCAGAACTGCTTCATCGCAGCCTTGAGCGCCTGATCATAATCAAATTCTTTTGGTCTGCCTGTCGCCATGAATTCATAATGTGGACCGATCGGTACAGAAGTCAAGGGTTATTTCCCTGCCCGGGGATTCTTGACAGTCGATGGGTCTCGATGGGGGTGGGCCTGCAAGACGGTAAAATTGCTGTAAGTTGCCGTGATCGTGAATTATTATCCCGTTCAGCAACAATAGTTCCGCATCCCCGGTCAATCTATCGGCAGGGGCGCAGACAAAAACAGGGGACCACGTATCCGCATGGTCCCCTGTTTTCATGATGGTACCGAAGGCCGGAATCGAACCGGCACGCCCGAAGGCAAAGGTTTTTGAGACCTTCGTGTCTACCAATTCCACCACTTCGGCAAAAGCGTCGAAATTATAATCACCCGAACCCGAGTGGTCAAGTCGAATCGAACGGGAAACCGAGCTGTTTGCGCAGGGTCGCTGCGAGGGGGCCGCGCGGGAGGTTGTGCCCGGCGATGCTGCGGACCGGAATCAGGCCGAACAGGCTGTTGCTGAGCATGACCTCGGCGGAGTCGGCGAGCAGTTTCCGGTGCAGCGGCTGTTCCCTGACCGGCAGGCCGATCTTCTTTGCCGCCTTGAGGATCTCGGCGCGGGCGATGCCGGGCAGCACCAGGTCTCCGGCCGGTGGGGTGAGCAGGACCCCGTCAACGAGCAGAAACAGGTTGCTGATCGCGCCTTCCTGCAGCATCCCGTCCGGTTCGATGAACAGGGCTTCGAAGGCACCGGCGGCGCGTGCCTGGCGGGAGGCGTAGAGGCAGTCCGCGTAATTGCCGCGCTTCATCTGCGGCAGGTGGGAAACGGCGTTGACCCGGCGATTGGCGGCGTAGACGCAGTCCACGCCGTTACGGTAGCTCTCTGTCGCCGGGGGTTGATAGGGGCAGGCGGTGACCAGTTGCCGTGGTCTGCCGTCGGGACCGCCGCGGCTGACGGTCAGCCGGACCCGCGCCGTTGTTTTGCCACTGCGGCGGCAGACCTCATCCAGCCCCTGTTGCGCCAGTTGCCGGTCAAAGAGGATGCCGCTCAGCCGACAGGCGGTCTCGATCCGTTCCAGGTGCTGCCCGACCCAGATCAGTTCCCCCTGTTCGGCACGCAGGGTTTCGAACAGGGAATCGCCGTACAGAAAGCCGCTGTCCTCGACATCCACCTGCAGATTGCCGCCGGTCACCGGTTCGCCGTCGCTGATGATGATCCTCACAGCCCCTCCAGAGTCTGGGCCATGGCGGCGCCCTTGGCCAGGCACTCCTGCCATTCGCGTTGCGGGTCCGAGTCGGCGACGATGCCGGCGCCGACCTGGTAGCTGAGGTGATCGCCGCAGCGCTGGAAGCCGCGAATCAGGATGTTCAGGTCGAGATTGCCGTTGGCCGAGAGGTAGCCGACGCTGCCGGTGTAGCTGCCGCGCCCGGTCGGTTCGAGTTCGTCGATGATTTCCATGCAGCGCTTTTTCGGCACCCCGGTTATGGTGCCGCCGGGGAACATCGCCCGTACCAGCTCGAACGGTCCGCATTCCGGTCGCAGCTCACCGCGGACATTGGAAACGATGTGGGTGACGTGGGAGTAGCGCTCCAGCACCATCAGTTCGTCGACCTCGACGCTGCCGACACGGCAGACCTTGCCGAGATCGTTGCGCTCGAGGTCGAGCAGCATGATGTGCTCGGCGCGCTCCTTGGGGTGGGCCAGCAGTTCCTCGCCGAGGGAGTGGTCCTCGGGCGGGGTGTAGCCGCGCGGCCGGGTGCCGGCGATCGGCCGGGTTTCGGCGATCCCGTCACGCAGGCTGACCAGTCGTTCCGGCGAGGCGGAAATCAGCTCAACTCCGGGGGTGCGCAGCAGGCAGGCGAAGGGGGCCGGGTTGACCTTGCGCAGGTGTTGATAAAGGGCCCAGGACGGTCCCTGGAGCCGGGCATCGAAGCGGCAGGAGAGGTTGGCCTGGTAGATGTCGCCGGCGCGGATGTAATCCTTGGCATGATCGACCATGGTCCTGAAGTCAGTTTCACTCAGGACCGGTTGCGAAGGCTGCCGCAGGCTGACCTCTGCCACAGGCAGTTTTTCCCGGCAGGCGTCGATCACCCGTTCGCCCCAGGCGGCGAGATCAACGCTGTCGTCGAGGCCGGCCAGGGTCAGGAGGTGATCCCGGTGGTCGTAGACGGCGGTCAGGTCGACCCAGCAGAGCCAGAGCTCGGGAATCGGCAGGTCGCGCCTGGCCTGTCGGGGAAGATGCTCGATGCTGCCGGCCAGGTCATAGCCGAAGAGGCCGAAAAAACCGCCCGGGAACAACCCGCCTCCGGTGCAGCTGTTCTGCTCCAGGTGCTGCTGCAGCAGCTGCCAGCAATCCCCCGCCAGCAGCTGCCGGTTCCCGTCCTTTTGCCGGACCAGGCGCTCCCGCCGGTCCAGCTGCCAGGTTTCGCGGACCCGCAGCGGCACGATGCTGTAGCGGCCGGTCCGGTCAGCGAGGTTGGCGCTTTCCAGAAAGCCGGGACCGTTCGCGGCGAGGCGCAGCTGGACCGCGAGAGGATCGAAACGGGACAGGGGAAGGGTCAGGCTGATGGCCGGCATGAACTCACCGATGCAAAAAGAAAAAGAGGTTAACCCTCGCGAGTTAACCTCTTGTTTTTCTTGGTGGAGCTAGGCGGGATCGAACCGCCGACCTCTTGAATGCCATTCAAGCGCTCTCCCAGCTGAGCTATAGCCCCTCAAAGCGAAGCTGTTTATAACAAAGCCGTTTTGGGGTGTCAACGCTTTTTTTGCCGGTTGCGCGAAAAAAACGCCATCCCGGCTGCGATTCATTTGCCGGGAGTGTTGGTTGAGCTTCCCGCCGGTTGCGGATGGTTCCAGAAGCGTTGGATCTGTTGAATCAGTCCCAGGTTCTCGGCGCGGTTGATCGCCTGGTAGAGGCTGCTGTAAGTGTTGTTGTCATCCTTCAGGGAACGGTAGGCGAGGGCGGCGTGGTAGGCGATATGTGCCGCCTGATCTTCGGAGCGAACCTTTTTGGCGAGGTCGGCCAGGAGGATCAGGGCCTGGCGTGTTCGGCCCTGCTGCAGCAGGATGACGGCCTGAAGATCCCCGGCCTGAAAGGTTTCCGGCGGCAGTTGCCGCTGCAGGGCGACCGCCTCGGGCAACTGGTTGAGCTGCAGGGCCTGCAGCAGCGCCAGGCGATAACGCAGCTGGTTCTTCCGGTCGCCGTCGTTCTTCAGTGCCCGGCGGTAGACGCCGGCCGCTTCGGTCTGGCGGTCAAGCGCTTCCAGGACCTCACCATAACGCAGGGCGGTTTCGTTGTCATCGGGCAGGTTGGCCGTCGCCAGGGCCAGTTCCTTCGCCGCCGCCTGGTAGTCATGCCCCTTGATCAGCTGCTCGGCATGCTGCCGCTGGCGGCGGCCGAGTTCGCCGTCCGGCTGCGGGCCGATGACGACGCAACCGCCAAGGATGGTCACCAGCAGAAGGACGATCAGCCGGAACGCGGCTTTCTGGCGTCTTCTCCGCGACACCTTAGAGGCTGATTCCGGTCAGGCGCTGCAGCGCTTCACGGTACTTGTCCGCCGTTTTCTCGACGATTTCGTCCGGCAGCTGTGGCGGCGGGGCGACCTTGCCCCAGTCGAGGGTTTCGAGATAGTCACGCAGGAACTGCTTGTCGAAGCTCGGCTGCGGCCCGCCGGGCTGGTAGAGATCTTTGGGCCAGAACCGGGAAGAATCGGGGGTGAGGGCTTCGTCGATCCAGATCAGCTGACCGTCGATCAACCCGAATTCGAACTTGGTGTCGGCGATGATCAGCCCCTTGGTATCGGCGAACTGTCGGGCACGCTGATAGATGGCGATTGTCAGGTCGCGTACCTGTGCCGCCACTTCGGCGCCGCAGAGCTGTTCGGCGCGGGCGAAGTCGATATTCTCATCGTGTTCTCCGAGTTCAGCCTTGGTCGACGGCGTGAAGATCGGTTCGGGGAGCTGGTCACTCTGCCGGAGACCGGCAGGCAGCTTGATGCCGCAGATCGCGCCATGGGCCTGGTAGTCCTTCCAGCCGGATCCGGAGACATAGCCGCGCACAATGCATTCAATCGGCAACGGCGCGGCCTTTTTGACCAGCATGCTGCGTCCTTCGAGCTGCTCCCGATAGGCCCGGGCAGAGACCGGGAACTCGTCGACTTCCGTGGAGACGATATGGTTCGGCACCAGGTCCTTCATCTGCTCGAACCAGAATTTGGAGATCTGGGTCAGGACGATCCCCTTGTCGGGAATGCCCTGGTCCATGATCACGTCAAAGGCGCTGATGCGGTCGGAGGTGACGATCAGCAGGTGTTCGCCGAGGTCATAGATGTCGCGCACCTTGCCGCGGCTGGCAAGTTTGAGGGTCGGGCAGTCGCTCTGCAGCAGAATCTTGGGCATGTCTCTTATCCTTGATGCTTTCGCAAGAAAGCAAAAGAGTTGTCGGCTGAGCAAAAAGCATCAGCAGCAAGGTGCGTGCTTGTCGAGCAATGAGGCGTACTGACGTACGTCGAAGCCGCGAGAGCAAGCACGGAAATGCAGCTGCTGGTGAGTTTTTGCGACGCCATTATCCTTCGTTCATCAGGCTGGCCAGCGCCGGGCTGATTTCGATCTGGGCTTTCTTTTTCAGTTCGTCAAGCTTGGCGCGGTAGACTTCATCCTGCTTTTTCTTGGTCAGGCTGGTGCGCAGTTCTTCACGTTTAGCGTCATCGAGCTGTGCCATGTCGGCTGTTGAGTGTTTCTTCAGCACCGCAACGATGAACTTGCCGTTGATTTCAAAAATCTGATCGGCAACCGGCTTCTCTTCGGTCAGGGTGAACGCCTGTTTGGCGAGGTCGGCGCTCTGACCGATGCGGGGGACAAAGTCTCCGTAACTGCGGGCAAAATCACCGGTTTCTTCGACTTTGAGTTTGGCGGCCCCGGCGGCGGCATTGAGATCGCCGGCCGTTTTCAGGTCTGCCAGCAACTTGTCGGCGGCAGCTTGGGCCAACTCGACGCTTTTGTCTCTGCGGAAAGCTTTTTCAACGGCCTTGCGCACTTCGGCCAATTCGGGAAGACGGCTTTCCTGGCGTTCCTTGAGGGTCATCAGGATCACGCCCTGTTTCAGGTTCAGCGGTCGGGCAAGAGCGCCCTGCTGGAGAGTAAAGGCTGCGCTGTTCAGTTCGGGCTGGCTGCCGAGTGTGCCGACCGGCTCATCGCGGGTAAAAAGACCACTCTCGCTGATTTCAAGACCGGCGCTCTTGGCCGCGGCATCCAGGTCTCCCGCCTTGCGATTGATGTTGTAGGCATCCATGGCTTTCTCGTAGGCCAGTTGACGGGCGAGTTCCTTGCGCAGGCCCTGCTTGACCTCGTCGAGGACATCTTCCAGCGGTTTGACGCCCGCTTCGATGTAGCCGGAGCCCTTGATGATGTGGAAGCCGAAGGGGGAGGTGACAATGTCGCTCAGTTCTCCCGGTTTCAGGGCAAAGGCGGCATCTTCAAAGCTTTTCACCATGGTACCGCGGGTGAAATAGCCCAGGTCGCCGCCTTTGGCGACGCTGGCCTTGTCATCCGAGTATTTTGTTGCCAGCTTGGCGAAATCCTTGCCCGCTTTGGCTTCGGCCAGGATTTTTTCGGCCAGCGCGCGTTTCTTTTTCCGTACCTCTTTGTCAGCATCCCGGGCGACCCGGATCAGCACGTGGCTGGCACGAACCTGTTCGGGGATTTCAAACTGATCGAGGTGGCGGCGGTAATATTTTTCAATGTCCTGTTGCTCAAGCTTGACCTGGTCGACATAGGACGCCGGATCAAACAGGATGTAGCGGATCGAGACTTTCTCCGGGATGCGGAACTGCTCCTGATTCTGCTGGAAGAATTCCTTGAGCGCCTCTTCCTTGATTTCGACCTTGTCTTCGAACAGGGCCGGAGCGAAACGGACGAAGGCCAGGTTAACCTTTTCATTCTGCTTGCGGAACTCGGCTTCGATGTCTTCGTCGCTGACGCTGACTTCACCGCGCAGGTAGTCGCCGACCTTCTTGACCAGCAGGTCGTTGCGTTGCATCTCTTCAAAAACATCGGGGGTCAGGCGCTGGTAGGAGAGGACGTCGACGTAACGCTGTTTGTTGAAGACGCCGTTTTCCTGGAAGGCCGGAATCTTGGCGATGGCGTCAACCAGTTCCTTTTTGCTGACCTCCATGCCGAGTTTTTCCCCTTCCTGGGCCAGCAGCCGCTGGTCGACAAGCTGCTGGAGAGCCTGTCGTTTCAGATTGAGCTGTTTTTCCAGGGCCGGGGTGAACTGGTCACGGTAGATATTCTGGTAGAGGTTGTAGATATTTGAATAGGCGCTCCGGTATTCCTCCATGCTGATCTTGCTGCCGTTGACGCTGGCAGCCAGGTCATTCGGCCGGTCGCCGTTGCCCGTGGGGGAAGTGAGCATGGCATAGCCGATGACAAAGCTGAGAATGATGATGGCGAAGGCGAGTTTGATGAACATCGACTTCTGCTTGGCGCGGACAATATCGAGCATGATGGGACGGTCTCCTTGTGGCGTCTTGCCGGGGTTTGAAAACAGGCTGGCATGTTAGTCAATAAGGGTGGTAAATGCAATATCTTTTTGTCTTTTACGGCTTGAAATGGCAGGACGTTTTTGGTAGTGTGAACAGTCATTTTTCGGCGCTGCTCACCAGCGCCTTCCATCATGTCCGCAGGGAGATTCGAATCTCATGTTCAATATGTTTAATGCCTTCTGGGGTATGTTCTCCAACGACCTCGCCATTGACCTCGGCACCGCCAATACCCTGGTCTATCTCAAGGGCAAGGGGATTGTCGTCAGTGAGCCTTCAGTGGTTGCCGTGCAGAAGGACCATGTCGGTCAGAGAAAGGTGCTGGCGGTCGGCATGGAAGCCAAGAAGATGCTCGGCCGCACCCCCGGCAGCATTGTCGCCATCCGTCCGATGAAGGATGGGGTGATCGCTGATTTCGATATCACCGAGGAGATGCTGCGCTATTTCATTCAGAAGGTTCACAACCGCAAGGCGCTGGTGCGGCCGCGGATCGTGATCTGTGTTCCGTCCGGCATCACCCAGGTGGAAAAACGCGCGGTCAAGGAGTCGGCCGAGTCGGCCGGGGCCCGTGAAGTCTATCTTATCGAGGAGCCGATGGCGGCGGCGATCGGCGCCGGGCTGCCGATTACCGAGGCGTCGGGAAATATGATCGTCGATATCGGCGGCGGCACCACCGAGGTGGCGGTGATCTCCCTGTCCGGCATCGTCTACGCGAAGAGCGTCCGGGTCGGCGGCGACAAGCTCGATGAGGCGATCGTGCAGCATATGAAGCGCAAGTACAATCTGCTGATCGGTGAACGGACCGCCGAACAGATCAAGATCGAGATCGGCAGCGCCTACGCCGGAGATGATAATCCGTCCATGGAGGTCAAGGGCCGGGATCTGGTCAGCGGGATTCCGAAAACCCTCGAGATCACCGCCAGTGAAGTTCGTGAGGCAATCTCCGAACCGGTCAATGCCATCGTCGAGGCGGTACGGATCGCCCTGGAACGGACACCGCCGGAGTTGGCTGCGGATATTGTCGACAAGGGGATCGTGCTGGCCGGCGGCGGCGCCATGCTGCGCAATCTGGACAACCTGCTGCGTGAAGAAACGGGACTCCCCGTGGTGCAGGCCGAGGATCCGCTTTCCAGTGTCGTTCTCGGTTCCGGCAAGGTGCTCGATGAGCTGGATCTGCTGCGCCGGGTGACCGTCACCTCCTGACCCTGCCGTTTACAACCGGGGCAGTGTTCTGCCGGACGCTGCCCCTTTCCAGCTTGACCGGGGCATTAAGCAGACATGCTTGAGCTGTTTCGAAAGTATCGGACCCTGCTGCTCGCCGGGTGCCTGCTGCTCGCTGCCCTGATGTTCTATTCCTACCAGTTGCGTCATCGTCCCCGGACCAGTCTCTTCCAGCGCGGTCTGCTGCAGTTGACCGCCCCCTTTCAGCAGCTTCTGGATCAATCCATCGAAACCCTGGCCGATGCCTGGGACCACTATCTCTGGCTGGTGTCCACGGCCCGTGAAAATGATCAGCTGCGGACTGCCAACCGGCAGTTGCGCGCCCGGCTCGATGCCCTTGAGGAAACCCGGCTGGCCAACCAGCGGTTGCGAAAACTGCTTGATTTCAAGCAGAGCGTCAACTTCAACATGCTGCCGGCCCAGGTGATCGCCGAGGATGCGTCCAGCTGGTTCCGTACCGTGGTGATTGACAAGGGGACCCGCGACGGTGTCCGGGAGGGACTGCCGGTGGTGGTCGCCGAAGGGGTGGTGGGGCGAACCATCCAGGTTGCCCCCTACCAGTCACGGGTCCTGCTGGTGACAGACGCCTCTTCGGCGTTGGCGGTGTTGATTCAGCCGACCCGCAGTCGCGCTGTCTGCCGGGGGAGGGGAGACCGGCTGATACTTGACTATGCGCTTCGCAGTGAGAAGGTTGCCGCCGGTGACCAGGTCGTGACCTCCGGAATGGGGGGGATCTTTCCCAAGGGACTGCGCGTCGGCCGGGTGATTGAAGCCGAGCGCGGCAATTACGGACTCTTTCAGATGGTGCAGGTTGAGCCGAGCGTCGATTTCTCGCGGCTTGAAGAAGTGCTGGTGCTGCTCAGGGAGAAACCATGAAACGGATTCTGGGGCTGCTGTTGCTGGGCGGTTTTTTTGCCCTGATCCAGACGGTTCTCTGGCCTCAGCTGTTCGGATGGCAGGCCCGTCCCGACCTGATTTTGGTGCTGGTGGTCTATGTCGGCCTGACCGAATCACTGCTGGGCGGCGGCCTGCTGGTCCTGCTGTTCGGAGCCGGTCTCGATGCTCTCTCCGGGTCGAACCCCGGACTGCACATGGTGGTCCTGCTGCTGGTGTTTGACCTGGTGCGTTTTTTCGTCGGCCGCTTCAATGCTGAAAACGCGACCCTGCTGCTGTTCATGGTTGCCTGCGGCACCCTGGTCGACGCCGTCCTGCTGTTGTTTTTCGCGTCCTTCGCTGATCCCGGACCGCTCGGGTGGGAAGTCGTTCGTCAGCTTGCCCCGCAACTGCTGCTCAATCTCGTCTCCGCCTGGCTGTTGCTGCGTCTTGCCCCCTGGCTTCAGCGGCGCCTGGTGCCGATGGCCGAATTGCCCGGCCTGAACCGATTGGACAGGCGTCATGGGGCTTAACGGCGGGTGGGATAAGGGCCCGCAGCAGAGCCGGCGGCTGCTGGTGGTTTCGCTGGTGGCGCTGCTGGTCTTTCTGCTGCTGATCATGCGGCTCTGGTACCTGCAGGTCATCAGCGGTCAGCGTTACAGTGAACTGTCGGAAAAAAACCGTATCCGCTATGTGCCGCTGACCGCTCCGCGCGGACCGATCTATGATCGCAACGGGGAATTGCTGATCGATAACCGACCTTCCTTCAATATCTCCGTCATGCGCCAGGATGTCGACGATCCGGAGAAGTTGCTGGGCCGGTTGGCGGAGCTGCTGCAGGTTCCGGCGGCCGAGTTGCTGAAACGCTGGCAGGCCGGGCGCCGCCTCCCTCCTTACCGCCCGGTACGGCTGGCCGATGATGTCGGCCGGGAAAAGATGGAGATTGTCCAGGAGCATGCCCCCGAACTGCCCGGCGTGCTGGTTGAAGTCCATCCCCTGCGGGCTTATCCGAACGGTGAACTGGCGGCCCACCTGTTCGGTTATATCGGTGAAATTACCGAGGATAAACTGCAGGATCTGGCCGATGACGGTTATCGTTCAGGAGATTTTATCGGCAAGAGCGGATTGGAAAAAGAGCTGGAGCCCTACCTGCGCGGCAAGGATGGCGAACGGTTGCTTGAGGTGGATGTGCGGGGCAAGGAGATGCGCAGTCTGCGGACCCGCGAACCGGTCCCGGGCGACAAGGTTTATCTGACCATCGACCGGGAACTGCAGCGGGCGACGGAAAAGGCCTTCGGTGACCAGGCGGGGGCCGCTGTTGCGCTGGATGTCGCCAGTGGTGAAATCCTCGCCATGGCCAGTCGTCCATCGTTTGATCCCGAACAGTTTGCTCGCGGCATTTCTCCGGAAGAGTGGAAAGCGCTGCTCAATAATCCTCGCCATCCTCTGCAGAACAAGGCCTTGCGCGGTCAGTATCCGCCCGGATCAACCTTTAAAATCGTCACCGCGCTGGCGGCCCTTGAAGCGGGGGTTGCCACGCCGCGAACGACAGTAGACGACGAAGGGGCGATCGAGCTCGGAAGGCGGGTGTTCCGCTGCTGGAAAAAGGGCGGACACGGTCGGACCAACCTGAAAAAGGCGCTGCGTGAATCCTGCGATGTCTGGTTTTACCGGGTGGCCCTTGACCTCGGCATCGACAAGTTGTCCGAGATGGCCTTTGCTCTCGGGCTCGGCCGGCCCACCGGGGTGCTGCTTGAGGGAGAGAAAAGCGGCCTGATCCCGACCCGTGACTGGAAACACCGCCGTTTCAATGAACGCTGGTACGATGGAGAGACGGTGATCGCCGCTATCGGGCAGGGCTATGACCTTGCCACGCCATTGCAACTGGCGGTGATGACCGCGGCGGTGGCCAATGGCGGCAAGGTCATGCGCCCACAGATCCTCAAACGTATCGAAGATATGTCCGGCCAGGACGTCCTGGTCCAGGAACCGGAACAGATCCGTGCCGTCGCCCTGTCACCGAAAAACCTGGCCGCCGTCCGTAAAGGGCTTGAGGCGGTGGTTAATGAACCTCACGGGACAGGTTGGCGCAGCAAGCTGACTCGGGTCAGGGTTGCCGGCAAAACAGGAACCGCCCAGGTGGTGCGGCGGAAATCGACCGAGGAGGAAGAACAACAGACCGGTAAGGACAAGACCCCGTATCGTTTTCGCGATCATGCCCTGTTCGTCGCCTATGCGCCGGCGGACAACCCACAGATCGCGGTGGCGGTGGTGGTTGAACATGGCCGGCATGGTTCGACCAGCGCCGCGCCTATCGCGCGGGAGATGTTCCGCAGCTACTTCCATATCGAAGACCTGCCGCAGGTGGACGGGCCCGGCTATCTGGGTGATTGACGAATGTTTGACAGACGACTGCTGACCCATTTTGACTGGCCGCTGCTCGGCCTGGTCCTGCTGATCAGCCTGATCGGTATCGGCAACCTGTACAGTGCCACCAGTGCCTGGCAGAGCAGTCTTGCCACGATCTATCTCAAGCAGCTGGCCTGGCTCGGCGGCGGGCTGCTGATTGCCGTTGCCGTCTGCCTGTTGGATTACCGCCGGTTGGAACATTTCAGTTTTTTCTTCTACGGCGGCACGATTCTGCTGCTGCTCGCGGTATTGGTGATCGGCAAGACCAGCATGGGGGCGACCCGGTGGATCAATCTCGGGTTTTTCAATCTGCAGCCGAGCGAGGTGATGAAGCTGGTGATCATCATCGCCCTGGCGCGCTATTTCAGCGAAAATGCTCCCTTCGGTGGTTTCGGGCTGAAGGAACTCTGGCAGCCGTTCCTGCTGCTCGGTGTGCCGGCGCTGCTGATTATCAAGCAGCCCGATCTCGGGACTTCGATGATGGTGTTGTTCATCGGCGGCACCATGGCGCTGTTCGCCGGCATTCGTCGCCGGATCCTGATTCTGCTGGCGGTGGTTGCCGGCCTGGCCTGTCGTGGAGGCTGGTCTCTGCTGCATGACTACCAGCGGGAGCGGATTCGCACTTTTCTCAATCCCGAACGTGATCCGCTCGGTTCCGGTTACCATATTATCCAATCGAAAATTGCCGTCGGCAGCGGCGGACTGTTCGGCAAGGGGTTCATGCACGGCACCCAGTCGCAGCTCTCCTTCCTGCCGGAGCGGCATACCGATTTCGCTTTTTCGGTGTTCGCCGAGGAATGGGGGTTTACCGGCTGCCTGGTGCTGTTGACCCTCTACCTGCTGCTCATCCTCTGGGGACTGCATATCGCCCGCCGGGCCGCCGACCGTTACGGTACCTATCTCGCCCTCGGTGTCACCGCCATGTTTTTCTGGCACATTGTCGTCAATCTCGGCATGGTCATCGGCCTGCTGCCGGTGGTCGGGGTGCCGCTGCCGCTCTTCTCCTACGGCGGCACCAGTATGGTGACGACGATGGTGGGGGTGGGGTTGTTGCTCAACGTTAGCATGCGCCGCTTTGTGTTTTAGCGAGGGCGGCCGATACGCACCCGTCTGCGGCGTTGCACTCAGCCCTCAATCCTCGATGTAGCTGCCGCTACACCTGCGGTTTCAGTCTTCGCGCGCCTTGCATCCGGGCACGTCTCGACCGCCTTCAACGGTAGTGGTGGGGGGCGGCCGATATCCGCACATCTGCTGCGTTGCTCACGTCTTCAGTCGCTGCGACGTAGCTGCCGCTACGCCTCACTCCTTCGGCCGTGAGACGCCTTGCATTCGGGTACTTCTCGACCATCTCGTACCGTTTGTGCTGTTTTTTTTCAAGATGACTCCCTGATTGCCCAACCGAAAAATCCTCCCTCCCCAACCAACCAACCTTTCTGATTTTTATTGGTCCGATAAACTTCAGCCGGATCAACATCCCTGTTAAAATGATCTTATCCGGTATTACCGATGGACCCTGCAGGGCCGATGGAGTGCTGATGAACAACAACCGATGCCAGCGAACCGGCCGGACGGCAGAAGATCTGCTTGATGTTTTGCGCCGACTGAGAGAAGAGTTGCACCCGGGGCGACAACCAACCCCTACGGTGACCCTCGACAGTTCCCTCGATCAGGATCTCGGTTTCGACAGTCTCGGCCGCATGGAACTGATCCAGCGTCTGGAGAGGCATTTCGGCATCGCTCTGGCGGAAACAACCTTCGCCGATGCCGAAACGGCCCGCGACCTGTTGCGCGTTGTTCTCACTGCTGACACCGCCCGGACTCTGGGCGCTCCCGAGCGGGTTCGGGGTCTTGTGGCCGGAGCAGCCGAAGCGGCGCCACATAGCGCCCGAACCCTCCCCGAGGTTCTGAACTGGCACCTGGACCACCAGCCGGATCGCCCGCATATCCATTTTTATACCGATGAAGGAGACGCCGAGATCCTCAGCTACCGGCAGCTGCACGCAGGTGCCGCCAGGGTCGCAGCCGGTCTGCAAAAACACGGACTGATGCCGGGATCGACAGTGTCGATCATGCTGCCGAGCGAGGCGAACTATTTTTTTGCCTTCTGGGGAACCCTGTTGGCCGGCGGCGTACCGGTGCCGATCTATCCGCCTGCCCGCAAGGCGCAGATGGAAGAACACCTGCGGCGACAAGTGGTCATCCTTGAGAACTGCCGGGCGACCCACCTAGTCACCATGCCCGAGGCCCGCACTTTCGGTCGGCTGCTCAAAGCCAGCCTCCCGGGCCTGCAGACCTTGCTCACGGTCGACGAACTTTCCAGCGCCGCAACCAACGACTATGCCGCTCCGGCCCTGCAGGAGACGGACACGGCCTTTCTCCAGTACACTTCCGGCTCGACCGGAAATCCCAAAGGAGTCATCCTCACCCACGCCAACCTGCTGGCCAATATCCGCGCCATGGGCCGGGCGGTTGAGGTTGATGACACTGACGTGGTGGTCAGTTGGCTTCCCCTCTACCATGACATGGGCCTGATCGGCTGCTGGCTCTCCTGTCTCTACCACGCCGCCCAGCTGGTGCTCCTCTCTCCCCTCGACTTTCTCAATCGTCCGGTGCGCTGGCTGCATGCCATCCACCGCCATCGCGGCACCCTCTCGGCGGCGCCCAACTTCGCCTATGAGATCTGTCTCACGCGGCTCTCCGATGACGAACTTGCCGGCCTGGATCTCTCCTCCTGGCGTTGTGCCTTCAACGGCGCGGAGGCGGTCAGCGCCAACAGCGTCGAACGGTTCGTCGAGCGCTTTGCCGCCTATGGCTTCCGGCGTGAAGCGCTGATGCCGGTCTACGGCATGGCGGAAAATTCAGTCGGCCTGGCCTTCCCTGAATACGGCCGGGGACCATTGATCGACTCCATCGACCGGGAGTTTTTTATCCGCAGCGGAAAGGCCGTACCGTTGGAGGATAACGGCAGAGAGCGGCTGCGGATCGTGGCCTGCGGCCGACCATTGCCGGAGCATGAAATCCGGGTTGTGGATCGATCAGGACACGAGCTTCCCGAGCGCCAGGAAGGACATATCCAGTTCCGTGGACCTTCGGCCTGCAGCGGTTATTTCCACAATCCGGCCGCAACCGCTGAGCTGTTCGACGGCGACTGGCTCAACTCAGGAGATCTCGGTTATATCAGCCACGGAGATATCTACATCAGCGGCCGCAGCAAGGATATGATCATCATTGCCGGCCGCAATATCTATCCCACCGAGCTGGAAGAGGCGATCGCGGAACTGGAAGGGATCCGCAAGGGGAATGTCGCGGTTTTCGGCAGCACCGACCGGCACAGCGGCACCGAACGCCTGGTGGTCCTGGCGGAGACGCGCGCAACCGACCCACAAATCCTGGCGCAATTGCGCAGCGCCATCAACGAACTCTCGCTGCGGCTGGTCGGAACCCCTCCCCACGACCTGCTGCTCGCAGCGCCGCAAACGGTGCCGAAAACCTCAAGCGGCAAGATCCGCAGAACAGCCGCCCGCGAACTCTACGAGCAGGGACACCTCGGTCAGCGTCACAAACCCTGGCTGCAGTACCTGCGACTGACCATGATGGGTCTCCGCGGGCAACTGCGACGCGGCCGCCGGTGGCTGGCCGGGTGCGGTTTCGCCGGGCGCAGCTGGGGACTCTACTACCTGTTGCTGCCATCGGTCTACCTGGCCGTCATGCTCCTGCCGCGCATCTCCTGGCGCTGGGCCTGGATGCGCCTGTCTCTCCGCCTGCTGTGCCGTGGCTGCGGTATCCCGCTCAGGGTCACGGGGTTGGGAAATCTGCCGAAGGGGCCCTGCGTGCTGGTTGCCAACCATTCCAGTTACCTGGATGGCTATGCCCTGATTGCCGCTCTGCCCATACGCTTCGGTTTCGTCGCCAAGCAGGAACTGGCAGACAGTGCCCTGCTGCGCGTTCCGCTGCAGCGAATCGGGACTGAATTCGTCGACCGCATTGACAAACAGAAAGGGATTGAGCAGGCGCGACACCTGGGCCGACGGTCCCGCGAGGGATGTTCGCTGATGTTCTTTCCGGAAGGAACCTTCACCCGAATTCCGGGTCTGCGTGAGTTCCACATGGGCGCCTTCGTCGCCGCCGCCGAAGCCGGTCTGCCGGTGGTGCCGATCGCCATCCGCGGCACCCGGTCGATCCTGCGCGGTGACGACAAATTCCCCCATCAGGGCAGTATCAGCATCCGGATCGGGCGTCCCCTCGACAGTGCCAGACTTCTCGATGATGCCGACGAGCAGACCGTCTGGTCCCGCGCAATCAAACTCCGCGACTGCTGCCGAGATGACATCCTGCGACACTGCGGTGAACCGGACCTGGCGCGGAAGTGAAGAACCTGTCCTATCCTTGACCCGGGCAAACCTGAAGGGGACAATATAAAATGTCCCTCCCTCCTCTTGAACCTTGAGCCTCGAACCCTGAGCCTCCAGCCGTTGCTGCTATACTGGGAACAGATCACGATCAGGGGGTAACAGACATGCACGAGGCACGCTTCTGGAAAAAAGGGGAAGGGCAGGCGGTCCGATGCGGGTTGTGCCGTTTTCAGTGTACGATTCCTGTCGGTCGGCAGGGTCGTTGCGGGGTGCGGGAGAATCGCGACGGGACGCTTTATACGACCGTTTACGGGCGCAGCATTTCCGAGCAGGTCGACCCGATCGAGAAGAAGCCCCTCTACCATGTCAACCCGGGATCGCTGAGCTTTTCCATCGCCACGGTCGGCTGCAATTTCCGCTGTCTGCACTGCCAGAATCACCAGATATCCCAGTGGCCGCTTTCCGGGCGACCGCCGGCGGGGGAGATCCTGTCCCCGGCGGAGATTGTCCGCCGCGCCCGGCAGGCGGGGTGTGACAGCATCGCCTACACCTACACCGAGCCGACCATCTATTTCGAGTATGCCCATGATACGGCAGTGCTGGCGCGTCGGGCCGGATTGCGCAATCTTTTTATCAGCAACGGCTATATCATGCCGGAGCCGCTGGCGGCGCTGGCTCCTTACCTCGATGCCGCCAATATCGACCTCAAGGCGTTTCGCGACGATGTCTATCGCAAGCTGACCGGGGCCTCCCTCGACGGGGTCCTGGAGACCCTGAAGGATTACCGACGCCACGGCATCTGGGTCGAGGTGACGACCCTGGTCATCCCGGGGCGCAACGATGATGATGACCAGTTGCGCGGGATCGCCCGTTTTATCGCCTGTGAACTCGGCTGCGAGGTTCCCTGGCATGTCACCGCGTTCTATCCGACCTACAAACTGCTGGATGCCCCGCCGACCCCGGCCGACACCCTGCGCCGCGCCCGCGATTTCGGTCGGGAGGCCGGGTTGCTGCATGTCTACACCGGCAATGTCCATGATCCCGAGGGAGGGCATACCTTCTGTTCCGGGTGCGGGGAGAGGCTCATCGAGCGGCGCGGCTTCCATGTGGTTGCCATGCGTCTCGAGGGCGGTTGCTGCCGACAGTGCGGCACGCGCCTGGCCGGTCTTTTCACCTGAATTACGGAACTGCCAGGGAGGAGAAAGGAACACGCTCATGCGCCTGTTGCTGTTGTTGGCGCTGTCACTCTGGCCGGGCCCGGTTTTCGCCGCCTGGGATCTTTCCCGAGCCGACATCGATACCGGCGAAATCCTCTCCGGCGGGCCGTCCAAAGACGGCATTCCGGCTTTGCTTGCACCGCGATTCGCCGCTGCCGCCGAAGCCGCCTTCATGCGTCCTGATGACCTGGTGCTGGGGGTCGACATCAACGGGATCGCCAAGGCCTACCCGACCCGCATTCTTTCCTGGCATGAACTGGTCAACGATCGTTTCGGTGGTCTGCCGGTGCTGGTTTCCTGGTGACCGCTGGCCTATTCGGGAGTCGTGTACTCCCGCCGGATCGGTGATGAAGAACTGACCTTCGGGGTCTCCGGCCTGCTCTATCGCAGCAATGTGCTGATGTACGATCATCAGAGCGAATCGCTCTGGTCGCAGATTCTGCGTCGCGCGGTGACCGGGCCGCGGCGCGGCGCGAAGCTGGATGTTCTTCCCTCGACCCTGACCCGTTGGGACAAGTGGCGTGCCGGGCATCCGCGAACCCTGGTCCTGACCACCGCGACCGGATATGACCGGGATTACAGCCGTGACCCCTATGAAGATTACTACCGTCGACGCAGCGGGCTGTTCGGTTTTCTGCGCGCCGGGCCTGGCGAAGAGGACAAGGAACTGGTGGTCGGCATCGAGCTGGCAGGTGTCAGTCGGGCTTACCCGCTGTCGGTTGTCAGGCAGCGGGAACTGCTGGAGGACTCGGTTGGCGGAGAAAAATTATCGTTCCGCTACGACAAGAGCGATGACCGCCTGCGGATCACGGACAGCGAGGGGCGAACGGTTCCCCATGTCACGACCTACTGGTTTGTCTGGAAGGCGTTTCATCCGCAGACGGAACGGTTTGAATGAAGGATGTCGGGAGGGAATATGTCGTCCCCCCGCTTCCAACCGGGGAAGCGGGGGGATGGGGTTTAATGCTCGACTTCGCCGAGCATGTAATTGAGCAGCGGAACGACGATCTTGACGTCCTGTTTGGTCATGTTCGAATCGGGTTTGCGCAGCATCTTGATGCCGTAGGCGCGGGTTGCGTTGCGGTCGAAAAGACCGCCGGTAATGGGAGCGATGCCTGTCTGCAGCGCGATGGCGGCCCGTTCAAGGGAGTGGCACTTGACGCATTTGACCTCCATGAGCTTGTACGCCTTCTGCATCTCCGGCGGAAAGCCGGAGGGATCGAACCGGGTGTCATTGCCGCTGCCGATAACAACTAGTTTGGCTTCCGCTCCAGCAGCGAACAGCAGCAGGGTGAGCAGAATCAGTATCCGTTTTTTCATTGTGCCTCTCTCTTCATGAGGAAGGAGCCGGTTGTGATCAGAAGACCAGGGTGACCCGGCCGGTTGTTTCCCGGATGGTCTCGTCGGGGGTGGTCTCGTGCAGGTACTCAACGGCAAAGCGCACATTCTGCAGCAGAGCGTAGGAAATTCCCGGGATATAGCGGCGGGTGATGCCCTCTTCATCAATATCCTGGAATTCAAAACGCATCGACGGCATCAGGCCGGAACCGATCAGGTATTCGACCTGGGCGAGAGCGAAGCGTGAATCGACATTTGCGCCGGTGCCGGAGGGGTCGTCGTCACGGCCGTAAATGCCGCTGACGCGAACCCGCAGTCGCTTGTAGAGAGTTTCCGATTCCAGCCCGGCACGGTAGAAATCATTGACCCCGTCGGCGTTGGAACCGAAATAGCCGAAACTGCCGATGGTCAGGGTCAGGTAATCCCAGACGCTGTCATGATCAAGGTCGACCTCGGGCTCCTTACCGAGGAAGTCGGTCCCGCCGATACGTACCGAGATGTGCCCGTAATAGTCTTTGCCGTTGTTGGCGCTTTTCGGGTCCGGACCGTTGGTGACCCCGGCGGCGACAAAAAGACGGGATCCCAGAACGCCATTGAGTTCGACGGCTCCCTGCTCGCCGGCGATTGTAAAATCGTTGTTTCCGACCTTCATGCCGTTGTAGCCGAACTTGCTGAGAGACGGGCGGTCATTCGCTTTCCAGATGCTCAATTTCGGCTGAAATTCTCCCAGCTTGACATTGAAGGGAAGGTTGTAGGGCTGCTGCAGCTGCAGGTAGATCTCACCCGTGGTTTTGTCAGGTTCGAAATTGTATTCCGCCCAGAAGCCGACCTGGTTGCGGAAATTCCCGGCAGCGAAGATCTCCAGCTCGGTTTCGGCGTCGAGATCGAAGTTCGGTTGCGCGTCGCTGTTGTAGGTCACGTCGTGTTGCGCCAGCAGCGAAACCGGAAGCTGTTCGGGCAGGCCGCTGTTATACATGGCTTCAGCTTTCTGACGTTCCGCGGGAGACAGGGTTGCCTTAGTCGGGGGAGTGGTGTGAACCTTGCCGGGCCAGATGAAGCCATTTTTTTCAAACGCGTCGCCGAACTCGTTGCGTTCGGGAAAGACGGTGTGGCACGTCTTGCATTCGGTTTTATACTGGCGGGCAAAAGCGGGAATAGCCCAGGCGGAAGTGGCGCTCAGGCAGGGGATGATCAGCCCGGCCGTCAGCAGGATGAGAATGATCTGAGCTTTCATGTTCGACCTCCTAAGATAAATAAAGCTCCGGTCTGCGGCCACGTGAGGTTGACCGTTGACCCGGGCAGAATAAACGGGCACAGCGTGAAATGCAGTTATTGCGCCAAAATCGTGCAGGGTGTCGGTACGATTGTTGCTCGGCTTTAATTGTATTCTGAGCCGAGCGGATCCGCCCCGTCCGCAGGTCGAGACGGATCCGCTGCAGAAAAAGCATTGCTTGTTTTCGCGGTAAATACGTAAAATGACACAATTTGCCTGTTATCCGTGATTTAGCGTTGAATGTGGCTCCGGGAGGAGATTGAGGAATGCTGAAAAATATCAAGCTGCAATACAAGCTGGTTTTTCTTTTTCTGGTGATGGCGATGCTTGTCGCCGTCACCGGCAGTTTCGGCTTGTGGAGCCAGTCCCAGATCCGTGCGCTGCTGGCGCAGACCAAGAGTCGCGCGGCGCAGACCAAGATAACCGTACTGATGAAGGTGGCGTTGCAGGGCAGTCGGCTCAACCTGCTTGAAGCGGCCATGACTCGGGGCAATGCCGATGACTTTGAGAACCACAAGGTCGACTACGATCTGCAGCGGGGGACTTTCGACAGCTACTGCACGATTCTGCTCAAGGGGCAACCCCGCCTCCACATCCCTCCCGCTCAACCTGGAAGCACGCTACACAAGCGGATTGAGAATGTCCGCCGGAACTTCGAAACCTTCGACCTGGTGGCGCAGAAACTGCTGAAACGCAAGGCGGCTCTGTTGAGCGGCGCAACTGCTGACGGCACCCTCGACCGGCTGGTCTGGATAGAGCTCCCGCATGAAGTCGATGCGGTCAGTGTCGCGGTTGATGATCTGCTGGTTGAAGTCGGCAAACTGACCGCGCGGGGAGCCACGGAAGCCGCTGCGATTCAGCACCGTTCTTCGGTGCTTTTTCTCAGCGTGATCGGCGTTTCGATCCTGCTGGCCGTTGCCCTTGGTTTGTTTGCCACCCGGTTCATTGTCAGTCGTATCAAAATACTTGTAAAAGCTCTCAGACAGGGGGCCGAAGGAGACCTGACCGCGACGGTCACAATCCTTTCGGAGGATGAGTTGGGACGGCTCGGTGCTGATTTCAACCTGATGCTGGAAAAGCTGTCGGCCATGCTGGGCAAGGTCAAAGTACTGACCGGAAAATTGGGTCAGATGGAAAATCGCATGCTCGATGTTTCCAGAGAGGTCGTCGACGGCGCGGAGGTTCAACAGCGAGGTGTCGAAGAGACCTCAGCGGCTGTTGTCCGTATTAACGATTCGCAGCAGGAGATTACGGCCGCCGTTGAGGTGTTGAATCGTTCCGTTGCCGAGACCGCGCTGTCAATCCTCAATATGGCCGGGAACATTCAAGGTGTTGCGGGCAGTACCGAATCCCTGGCCGGATCCGTGGAGCACGTCAGTTCCTCCATCAGCGAAATGGTCGCGACCATCAAGCATATTGAAGAGAACGCCAGAACTCTCAATCATGCCGCGGTTACAACGGCGTCCTCGATCGCCGAGATGGATACCTCCATTCAGGAAATCGAGGGGAATGCCCGGCAGACGGCGAAGATCGCGGAAGCCGTACACGAGGATGCCGAAACCGGCCAGCGGGCGGTTCAGGCGACCATTGAAGGGATCAAGGAAATTCGGCGTTCAGGGCAACTGACGGCCGAATCGATCCAGTCTCTTGACCAGAGTGTCAAGGATATCGGCATGTTCCTTTCGGTCATCAACGATGTGACCGAGGAAGCCCGGTTGTTGTCACTCAATGCGTCTATTATCGCCGCCCAGTCCGGAGAACATGGTCGCGGATTTGCTGTCGTTGCCGATGAAATCCGTTCCCTGGCGGAGCGCACCGGCCAGTCGACCGACGAGATCGAGCAGGTTATCGGCCGGGTGGAGGAAGAAATGCGGTCCGTTATCCAGGCAGTCACCAGTGCGGAGAAGAAGATTGAAGAGGGTGAGTCTCTTTCGCTGCAGGCCGGGACCGCCCTGAACAAAATTGTCGATGGTGTCGAGCGGTCCACGGTGCAGGTCAGCGAGATTGCCCGGGCTACCAGGGAACAGGCCAAAGGGAGTCAGCTCATTCGCGATACCATGGAGAAGGTTTCGGACATGGTCGGCCAGATCGCCATGTCGACTCATCAACAGGCCACCGCCAGCGAGGAGATCATGGCCGAAGTTGAAAAGATGGCAGAACTGACTGACAGGGTCCGTAACGCCACCCGTAAACAGAGTGACGAAAGCGAACAGATCTCGCATTTGACAGAGGGTATCAGCAGTAAAATCCTGGAAATCCGTCAGTCCTGCGACCAACAGGCCGTCGGGAGCGGTCGGATCGTCGAAGCGATTGCCGACATCCAGGAGTCGACCCGGAAGAATCTTGGTTCGGCCAATGCCCTGGACAGCATTCTGGGAGAACTTTCAGCGGAGATTACAGCACTGGAAAAGGAGGTTGTCGCCTTCAAGATCCTGGATTGATTGGACCGGTTTTAGCCAGCCGCTGCCCCTTGTCAGTGACAAATTGCGTCATGTGGAGGTCAGAAATGGTACGCCAGGAAGAGTCCGCCGGCGCCTCCGGCCGAGCCGAATTCACTGCGGATTTCCGGCAGGGGTGAAATGGGCTGTCGTCGCGGTTTGTCGCCGACGAAAAAAGACCAGAAAAGCTGCAGACTGAGGTTGTCGGCCAGGGAAATGTCGATCAGCGGCCGCAGCAGGAAAGAATCATCGCCCAGGTTCCAGATCAGCAGTCCCTGCAGGTTGAGAAGCGGATGCAGCTCATAAGAGGGGGCGAGCAGCAGGTAGTGGCGGCCGAGAAGGTAGGTCAGGTTTTCCTCAACCGGTGCCGTCAGCATGCGCCCCGGGTAGTCACGCGGGTCGCCGGTTCCGGGGCCGTTGTAGAGATATTCGGCGACCAGGACCAGGTCGTTGGCAAAACGGTACCAGAGTTCCAGGGCCCCGATTGAAAATTGGTCATCCGGATCGCCGCCGGGTTGACCGACATCCCTTCCCCGGTAGAAGGCGACTTCCGCCTTGATCCCCAATCCACCGAGACTGCCTGCCGCACCGATGCCGAGCATCGCCCGGCCTCGCAGCGACCCGCCGATGCCGAGCAGATCGACGCCGGAGATGTTGCTGGTGGCGGTTGCCAGGTAGCTGTTCAGCCGCGCAGTCTGACCGAAAACGACCGTTCCCGCCAGTTCGCCACCGAGTCCGAAATAGTGGGCTGCCTGCAGCGCATCAACTCCGGGGCGCACCTCGGCATCGATGACGTCGGGGGCAAAGGGGGCGATAATATCGAGGGGCGAAAAGATCAGGATGCGGCCGAACCCGAGGGCCTGCCGTCCGAGGCTGAACCTGTTGTCATCATCCTGCCAGGAGAACTGCAGCCGGTCGATCTGCAGTTGGTCGGCGAAATGTCCGTCGCGATTCCAGTCACTTTCGAGGTCGACACGGCGGTTGATGTTTTCACCCGGCAGCGGCGTCAATCGCGGAGGGTCGCTGTAGAGCAGCAGGTTTTCACCGGCGATGTTGAATTGCCAGTTGCCGGCAAGCGGTCCTTCCGCTTCCAGTCGCAGACGGTTGGCGGAGAGCCATCCCGCCGGCAGGTCGCTCTGCGGGGGCGCCTGGCGGTAGAGATCGATACTTTTCAGAAAACCGCCGACGGAGCCGCTGGCCACCGCCGATGTTGTACTCAGGATGAACAGCAGCAGGAACGCCGGCAGACGAGTCACGGTTTCCGGCGCTGGTCGTCGGCGAGTCGGCCGTCGTGCAGGCTGATGACCCGCCTGGCCATGTCAACCACCTGCGGGTCGTGAGAGGAAAAGACGAAGGTGGTCTGCTGTTCCCGGTTGAGGCGGTACATCAGTTCGAGCAGATCCCGGCCGGCCCTGGAATCGAGATTGGCGGTCGGCTCGTCGGCCAGCACAACCGCCGGTTCCGCGGCGATGGCGCGGGCGATGGCGACCCGCTGCTGCTGCCCGCCGGAGAGGTCATTGGGACGCCGGTCCTCCAGCCCTTCGAGGCCGAGGAGGGCGAAAAGTTCGCGTACCCGCTGATGTCTCTGTTGTTGCGGCACGCCGCGCAGCATCAGGGTGAATTCGGCGTTTTCCAGCGCCGTCAGGACCGGGATCAGGTTGTAGGACTGAAAGATGAAGCCGATGTGCTGCAGTCGGAAGTCGGCCAGTTTGCGGGTCGGCGTGGTGGCGACATTGCGGCCGTCGAGCACCACCTGCCCGGAACTCGGCTGGTCGAGGCAGCCGATCAGGTTGAGCAGGGTGGTTTTGCCGCTGCCGGAGGGACCGGCCAGCACGGTGAATTCTCCCGCCTCGATGGTGGCGGTGAAATCGATCACCGCCGGAACCTCCAGGTTGCCGGTGCGGTAGGTCTTGCAGACCTTGTCAAGTTGGATCAGGGACATGATCATAGAGGATATAGCCGGTCGCGGCTGGGTGCAAGGCTAAGATTGAAGATTGGTTAAAGGCCAAGGGCTAAAGGCCAAGGGGAAAACCTTCAGCCTTTAGCCGCTTTTCTCTGTCAGATTTTCCGCATCGCCTCGGCCGGCTGGATGCGGCCGGCCTTGCGGGCCGGGTAGAGGGCGGCGAGCAGGGAGAGGATGACGACGTAGCAGGCGATCTGCGCCATGTAGCCGAAATCCCAGGCGGCGCGCAGGACCGGGTCGAAAATCACGCCGCCGAATTCGAGCGATTCGGAGACAAAAGATCGCAAGTCGATGCCGACCCGGTTCAGGTAGAGGGTTGCCAGACTGCCGAGCGTCGAGCCCAGCAGCATCGCGCTCAGCCCGATCATCAGCGATTCGGTCAGCACCAGCAGCCGCAGGCGGCCGGCTGTGGCGCCGACGGCGAGGATGATGCCGAATTCACGATAACGTTCCATCACCGACATCAGCTGGGTGTTGACCACGCCGATGGTGACGATCAGCAGGATGATGGCGAAGATGAATTTCTGGCTGGCATAGTCGAGCTTGATGGCGTTGGCCAGGTTCGGCATTGCCCGGTCCCAGGGGATGACCGCGAGCTGCCGGCGGTTGTGAATCAGCTTTTCCAGTGCCGGACCGACGTCCCGGTCACGCCGCGGCTGATCGAGGATGATTGCCAGTTCATGGATCTTCCCGCCAATTCCGGCCATCGCGGACGCTTTTTTCAGGCCGACCATGATCAGCCTGCCGTCGACATCCTTCAGGCCGGTGGTGATGACTCCCCGTACCCGGAACAGTTCACTGGCCAGGTCGCCGGATCGGTTCTGCACCGTGACGACGAACTTCCGGCCCGGCTTGAGTTTGAGTTCCTTCAGCAGCCGGACCCCCACCAGGGCGTCCCGTCCGGAGAGGGAGCGGATCATCCGCGTCTCATCGAGCCCCTTGAGAAAGGGGTTGACCGGTCGTTCGGCTTGCGGGTCGATGCCGGTCAGCAGGATGCCCCGGCTCTCGCGGCTCGACTGCGCCATGCCCGGCAGGTAGACGCGCGGCAGTACCGCTTCGACGCCCGGCAGAGCAGCGGCCTGTTCCGCCAGGTCTCCCGGTCGCCAGGAAAGGCGCTCGTCGCGGTTGTCGACATAGCCCTTGCGATAAATTGTCAGGTGCCCGCTGCCGGCCCGGACTCCGCCGGCGATCATGCTTTGGTAGACCCCGTACGAAAGGTTGTGAAACGCCTGTACCAGGGTCACGCTGAGGGCGATGGCCGCCAGGGTGATCAGTGTCCGTCGCCGGTTGCGCCAGATATTTCGCCAGGCAAGGATCAGCATGTTCACTCTATATTGTCCAGAATGCCGCCAAGACACCAAGAGCGCCAAGAAAACCTCTTCTTAACGAAGAGACGCGGAGAAAGGCATAAGACATTTTGAGGGTTTTAAAATTCAAAAGATTTTCTCTCCTTCTCTGCATCTCTCCGGCTCTCCGTTGAAAGAGTTTGCCCTTCTTGGCGCCTTGGCGGCCCAAAATGCTTTCATCATTCCTCCCGGATCGCCGCCACCGGCTGCAGTTTCGCCGCCCGGCGGGCGGGCAGGTAGCCGGCGACCATGCAGATCACCAGCAGCAACCCGCAGGGCATCCAGACGTTGACCGGGTCAAAGGCGGCATGCAGGCGCGGCAGAATCGTGCCGCCGGCGTAGGTGACCGGGGTGATCTGCCCCGACAGGTCGATGCCGAAGCGCTGCATGAGCCAGGTCATCAGCAGCCCGCCGCTGCCGCCGAGGAGCAGGGCGAGCAGCCCGAGCTGCAGGGTTTCGAGCAGCACCATGGCGCGGACTGTCCGCGGCCGCATGCCGATCGCCATCAGGATGCCGAATTCGCGGGTCCGTTCCATCACTGCCATGAAGAAGGTGTTGAGGATGCCGAGACCGGTGGCGGCATAGAGGATCAGCACGACGATCATCCGGCTGACATCGAAGGAGGCGACCGCTTCACGCATTTCCGGCAGCAGGTCTCCCCAGTCGAAAACGTCCAGTCCGGGCGACAACACGGCGGCAAGCCGGTCGGCAATTCCGGCGGCGGCCATCGGGTCGTTGACCCGCATGGCAATTTCATGCACCTGCCCGGGAAGGACCAGCAACTGCTGCAGCCAGGGGAGGCCGACCAGCACCAGGCCGTTGTCGTGCCCGCTGTCACCGGTGCTGAAAATGCCGGTGACCCGCAGCAGGTCATTGCCGATCGAGCCGTCTGCGGCGCCGGTGACGAAGACCAGCTGATCACCGGGGCCGACACCGAGACGACGCGCCAGGCCGGAGCCGATCAGGGCGCCGTTGCCGGGCGCCGATGGCAGCGGCCGTCCGGCGACCAGGTGAGACATCAGGGTGGTGACCTTCTTTTCCCGTTCCGGGTCGATACCGAGCAGTTCCGCCGGTCGGCTGATATCGCGCCCCGACAGCAGACCGTAAGCCCGCAGCCGGGGGGAGGCGGCCACGATCTCGGGTCGAGTTTCCAGCATGCCGGGCAGCTTCTCATCCCTGATGGTTGCATACAGGTCGTGGTTGTCCTGATAGCCGCTTTTGGAAACAACCAGGTGGCCATGATACTGTTCTGTCGCCGACGCCAGCATATCTTCCAGCATGCCGGAGAAGACGCCCAGGGCGAGAATCAGCAGCGATGAACTGACCACCATCGCCGACAGGGTCAGCAGGGTGCGGCGGCGGTTGCGCCAGAGGTTGCGGTAGGCGATGGCGATCAGCATGTCAGCGCCGTCTCAGGTTGCGCAGGGAGAAGAAGGCGGGTTTAAGATCGATGTTGAAGTTGAGTTCACGGTATTCAAGAATGGTCTTTTCACCCGGTTTCTCCAGGGGCCGGACAGTCATCCTGAGCGGGATGAAGCGGTCGTCGATCTTTTTCACCCGGTCAAAGCTTATTCTTCGGACCTCGATCATGTCCTCGTCGAAGTAGCTGATCTGCAGCGGTACCCGGCGCTGTTTTTCGATGTGGTAGATGATTTTTCCCCAGATTACCGCCGCGTCGGGCCTGGGTGTGCCTTCCACGGTCCAGCTTGTTTGATCTTCGCTCAGCAGGGTGAAGTCGTAATCTTCATCGACGTGCGCCGCCTTGACGAGATCGTTGTTGGTGATGTGGCTGCCCATCCATGCTCCTCCCATCATCGAGGGCGGGATCTTGATGGTCCGGTCAACTTTGTGCAGATAGTTCCAGACCTCCCGGCCGACTTTCAGGGTGGCCACGCCGCGTTCTCTGGCCGGTTCGCGGATGCGGACCAGGAAGTGATCCCGTCCCAATGACCAGGCATCCATTTCCGTGGTACGCTGCCAGTGGACGGTGCTGACCCGCATGGTCATCCGGGCGGTCGAGGAGGCGCCCATGTACTGATCCTCGACGCCGCGAACCAGGTGCCGCAGGTCGAGACCGGAACTGTAAGCGGGGGTGCAGAACACCAGCAGGAGGATTACAAAATATCTCATGGGAGCTATTATAGCAGCAGATCGGCAAAATCATTGTTGCGGTAATTCGAGGAATTCCATGCAGGAGCCTTGACCTGCCGTAGTCACTGCATTAGATTGCCCCACTTGGACGGCAATCTCTTGACGAGGATGGACGATGAACAAAATGACCCTGCCCGACAAACGTCGGGTCAAGCATCTGACGCTGTTGCGTCAACCTCGCGAGATCAGCGGCAAGGAATTCAATGCTCTCAGCTTCGATGAGCGGCTGGCCATGGTCCAGTCCCTGCGCGGCCGGCGGCAATATGATCTGCTGATCGAGGCCGCCGACATGCAGCAGCTGGTGCAGCGGATGCCGATGCAGGAACTTTACCTGCTGATCCGGGAGCTGGGGGCCGAGGATGTCCTGGAACTGCTGGCACTGGCGACCCCGGAACAGATCAACGGTTTCATCGATCTCGATTGCTGGCAGGGGGATCTGCTTGATCCGCGGCAGGCGCTGCACTGGTTGACCCTGGTGGCCGAGGCCGAAGAAGATCAGCAGCTCAGGGTGCTGACCGGCATCGAGTTCGAGCTGCTGACGCTGATGTTCAAGAAGTGGATGCGGGTGACCCGGGGCCCCGAGGATTTTGACGACGAGGATGAGCGTGACGAGGCGATTCTGCTCAACGGCGGTTTCGTCATTGAATACAGCGACAGCGAGGTGGCCA
Organism: Geothermobacter hydrogeniphilus; assembly: GCF_002093115.1. Classification (NCBI taxonomy): domain Bacteria; kingdom Pseudomonadati; phylum Thermodesulfobacteriota; class Desulfuromonadia; order Desulfuromonadales; family Geothermobacteraceae; genus Geothermobacter; species Geothermobacter hydrogeniphilus. The sequence goes on along the minus strand of NZ_NAAD01000002.1, from coordinate 175,426 downwards.
AGCTGCTGGAGCGGCTGCTCGGGGTTCTCTTCCGGCGCGACCCGGTTTTCCACCGTCGACTGGTTGAGTCGATCCGGCAGGAGCTGGATGCCGCCCTCGAAGAGGAGGTCTTTCGCTGGCGGAATGGTCGGCTGCTGGATCAGGGATTTCCCGAGCCTTATGCCGCCCGCGGCATTTACGCCTGGCTCGACCCGGAGACTTTCAGCCCGGCGGACGCGCGCAAGACGATTCCCTTCGGTGTCGAAGAGGATCGTGCCGCTCCCGGTTTCGTGCTGGCGGAAACGTTGCCGAAAAACCTGCTGGCCGAAGTTCTCGCCGGCGGCCTGAGTGATGAAACCGCCTGGGAACTGACCTGCCTGCTGAACAAGTTGCTGGTCGCCGACGGCATCGATGCCGGGGACGTCCTGCAGGTCGATCAGGCCCTGCGCCGGCTCTACGCGACTCTCAACCTGGCGCTGGAGAAACTCTGCGGGCAGGATGTGGCACAGGCGGCGGAGCTGTTCGAGTCCTCCTACCTGGAAATCCTCTTCCGATTCGGTTTCAGCCTGTTGCTGCAGCTGCAGGGTCGGGCCCGCGCCCTGCTGAAAAGTTCCCTGGCTCCCTACTTCGACGCTCCCTGCCGCGCGCTGCTTGAGAACCTGGCGCAACCGCGCCCGGAATGCTGGGAAGGGATTCTGGAAGTCAACCGCGGCGGCAGCCGGCCCTTCGAGAGCCTGACGGAGCTGCAATCGGCCGAAGACTGGCTGCGTCGTCTTGAAGTCCAGCGGCGGCTGTTTGAAGAGGTCTTTCCGTTCACGCTGCCGGAGGCTGAAACTTTCGATCTCACCGGTTGTCAGCCCGATGAGCTCGGCCAGATCAGCCTGAGCACCTTCTTTCTCACCGCCCTCGGCAACCAGTTGCTCGGCGGCGAATTTGTTCCCGAGCCGATTCCGGCGGTGGAACTGGTCACCCTCCATGGTCTCGTCGGCCGTGACGGCCGGGTCGACCCCGACCTGCGGAACAAGACCGTCGCCGAACTGGAGCGGCAGCTGCCCGGCGGCGGCAGTTTCGCCGACTGGTGCCTGGCGGTCTGGGACGAGGAATTCTGCAACCTGGATGTTGACAGTCTCGATCCGCGCTTCGTCGGCGGCCTGATCGTGCGGCTTGATTAGGCGAGTCCACCACGAAGGCACGAAGAACACGAAGGAGAACAAAAAAGGTGTCAGGGAATCGTATCCCTGCCACCTTTTGTCCTTGGCCTTTCATCGTCCTCCACCCATCAATGAATCATCTTCTCCGGCAGGTAGAGCACCATCTCGGGGAAGAGTGCCAGCAGTATCACCATGCCGATCATGATCAGGAAGAAGGGCAGGGTGGCCTTGAGGATGGCGGCGACCGGTTCCGCAGCGATGCCCTGGATGACGAACAGGCTGAAGCCGACCGGCGGCGTGATCTGCGACAATTCCACCATGATAACCAGGAAAATCCCGAACCAGAGCGGCGAAAACCCGGCCTGAACCACGATCGGCAGGACGATCGGCAGGGTCATGACGACGATCGAGATGCCGTCCAGGATCATTCCCAGCACCAGGTACATCAATCCCAGCACCAGCAGCAGGGTGTAGGGTGAGAGCTGCATGGCGGCGATCGCCTGGCTGATGCCGCGGGCGATGCCGACGAAGCCGACGACCTGCGACAGGAAGGCCGCCCCGGCGATGATCAGGCAGATCATGCCGGTGGTGCGCACCGCCTGCAGCAGCGACTGGCGAAAATTGTCCCAGGTGAGGTTGCGGTAGGCCAGCGCCAGCAGCAGCGAGCCGAGAACGCCGATAACCGCCGCTTCGGTCGGGGTGGTGAAGCCGAAATAGATGCCGCCCAGGACAACAAAGACCAGCAGCAGGACCGGTGCCAGGTCGCCGAGGGAGGCCAGCCGGTCGCGGCCGGTAAAACGTTCCTTGTGCCCCGGCACCACCTGCGGGTTGAGCAGGGCCCGGCCGGCGATGTAGAGTGAGTAGAATCCCGCCAGCACCAGCCCCGGAATCACCCCGCCGATAAACAGCTTGCCGATCGACGTATCCGACAGCACCCCGTAAATAATCATGATCAGGCTCGGCGGGATGAGGAACCCGAGAGTTCCGGCACCGGCCAGCGAACCGATTGCCAGGGAGCGGTCGTAGCCGCGCTTCGAAAGTTCGTCGAGGGTGATCTTGCCGACTGTGGCGGTGGTGGCGGCGCTCGATCCGGAGACCGCTGCGAACAACGAGCAGGCGACGACGTTGATGTGCAGCAGTCGGCCGGGGATCCAGCCGAGCCAGGGCAGCAGACCGTTCAGCAGCCGGGTGGAGACGGCGGTGCGGAACAGGATCTCCCCCATCAGGATGAACAGCGGCAGGGCGGTCAGCGACCAGGAATTGAGGCTGTTCCAGACCGAGTTGGCCATCAGTCCGCCGATCTTGTCGAAGATGGAGATGGTCGGCGGCAGGTTGACCTGGTGGAGCAGCATCCCGGCAATGCCCACCGTGAACAGGGAAAAGCCGATCCACAACCCGGCCAGCAGGCAGAGCAGCAGCACCCCGAACAGGACCAGGGTCAGTATCAGCGGGTCGGTAAAAATGGCAGCCTCCTCAGCATTTCGGCCAGCAGTTGCAGGCAGAGCAGGGCCAGTCCCGCCAGCAGTGACAGCTGCGGGATCCAGAGCGGCGTTTCGGCGATCGAGTCGGCGGTCATGCCGAGGCTCCAGGTATCGTAGACCATGACGCAGGCGTGGCGGAAAAGGTAGAGGCAGAGCAGCAGGGCGAGCAGGGCGGCCAGGGATTCGAACCAGCGTTGCGGTTTTTCCGGCAGTCGTCCGGTGAGGATGGTGATGCGGATGTGGCCGTCCGACGCCAGGGTGTAGGCAAGGCCGAACAGCACCGTGGCCACCATCAGGTAGCCGCTGTATTCATCGGCGACCAGGGTTGAACGACCGGCCAGGGTGCGCAGGGCCACCTCGGTTGCGACCAGGCCGACGATCAGCAGCATGCAGAGGGCGGATAGACAGGCGCCGATTCTGCTGCACCTGTCTATCCACCGCAGAAGCCTGTCAATCACCTGGCGAAGCGGTCGAGAACCGCCTGGGCCGAGGGTTTCAGTCCCTTGCGGAAGTCGGCGATGATCTTCGCCGCCGCGGCATCCAGGGCCTTGTTGAGGGCCGCATCGGCCTTGCTGACAGCGATCTTGTGCTGCTGAATGACCTTGAGAGCCTCAACCGTACGCGATTCCGAATTGGCCCACTGGTTGTTTTCGGTCTCCGCGGCGGCTTTCAGCATCGCCTGCTGCTGGTCTTTGCTCAGGGCCTTCCAGTAGTCGAGGTTGATGGTGACCATGTTGAGCGGGAAGGCGTAGTTGATGTCCTTGAAGTGGTCGAGGACTTCCCAGAACTTGCCGTTCTTGGCCGACTCGGCCGAGGTCAGTACCGAGTCGATCATGCCGGTGCGCAGTGACGAATAGACTTCCCCCCAGGGGAGGGAGACCGGCGAGCCGCCGAGGGAACGGAGGAAGTTGGCGCCGTTCTTGTCGTAGGTGCGGGTCTTGAGGTTTTTCAGGTCGGCCACGCTGTTGACGGCGCCCTTGGTGACCAGCCCGCTCGGCGGCCAGGGGGCGGCGTAGAGAAATTTCTGGTTCCATTTGGCAGCGGCCTTCTCGTAGAGCGGTTTGCTGGCGTCGTAAAGCTGGCGCGCCTGCTTGAAGTTGCCGACCAGACGCGGCAGGGAACTGATGCCGAAGACCTTCTCGCTGCCGGCGACCACCCCCATCAGGATGTCGGACATCGGCACCTGGCCATCCTTGACCACCTTGAGCAGTTCGGCGCCCTTGAAGCCGAGACTGCCCCCCGGATGCACGGTGATGTCAACGCTGCCGCCCGAATACTTCTTTGCCAGTTCGGCAAAGGCCATCGCTCCCTGGGTATGGAAGCTGGTGGCGCCGTAGGTGGCGTTGAGGTCGAGCTTGACCGGGCCGCCGGCGAAGGCCGGGGAGGCCGGCAACAGGCACAACAGGACGAGCATGAACCTTTTCATCACATCACTCCTTTGGTTGGGCCGCCACGACCCCTTGGGGTCGGACGGACGTCAATGAAGGTCGGCACGCCGACACAATGGCAATAGCTTGAACAGATAAGTTTTCATCCCGGCGCCCAGTGCCCAGCACCCAGCGCCCGGTTACGCCATTTCCCCCCATCCTCCCCCGCCGGGTGTTTCCACCCGCAGCCGATCGCCGGCCTTGAGCCGGGTGCTGAATTTGCCCGGCAGTCCGCGGAATCCGTCGGCATGAATCACCAGGTTGCGACCGGTCTGCCCGTCTTTTCCTCCCTGCAGACCGTAAGGAGGATGGATGCGGCGTTCACTGAGCATGGTCACCTCGGCGTCGGCGAGCAGTTCAATTTCCCGCACCAGGCCGTTGCCGCCGTTGAAGCGTCCGCGGCCGCCGCTGCCGCGGCGGATCGAATATTCGGTGACACGAAACGGATAGGCGTATTCGAGCGCCTCGACCGGGGTGTTGAGGGTATTGGTCATGTGGGCGTGCATGGCCGATTCGCCACTGGCCGCAGGACCGGCGCCATGGCCTCCGGCGAGGGTTTCGTAGTAGGCGAAGGGCATGCCGCTGCGGGGATCAAGGCCGCCGATGGTGGTGTTGTTCATGGTCCCCTGGCTGGCGGCCGGAATCGTTTCCGGCAGCGCCTGGGCGAGGGCGCCGAGAACCACGTCGACGATCCGTTGCGATGTTTCGACGTTGCCTCCGGCCACCGCCGCCGGAAAGCGGGCGTCGACCACCGTTCCCGGTCGGGTGATGACCGCCAGCGGGCGACCGCAGCCGGCGTTGGTCGGCACGTCAGCCTGGATCAGGCAGCGGAAGACGTAAAGCACCGCCGACAGGGTGATGGCATGGACGGCGTTGACGCTGCCGGCGACCTGGGGATCGCTTGCTGAAAAGTCGATACGGGCGTCATCCCCGGAAATATTCAGGAGGCAGTCGATAGTGATCGGCGTTTCGCTGATGCCGTCACTGTCAAGCCGGTCGCTGAAAGTGTAACTGCCGTCGGGGATGGCGGCAATGGCGGCCCGCATGAACCGCTCGGAATAATCGTTGAGATTTTCGGCGTAACGTTCCACCGTGGCCAGATCGTACTTGGCGACCAGTTCCTCAAGCCGTTTTTGGCCGATACGGTTGGCCATGATCTGGGCGGCGAAATCTCCTTCCCGTTCCACCGGGGTGCGGATGTTGGTGAGCAGCAGATCGAGCAGCTTGCGGTCGATCTCGCCGGCCTCCACCAGTTTGGTCGGCGAAATGATCATCCCTTCCTGGAACAGGGAGGTGGAGAGCGGCATCGAGCCGGAGGTCATGCCGCCGACATCGGCGTGATGGGCGCGGTTGGCGATGTAGAAGGCTGTTTCGCCGGCAATGAAGACCGGCGCCACCAGAGTGATGTCGGGCAGATGAGTGCCGCCGCAGAACGGATTGTTGAGCATCACCATGTCGCCCGGGGTCATCTCGACGGCCGCGATCGCCGCCTTGACCGAGAGCGGCATCGAGCCGAGGTGAACTGGAATATGGGCGGCCTGGGCGATCATGTCCCCTTTGCGGTCGAACAGGGCGCAGGAATAGTCGCGCCGCTCCTTGATGTTGGGGGAGAACGCGGTGCGGCCGAGGGTCACTCCCATTTCCTCGGCGATGGCGGCGAAGCGGTTCTTGAAGACCTGCAGCAATATGGGGTTGATGTGCATTGTGTTGTCCTTTGGATATAAAAGGCGGCTAAGGGTGAAAGGCCAAGGGCTAAAGGCCAAGGGCTGAAGGCCGTGGGGAAAAGCTTGAATGCGGAGGCAGTTCGGATCTCACCTTTCGCCTTTCGCCCTTAGCCGCTCTTCTAAGCTTCAATCTCCAGCAGCAGGTTGCCGAATTTATCCACTGTCGCCACCGCGAAGGGGGGCACGACGATGGTCGAGGAATATTCAATGATGATGCAGGGACCGGGGATGCGGTTGCCGGCCCGCAGCTTTTCGCGGTCAATGATGCCGGTTGCTGCCTCGACCCCGTCGAAGACCACCTTGTGACGGCTGAGGATGGCTGCCGCTGACGGTTCTGATCCGCCCGTTTCGATCTCCGGCAGACTCTGCTGTCGTGGTCGACCGAGGGAGCGCAGGCGGACATTGACCACTTCGACCTGCTTGTCGGGATTGGCGTAGCCGTAAGTTCTCTCATGCTGGCGGTGGAAGGCGGCGACGAAGTCTGCGCTGAAGGGCACCATCAGCTCGAAAGACTGCCCCCGGTAGCGCATGTCGAGGTAGCGCTGATGGACGGTCCGTCCGGCAGCAACCCCTTCCGCGGCGAGTTCCTCCTCGCCGCGCCGTTCGAGCGGCTGGAACAGCTGTTCGGCTTCGTTCGGGTTGAGTCCGTCGGCGGGACGCATAATCGTCTGCGAGTAATCCTTGATGACGTCCGCCATCAGCATGCCGCAGGCCGAGAGAATGCCGGGATTGCGCGGGATAAGAACCCGCGGGATCTGCAGCAGGCGGGCGAGAAAGGCGGCGTGCATGCCGCCGGCGCCGCCGAAGGAGAAGAGGGTGAATTCGCGCGGATCAAAGCCCCGTTCCACGGAGATCACCTTGATTGCGCGTTCCATGGTGGTGTTGGCGATATCCAGGACACCTTCGGCCAGTTCGTGGGTGCCGATTCCGAGCTGTTCCGCCAGTTGCCGGAACGGTTCCTGAAGGCGCCCGCTCTGCAGTTGCATACCGCCGCCGAGAAAGTGATCGGCGACCATGCGTCCGAGGTAGAGGTTGGCATCGGTGACAGTGATGCCCGCCCCCCTGCCGTAACAGATGGGACCGGGGTCGGCCCCGGCGCTCTCCGGGCCGACCTGCAGCGAGCCGCCGGTGTCGATTGTCGCCAGGGAACCACCGCCGGCACCGACGGTATGGATGTCGATCATCGGCACCTTGACCGGGTAGTCGGCGATCTGCGCCTCGGTGGTCAGCGGCAGTTGGCCGTCGATCAGGCAGACATCGGTGGAGGTGCCGCCCATGTCGAAGGTGATCAGTCTTTCGAAGCCGGACTGGCGGCCGATCTCCAACGCCCCGACGGCTCCCCCCGCGGGTCCGGAGAGGATGGTGCGCACCGATTCCTGCATGGCAGTCGCGGCCGAGATGCTGCCGCCGTTGCTCTGCATGATGCGAAAACGGCTGCTGCCGATCTGTTCACTCAGAAAGGTCAGGTAACGGCGCATTTTCGGTGAAACGTAGGCGTTGATGACGGTGGTCGAGGCCCGTTCGTACTCGCGGAATTCGGACAGGGTCTGATGAGAAAGGGAGACCGGAATGCCGAGCGGCTCCAGGGCCTTCTGCACCTGCAGTTCATGGCGGGGGTTGGCGAAGGAGAAGAGCAGGCAGACGGCAATCGATTCAACCTGGGCGTCACGCAGCTTTTCGCCCAGAGCGGCGAGGTCTTCGTCCGACAGCGGTTCCATCTCCCGACCGGTGTTGTCGATGCGCCCGGAAAGACCGAAACGCAGTCCGCCCGGCACCAGCGGCGGATTGCGGCGGCAGGCCAGATCGTAAAGCCGGGGCCGGTTCTGACGACCGATCTCGATGACATCCTCGAATCCCCGGTTGCTGACCAGGGCGGTGAGCGCTCCCTTTTTCTCCAGGATGGCGTTGGTCGCCACGGTTGAACCATGCACCAGGTCAACGGCCTTTTCTCCGGCGATGTGCCGCAGACCCGCCAATACCGCCTCGGCCGGGTTGCGCGGCGTTGAAAGGAGTTTGTATTCCCCCCACTGATCGCCTTTGCGCCAGATGAAATCGGTAAAGGTTCCGCCGGTATCGACGCCTATGGTGAGCATTCAGTCTTCCTCCGATATGTTCGTCCGGTTCAGGATCTCGCGTATGTAGTCGAGCCCTTCGTCGTCCTGAAAACGGTTGTAGCTGATGATCCGCGGGATGGTGCGGAACAGGTCTCTGTTTTCTTCCAGGATCAGTTTCTGGGTCAGCAGGATGCGGCTTTGTTGCAGGCGCCGGGGCTGCTGCCTGGCTTCTTCCAGGGTCAGAACGCTGAAACCGGGAAAGTCCCTGCCGATGTGAGGGTAGAATTCATCAACACGATGGCGGATCTGCGGGGAGATGACCACCATGGTGATCTGCGTGTCCCGCGGCAGCAGCGGGAAGTTGAGCAGTTGTTCCAGCGGCGGGGTGATCCGCAACGGCACCAGCGGAACGCCCTGCTGTTCGCAGCTTTCGCGCAGGCGATTTTCGCAGAAAAAGGTGGTGATCACCAGGTCGGCCTGCAGTGCGCCGCATTGCAGCAGGCGCTCCACTTCGTCCAGGTGCCTGGGTTGGACCGGAAGTCCGAGAGCCAGTTCCAGTTCCCGGCGACCGAGCAGCAATTCGTAAAAATCGAGTTCCGTATAGACCACGCGCGGAATCCGGTGGCCGATCTCCTCCAGAGCGCTGACCGCCATGGCGATCATTTCCAGAGCGCTGAATCCGCTCAGTTCCAGATCACGCAGCAGGGAGAACATCTGGTCTTTGGCACGCCGATAGGTCGCGGCCTGTTCCTCTCCGGGTTGACGCAGAACCCTGCTGCCGGCCTTGCGCCGGCGTTCGATGATCCCTTCGGCGGCCAGCAGGGCGAAGGCTTTGCGGGCGGTGTTGATGTTGACGCCGTAGGTGCGGGCGGCCTCCTCGCCGAGCGGAAACCGGTCGCCCGGGTTTTCCAGCACCCGGTCGAGCAGGCGCAGCTGCAGGTAGTGCTGTTTCGGCAGGATTTTGTTGAGGGATGATTCCGTCATAATCTGCATGGTGCCCCGGTTATTTTGTTCGGGCAAGAAAAAACAAACAATATTTTATCCAATGGGGCCGAAGTGATGATTGCCCTCTGTGGCCGGGCGTGGAGCAGACATAATAACCATAGTCAAGCGTCGTTAATCGAGGGGCAATGCCGGGCGGTGCTGAACTTGCCGGGTCAGGTGATATGCTGATTCAGGCAGAAAGGAGACAAAGATGAAAAAACTGCTGATTTTGCTGATGGTATCGGTCCCGTTGACCTGCTGGGCTGTTGACAGCCCTGACGCTCCGCAGCGCGCGGAGCTGGTGGTGCGGGGCGATGCGTTGCTGCAGGTTGCTGCCGACCAGGTGCGGTTCAGTGTCGGGGTTGTCAGTGAAGATCGTGGCGCCGGCGCGGCGCTGGAGCAAAACAGCCGTGCCATGCGGCAGGTTGAAAAAGCCCTGATCCGTGCCGGACTCAACAAGGGGGAGTACAGTACCGGGCTGTTCCGGTTGCAGCCGCGCTGGTCATCCCGACCGCGCAGCGCGCCCCGCGACTGGCGCCCCGAAATTGTCGGTTACACTGTCCACAACAGTCTCAATATCAAAACTGCCAGGTTGTCACTGATCGGTGCCCTGATCGAAGCGGCCCGCCAGGCCGGTGCCGATGAGATCGGCCAGTTGAGCTTCGGTCTGTCCGATCCTCGCAAGTATCGGCAGCAGGCGATCGCCGAGGCGGTGGCCCATGGTCGGGAGGATGCCGGGAACGCCGCGGCGGCGGCGGGGATGCGACTTGGCGCGATCAGGCAACTGGCGATCGGCTCGCAGGACGGGCCACCGGTCCGTCCTTTGCCCGGTGCCGCCATGGTCAGAAGCATGTCAGCCGAGGCGGCACCTCCGATTATCGCCCCGGATGATCTGCAGGTACGGGCTGCGGTCACGCTGACGTTCGCACTGCTTCCCGGGGCGGGAGCGGTTCGTTCAGGTCAATAAAGTCTTTTGGGAGTTTTAGAGAAATATCATTGAAAATAAAACACGATTAGGGTTTAATTGTTTCATGAATTACCGTAGTTTCAGATCCAGTGCTGTATAACCCTGAATCAGTGAGTCCCTTGTCGGCGGATAGCCCAAGTCATTGCTCTGCCTGAGCTTCCCAAAAATCACCAGCGAACCTATGGGTGCGCTTCAGATTTTTGGAAACCTCATTCAGGCCAAGCACTTGCACTCTCCATCCAACAGGAACTCACTGATTCAGGATGACGCCTGAATCAACCGGTTCTGGCAAAAGGGGCGGCTGTGAAGAAACTTGTTACGGGAGTGGTGCTGTTGCTGGTGGCGGCCGGATTTTCGGTTGCCGGCGCGGAAACCTTCGGGGTGAAGAAGAAACGTCCCAAGTTGAGCGAGTTCGGCCGAGTGGTGATCGACAACGGCTCGACTGCCAAGGGACAGGCCGCGGTGGCCTTTCCACACTGGCTGCATCGGTCGAAATTCACCTGTCGTCTCTGTCATGTCGATCTCGGCTTCGCCATGCAGGCCGGCGCTACCGGGATCACCGAGGCCGACAACCGGGCAGGTCTTTACTGCGGCGCCTGCCATGACGGTAAACTGGCCTTCGCGGCCGTTACAACCGGCACCGACGGTGTTAAGCAGGATCAGTGCGAACGCTGTCATTCGGTCGGTAAGAATGTTAAATTCAAAAATGATTTCAACAGTTTTCGGCGTACCATGCCGCGTGAACGCTTCGGTAACGGCATCGACTGGCTCAAGGCCGAAGAAGAGGGTTTACTGAAGCTGGTTGATTATCGCGAGGGCTATTCGGTTCACCACGCCAAAATCCAGGACCCGGAAGATATCGACCTGTCGGCCAAGGAAGACAAGATGCCGGACATCATCTTCTCACACCGCAAGCATGCCGTCTGGAACGGTTGCGAGACCTGCCATCCGGAGATTTTCCCGATCCGCAAGGGGGCCAAGCCCTACAGCATGCAGGATATTTTCGACGGCCGGTTCTGCGGTGTCTGCCATGACAAGGTTGCCTTTCCCAACATCGACTGTCAGCGCTGCCACAGTCGACCGGTCTTTTGATGATGCGCGCCAGGAGGCTGTTGTTGGCGCTGCTGGCGGGACTGCTGCTGGCGGGACTGGTTGAGGGGAGTATCTTCAAGCTTCCGGTTCCCCCTCCGCAGCATCGTTACGGGGATCTGGTGATCGACCGGGTTTCCACCAAAGCCGGGCAGAAGCCGGTCTTTTTCTCTCACTGGACCCACCGGACGCGGTATACCTGCCGTGTCTGTCATTTCGAACTTGGTTTCGATTTCAAGGTCAACCGCACCGAGATCACCGAGCAGGCCAATCGCGAGGGGATGTACTGCGGTACCTGTCACGACGGGGTGGTCGCTTTCGGTCCTACCGATGAAAATTGCGCCCGCTGTCATACCGGCAAGGCGGAAATCGACAAGCAGTCGTTTCTCAAACTGCAGCGGACGTTGCCGCCGACCGGTTTCGGCAACGGCATCAACTGGACCCGGGCGCTGCAGAAGGGATTGATCACGCCGAAGTACAGCATCTATCGTCCGGAGGAAAAACCGCTGGATTTCAACAAACGCCTGGAGTTGAAAGCCAACTGGTCGATGGTGACCCCGGCGATTTTCGACCATGCCACCCATGTCCCCTGGCTGGACTGTGCCAATTGTCATCCGGATATTTTCAATATCAAGAAGAAAACCACCAAACATTTCGAGATGCGTTACATCCTGGAGGGTAAATTCTGCGGAGTCTGTCACCTGGATGTCGCATTTCCGCTGGATGAATGCGAACTCTGTCATCCGGGGATCAGGCAGCGATGATGAGATCGGGGAGAGATCTGTTGAGAGTAGTGCGGAGATCGATGTTATGGGTCTCGGGATGGGGTGTGATGCTCGTCCTGCTGCTGCCGGCAAAGGGGACGGCGGTTGAGATGTCGCCCGAGATTGAAACCGCCCTGGCGCTCTGCGCCCGTTGCGCTACGCTGCCAGATGAAGAGATCCCGGCGGCGGCCAGTACCGTCCGCTCACTGGTGGAGAAACTCGAAGCCGAGCGGAATCCTGCCGACAAGGTCTGGTTGTTCCGGCTCAAACGCTGCGGTTCTTTTCTCGCCTATCGCGCTGAGGCTGCCGCGGATGGAGAGGAAAAGCCGGCGCAGTGAGCCGGGCATGCGGAATCAGTCGGCAGCATCCTGAGTCGTCAATGCGTTGAATTTCGGACCGGTCACCAGCAGGTTGTTCGGCAGACCGGCCTGAATCGTCTCCATGGTACTGCCGAACAGGGCCTTGATCGGTCCATGGCCGTAGGCGCCGAGCACCACCAGCGCGTCGTGTGGAACCTGGTTGAGATGATCGCCGATCCGCCCGGACGAAAAAACGTGCCAGTTCTCCCGTTGAATTTTATCCGCCAGCCCCTGCTGTTCCAGGTGAGCTGAAAGCTCTTTCCGATCTCCCAGGCTGAAAATTCTCAGTTCCACGTTGCAGCGTTGCTGAATCTTCAGTGCCAGTCGCAGCGCCCCGGCGGCAGCGTCGGAACCGCCGTAGAGGACCGCCAGGCGTGTCCAGGGCTTGTAGACCGGGGAGGGGATGAGGATCGGAAAGGGGGCGGTCTGCAGGATGCGCCGCACCTTCGAGCCGATGAAGCCGAGACCGATGCGGCTGGTCTGGTCGCTCATCGATCGCGGACAGGTCATCATGCCGTATCCGGGCGACAGGTCGGGCAGGCCGGTGGCGGTATATTTCTCCGCCTGGAAAAAACGGGTTGTCAGCGTCGGCCCCAGCTGCAGCATCGCTTCGGCATTCTCTTGTGCCGTTTCCGGCTGGTGCAGGTAGGAACGGTCGAGGTCGACCTGCACCACCTCGTTGTCGAAATAGAAGAGGAATTTTTTATCCTTCGGCAGGTAGATATCGAGCGGACGCTGCATGCGGCGGCAGGTATAGGCCGATTGCAGCAGGGTTTCGCGACCGAAGGGCGTGTTGCGGAAAACGTGCAGCAGGGGGCGGTTCATCGGGATTACTCCAGTGCTTTCTGGGTTTTGGTGGTCATTTCTTCAGTATTCCTGATGCCGGTGTCCAGGCTTTTTCCCAATTGACTGACGACCAGGTAGACACCGCCGATGAAGAGCAGGAAGGCCAGCAATCGGAAAAAGGTTTTGCGTTTGAATATCGCCAGCAACAGCAGACCCGCCGCCGCGGCGTAGATCACGTAGGGATTGTTTTGCCAGAGCAGGGTGAATTGTTCGGTCAGTGCGTATAAATTCATCGGGTGCGCCTGCAGAGGTCGGGACAGGATGTGTCCGTTCCGCGGATAAAAGAATTCTTGCGGATGGTAACAGAATCAGCCGGTAAAGGCGAGCAGGTAGCCGACGATGGCTGCCAGGCTGGCGATACCGAGCAGGATGACGGAGATGTAGATGAAATCCCCCTGGCGTTTCAGGCGGGTGGCATTGAAGATCAGCCCGGCGATGCTGAAGCCGAAGCCGGCGATGAAGAAATTGAGAGCATAATGGAGCAGGTCACGTTTCCAGTAAAGTCGGCGCTGGATATCATTGACCCGATCGAAATAACCCTGGGTTTCCGGCTTGGCGGCAGCCAGCACCAGCAGCCCGGCGAGCAGGCAGAGCCAGCCAAGCAGCCCGGCGGCGCGCAGGACGTGGAGATTGGGGTCTCGCCCGGAGTTGCGGCGTTCCGGGGTGCCGCGGGGGGTGCGGGGCATGCGGGCCTCCTTGGAATCATCGCTTCAAGTGTAGCAGGTCTCCGGTCTTTGGGGGGACGCAGCGCTGAAGTTTCAGATTTTCAAGCCGTAGAGGTACTGACCGCAACATCCCTCGGGAAAGCAGGCCACGTCCGGCAGGTGCCCCCAACGTTCGAAATGGAATTTTTCCAGCAGTCTGCGGCTCGGCCGGTTGACGTCCATCAGGATGGCAATCAGGGTGTGGAAATTCTGCTGCCGGGCCGTGTGGATCGCCTGCTTGAGCAATTGCCCGGCCAGCCCCCGGCCGCGGGCCTGCCGGTCGAGGTAGTAGCTGACTTCGGCAACGCCGGCCAGGGCCCTGCGTCCCGGGCGGTAGGGGCTGAGGCTGCACCAGCCGAGGATGGTTCCGTTCTCTTCGGCGAGCAGGATCGGGTAGCGGCCGGCGCTGTGCTGTTCGAGCCAGCCCCGTCGACTGTCCAGGGTCGCCGGCTCGGTATCGGCGGTACAGAAGGATTCTTCGACCGCCTGGTTGTAAATCGCGAGGATGGTCGGCCAGTCATGTTGTTCGGCATTGCGAAAGTTCATCGGACGCTCACCATGGATGGATTTCGACAAATCCTCGGCCAAAACGGGGGAAAAATCAACCGCTGAATGTCTCCACGGTCGCCAGTTTCTCCGGTCTCGAAACTTGACACCGAAGCCCGACTCAATTACAAGGAAGTTTCCCTGAATTTACTATCACCAAACGAAAGGTGCATGGAATGAAAGTTACGACCCGTTTCGCGTTCTGTATCGTTTTTCTCGCCCTGGCCCTGACCGGCTGCAACAAGCAGGAAGAGGCCGCTTCGACGAAGACGGCTGAGAAACCCGCGCCGCAGGCGGCGGAAAAGCAGGTCAAGGCCGGTTTTGTCTATGTCGGCCCGGTCGGCGACGGCGGCTGGACCTATGCCCACGACCAGGGCAGGAAGGCGATGGAAAAGCTTCCCTTCGTCGAACCTTCAATCTTCCTCGAATCGGTCCATGAAGGGGCTGAGGCTACGCGGGCCATTACCGGCCTGGTGAACAAGGGCTGCAACCTGGTCTTCACCACCAGTTTCGGTTTCATGGATGCAACCCTGGAGGTGGCGAAGAAGCATCCCGATACGGTTTTCATGCACTGTTCGGGTTACAAGACCGCTGACAATGTCGGCACCTATTTCGGTCGCATGTATCAGCCGCGCTACCTCTCCGGCATCATCGCCGGCAAGATGACCAAGTCGAATGTCATCGGTTATGTCGGTGCCTTCCCGATTCCCGAGGTGATCCGCGGTATCAACGCCTTCGCTCTCGGCGTGCGCAGTGTCAATCCCAAGGCCGTGGTGAAGGTGGTCTGGACCCAGACCTGGTTTGATCCCGGCGTCGAGCGGGATGCCGCCGACAGCCTGCTTGATGTCGGCGCCGATGTGCTGACCATGCACCAGGATGCTCCGGCCACCCTGCAGGCCGCCGAGGCCCGCGGCGCCTATGTCATCGGCTACAACTCCGACATGCGCAAGTTCGCCCCGAACTCTTTTCTGACCGCGCCGGTCTGGAACTGGGGCGCGCTTTACACCAAGGTTGCCGCTGAGGTGAAGGACGGCACCTGGAAATCGCGGCAGATCTGGTGGGGGATGGACAAGGACCTGGTGCGCCTGGCGCCGCTGAGTGACAAGGTTCCGGCCGACGTCAAGGCCCTGGTCAAGGAGAAGACCGCCGCGATCGTTGCCGGTACCCTGAAACCGTTTGCCGGGCCGATCAGCGACCAGGACGGCAAGGAGGTGGTGGCGGCGGGGGCCGTCATCGCCGACGCTGATCTGCTGGGGATGAATTATTTTGTTGCCGGGGTCCAGGGAACGATCCCGAAATAACCTGCCTGGCATTTTTGCCGCCAAGACGCCAGGAGCGCTAAGAAAACCTTTTTCAACGGAGAGTCGCGGAGAGGGAGAGAACGCAGAGAAAACAAAAGGCTGTTTTTGGTTTTAACTCCAAAAGATTTTCTCTCCATCTCAGCCCCTCTCCGCCTCTGCGTTAATAATGTATTTTTGACCTTCTTGGCGCACTTGGCGGCCCGGGGGGTTCCCCTGTCATTCATTACGGTAAACATGCCCGACCTGCTGCAGATCGAACATATCCGCAAGACCTTCCCCGGGGTGGTGGCGCTCGACAGCGTCTCCTTTTCGGTCGCGCCGGGGGAGATCCATACCCTGCTGGGAGAGAACGGCGCCGGCAAGAGCACCCTGATGAACATCCTCACCGGGCTTTACCGGCCCGATCGCGGGCGGATGCTGTTTGCCGGCCGCGAGGTGCGCTTTGCCAGTCCGCGCGCTTCGCTGGCCTGCGGCATCGGCATGGTCCACCAGCATTTCATGCTGGTTCCGGCCCACAGTGTGTTCGAGAATATTCTCCTGGCTCTTGACGGGGTGCCGGGTTTCTTTTCCCGGCGCCGGTTCCGGGCACGCATCCAGCAGGTGATCGATGAATTCGACCTCGGCCTCGATCTTGACAGTCCTGTCTGGAAGCTTTCCATCGGCGCCCAGCAATGGATCGAACTGATCAAGCTGCTGATGCGCGACTGCCGGCTGTTGATCCTCGACGAGCCGACGGCGGTACTGACCCCGCAGGAGAGCGAGCGGCTGTTCGCGGTTCTGACCCGGCTCCGGGAGCAGGGCAAAAGCGTGATCTTCATCTCCCACAAGATGCGCGAGGTGATGGAGATCTCCGACCGGGTGACGGTCTTGAAGAAAGGCCGCAGCCTGACCACCCTGGTCCGCGGTGATTTTGACCAGGCCAGGCTGGCGGGGTTGATGATCGGCGACGACCAGGTGCCGCAATGGCAGAAACAAAGCCGGGTCGGGGACGACGTGGTCCTCGATATCCGTGACCTCTCGGTTCGCAACGACCGGGGTCTGGCCGATCTTGACAGTTGCAGCCTGGAACTCAGAAAGGGCGAGATCCTCGGGATCGCCGGGGTGGCCGGCAACGGCCAGAAAGCTCTCGCTGAAGTCCTGACCGGATTGAAGAAAGCGGCTTCAGGGATGATTCTCGCTGCCGGGGAGGATATCACCCACAGCAGCGCCCGCAGTTCCTACATCGCCGGCATCGCCCACATCCCCGAAGATCGCAAGAGTATCGGCATCGCTCCCGATCTGAGTGTCGACGACAACCTGATTCTGAAGAGCTTCAAACAGCCCGGATTCAGGCGCTGGATTTTTCAGGACCGGGCGGCGATACGCCGCAATGCCCGCGAGAAGATCGCGCAGTTCGCCATCAAGGCCGGTCCGGACGGAGCCCCGGTACGCTATCTCTCCGGCGGCAATATCCAGAAGGTGATCATCGCCCGCGAACTTTCCGAGAATCCGGCGGTGCTGGTCGCTCTTTATCCGACCCGCGGACTCGACATCGGCAGCGCCGAGTATGTTCACAAGGTTATGGCGGATGGCGCGGCGCGGGGGATGAGCACCCTGCTGATTTCCGAGGATCTGGACGAACTGCTGAAAATCTGCGATCGCATTGCCGTCATGTTCCGCGGCCGGGTGGTCGGCTGTGTCGATCCGCGGCGGACGACGCGCGAGGCGATCGGGTTGATGATGAGCGGCGAGGAGGTGGCATGAGCCTGCCGCGCTTTCGTACTGAACGGCGTGAACTGAACGCGCCGCTGCTGCGTTTTCTGGCCCCGTTGCTTTCGATCCTGGTGGCCCTGTTTGTAGCCGGTTTCCTGCTGCTGGCCGCCGGGGTCGATCCGGCCGCCGCCTACCTGGAAATTTTCCGCGAATCGGTCGGCTCGGTTTACGGCCTCTCCGAAACCCTGGTCAAGGCGACGCCGCTGATTTTCGCCGGGCTGGGGGTGTCGTTCGCCTTCCGCATGCAGATCTGGAATATCGGCGCCGAAGGGCAGATCTATATCGGCGCCATGGCCGCCAGCGGGGTGGCGCTCTTCTCCGGGATCGAAAACCACCTGCTGATGCTGACCTGCATGCTGGTCGCGGCTTTCGTCTGCGGCGGTCTCTGGGCCGGGGTGGCGGGGCTGCTTCGGGCCCGCTGGCAGGTCAACGAGGTGATCGTCACCCTGCTGATGAATTACATTGCCATTCTCTGGACCGATTACCTGCTGTTCGGCGCCTGGAAGGATCCCAAGGGGTTTAATTTTCCCCTCAGTGCGCAGTTCTCCGACGCGGCCCGTCTCGGTGATTATTTCAATACCCGGCTGCACAGCGGTTTCTTCCTGGCCCTGTTCTGCGCCCTGCTGCTCTACCTGTTGATGGAACGTACCGTCTGGGGATTCGAGGTCAAGGCCATCGGCAGCAATCCGCAGGCGGCGCAATATGCCGGGATGAAAACCGGACCCGCCATCGTCCTGGTCCTCTTCCTGAGCGGCGCGCTGGCCGCTCTTGCCGGATTCAGTGAAGTCGCCGGGCTGCAGCACCGGTTGATCCACGGCATCTCTCCCGGTTACGGCTACACCGCCATCATCATTGCCTGGCTGGCGCGGCGCAGCGCCCTGGGGGTGGTGGTCGTCTCTTTTCTGATGGGCATCCTGCTGGTCGGTGGTGACAGTCTGCAGCTCACTTGGCAGCTGCCGATCGCCTTCATCTATGCCTTCCAGGGGTTGATCCTGTTTTTTCTGCTGGCCGCTGATTTTTTCCTGCAGTACCGCATCCGTCGGGTCGCCGGAGGTGACGCATGATCGATATCCTGCTCGACGCCACGGTCCGTGCCGGCACACCGATCCTGTTCGCCACCCTCGGCGCCCTGATCAGTGAGCGGGCCGGGATCATCAATCTCGGTATCGAGGGGCTGATGCTGATCGGCGCCCTGGCCGGTTTCAGTGCCGCCCATGGCTGCGGCAGCCTGTCGGTCGGTCTGCTGGTCGCCTTTGTCGCCGCCATGGCGGCGGGCGCCATTCACGCTCTGATCTGTGTCCAGTTGCGCGGCAACCAGATTGTCAGCGGCCTGGCACTGACCATGTTCGGTATCGGCATCACCGCCCTGTTCGGGCGCGGTATGGTCGGTCTGACCATCGATGGTTTCAGTCGCATCGCCATTCCCGGCTTATCCCGGCTGCCGCTGGTCGGCAAGGCATTTTTCAACCAGGACGCAATGATTTACAGCAGCTTTCTGCTGGTGGCCGTCATCTGGTTGTTCTTCTACCGCACCCGTTGGGGATTGAACCTGCGCACCGTAGGTGAAAATCCGGCCGCTGCCGATACCTGCGGGGTGCCGGTGGAGCGCTACCGCTTCCTGGCCGTGGCCGTCGGCAGCGGCATCGTCGGTCTCGGTGGTGCCTACCTGAGTATGGCCTACACACCGATGTGGATTGAAAACATGTCGGCCGGCCGCGGCTGGATCGCCGTCGCGCTGGTGATTTTCGCCTGCTGGTCGAGTCCGCGGGCGATGCTCGGGGCCTATCTGTTCGGCGGGATCACCGCTCTGCAGTTGCGCATGCAGGCGATGGGCACCGAGATCAGCGCCCATATTCTGCAGATGCTGCCCTACATCGGCACGATCCTGGTGCTGGTGATCTCGACCCTGCGGTTGCAGAAGGGTGCCGGTCAGCAACCGGAGAGCCTTGGTCTCCCCTATGATCGGGAGGATCGCAAGTGAGACCGACGTTTTTCTGAGGAAAGAGGTTATTCATGTCGGCAAACCTGGTTTTTCTGCTCATGGCGCTGGCTGCCGGAATTTCCATCCCCACCCAGGCGGGTATCAATGCCCAGCTCAACCTTTTCACCCGCTCACCGGTCCTGGCCGCGACCGTCTCCTTCGCCGTCGGCACCCTTACGCTGGTTGTTTACGCCCTGCTCGCCCGAACCCCGTTGCCGAGTCCGGCATCTCTGTCGGGGCATCCCTGGTGGATCTGGACCGGCGGTATCCTCGGCGCTTTTTTTGTCGCTTCGACGGTGGTTCTCGCTCCGCGGCTCGGTGCGAGTACCATGGTGGTGCTGGTTCTGGCCGGTCAGATGATCGCTTCGTTGCTGCTCGATCATTACGGCTGGCTCGGCTACCCGGTCCACCCCGTCAGTGTTGGTCGTATTGCCGGGGTGGCGCTGGTCTGTATCGGGGTGGTGCTGGTGAGATGGTTTTGATGTGAGACGTGAGACGTGAGATGTGAGACGTGAGACGTGAGACGTGAGACGTGAGACGTGAGACGAAGGGGGCTGCCGATTGGCAGCCCCCTTCGTTTTGCTATTGCACCATTTCTCCTTCGACATACCTGACGGTCAATCCGGTCGGTTGACTGCCGATGCTCGGTGCTGCGGGCAGGGTGAGCCCGGCCAGGTCGAGGGCTGTTGCCGCCGTCAGGTCCGGCGGGTTGGCCGGGGCACTGATGGTCGGCAGAATGACGCCGATCTCGGTCGGTTTGACAAAGTAATTGGCGCTGCCGATGGTCAATTCGGTGCCGGCCGGCAGATTGACGATTTTGCCGGCGAGTTCCGGGGTCAGTTCGAATCCGTTCTTTTCCAGTTCCCAGCGCATGTCGGGCAGGCCGTGCATCCAACCGTCATATTCAAGGCTGAAGTTGATAGGCATTCCGTTGACATTCAGGCTGACCGGATCGAAGCGTAACGGGTCATCGAGGTAGACATAGTTGCCGTTGCTGTCCACCAGGTAGGTGACGGCGCCCCATCCCTGGCCGCTGTTGGGATCGGTGTATTCCCAGTTGAACTGGATGTTCTGGGCGACATCGTCACTGGGGTCGTTGGGGGTTCCGTTGGCGCTGTAGGCCATCAGGCCCCACTGTCCCTGGTTGACGAGGCTGTTGTCGCTCGTGTTCTGCAGCTCCATGGTTGCGGTATCAAAGCTGTAGGTACTGCGCGAAGCCGGGTCATCCCAGGGGAAGGCGAAGTAGTCGATACCTGTGAGCAGGGTCGCCGCGTTGTCGGGGGTGACCACCAGCTGCTGCTCCATCTGGACCTGGTAATCGCCGGCGCTACCGGTGACGGCGGTGCGGGTGACGACGAAGTTGACCCCCTTGTTGTTGACGTAGTATTCACGATCAACCGGGAAATCGAAGGGACCGAGGTTGTTCGCGGCGAAGGTCGGGGTCCAGGTCTGCTGGTCGAAGCTGACCAGGTCTTTCTCCTCCCAGCCGCTGGCGCCGCCGGCAAAGTTGCCGGTGTACTCGATGTAGGTCGACCCTCCCATCCAGACATTGAGGCGGTCCTTGTCCGCGGGGGTGAAGGCCTGGCCCATGTTGCCCGCCTGATCCTTCTGGTAGAAACCGCTGCCGTTGTACATCAGCATCATGTTGCTGTTGCTGTTCATGTCCCAGAAGTTGATGTCGACCTGCTTGCGGCCGTTGGGGTCAGAGATCAGGGTGACCAGACCCTGGGTAAAGTCGCTGCAGCTTTCTCCGCCCACGCCGCCGTTGGCGGTTGGATCCCAGAGACACTTGTTCCAGCGGCTGTTCGCGGCGTCGTAGACCAGGTCGAAACTGTCCCCCACCCAGATCTCAACCGGGATTCCCGCCAGCTGGCTGATGTCGGCCGTGGTGAGCAGGCGTTTGGTCAGGGTCCCGTAGAAGGTTTTGGTGGTGTAGCTGGTACCGCTGGTCTGACCGCTGTAATCCTCTTTGGTGACGACGGTGCCGTCGGGGATGAGCCCCTGAGGACTCCAGAGTTGGTGACGTCCCTGCCAGGCACCGTAGAAGCCATACTGCTGCGTGTTGCCGCTGCCGGTGTAGGTGACCGGGAAGCCGAAGTTGCTGGTCGCTTCGATGTCGGCGCCGGTGGTGCCGTCGAAGACCCCGTAGCGGTAGGCGATTTCAACCGGATTTCCGCGGTCCTTGTACCTGGTGACCGTGCTGTTGCTTGAATCGGTCATCTGCAGCGCCAGGGTGTTGGCGTCGTAGGCGTAAGTCACCGGCGGCGCCGGCAGGGTGAAACTCCCGCTGCCGTCATAGCAGGGGCTGTCCTGGGTGCCTGGATCATAGTTCCAGCAGTAGCTCCAGTCACTGATTTCCGCCTTGCCGTAACCGCTGCTGCTGCTTTTGTGCATGATCGCCCGGGTCATGGCCGTGAGGGTGATGGTATTTGACCCGCTCGGTCCGGCGAAGGTGTCGCTCTGCGCCATGTTTTCACTCAGGCGCAGGACTGTTTCACCACCGATCACATCCGCATCGGCGTAAAAACGGCCCGGTGGCGTCTGTCCGGTCATCAATGCATTGATCGACCATTTACCGTAGTCGAGGTAGCTGCCGTCGGAGGCCTGGCTGGGGGCCTGGTAAATCTTTACCTCGACTTCGACCGGGTCCGTGTCACTGACAACCCAGACATGCACCAGGTTGACCGGCTGACCATTCTCAGTCGTCAGTCGGGAGTCGACGATCCATTCCTCCAGATCCTTGGTCGTCTTGCCGTCCTGTTCGTCGTACCAGGCAACCATGCTTTTATAGGGACCGGAGCCGACATTGGCCGGATCGGCATAATGGGTCTGGGCCATGGAATTGAGAATGGTTTCGATGATGCCGAACACCTCCAGGGTCGGTTCGTCGACATAGCGGGCGACCGGGGTTGTCCGGTAATCGGAGTCGGCGGGCAGATTTGCGGCCGAGGTTGCCAGGGTGCGGATGCTTCCCGCCAGACTCAGGGTTCCGGCTGACGTTCCGGTTGACACGGCAGAGATTTCAGTCGGCAGGCCGATGCCGGCGGTTGTGACACTGCTGCCGGTGGTTGAATCGCTTCCCCCGCAGCCGCCGAGGAGAATTGTCAGGGCAATCAGGATTGCCGGTGCCAGAGAACAGGATATGCGTTTGAAAGTTGTCATGATGCCTCCTTCGGTTTCCTGGCGAAAAAAGGAACCCGTCGGTTGATTGATGATGAATCACGCTTCGGGAAGATAAGCTTTTTTCGACCGGAACGGAGGGTGACTTTAGAAGAAAGAGCGGGCGGGCAGGCCGGCGAGTGATGGGGGCAGGTCTGGGGTTGGAAGACTTCGGAAGGCGGAGAGGAGGGCAGGGGGGTGTCGGTCCCCGCCCCCCCTCGGCTGTTGACGGAACTCTGCTTTCAGCCCTTCTCCCGGCCTGCTTCGAGAATATCCATCTCGGCGCGGACGTAGGCGCGGCCCTGTTCACGGACCTGGTCAATGTATCTCTTGGCTTCCGGGCCGGCTTTGCGTCGTTTCGGGCCTTCCGGAACATCCTGAAGCAGGTACAGTTTCAGTTGATGTTTTTTGCTCCAGATGATTGGCGCGATCAGGGCTGTCGCCAGGGCCAGCAGGCCAATCGCGAAACGCAACGGGACGGGGATGGGCAGCTTGACCCAGACCACCAGGTTGAGCAGGGTGATGGCAATCCAGAAGATCATTTTTCCCTGTCTGACCGCTTTGCGGCTCTGCTCTCGCTGCTCGCGAATCAGTTTTGAAGTCAGAGCCTTGCCGTCGGTGAGCGCGGTTCTGACCATCTGGTGAACCGGGGTGTGCAGATCGGCCATAACGGTAATCCTCCTGTTTTTTTCCGGCCCGGATATTAGCACAGGATGATTCTGGATTCGAGGGTCTTGCCGGCGGAATTGTCCATCCCGCATTGTTGTTTCCGGTCGGCCCGGTACGGCCGGGATCGGGGTTTTTTCTTGAAGAATATTCCACATCTTGACGTGGATTATTCTTCAGCGACAGGGGCGTCAGCGTGGCGGAAGTGCTGATTGCGGCATTTCCCGGTTGGTGTTCAATTTGCATTTCAAAAGAATTGTTGGCCTGAAACCCTGTTGAGCCACCCGTCGGGAGCTGCTGATGAAACGTTCAGTCGCCGGAATTCTCTTCACCTTGATACTGCTGCCCGTCTTTGCCGAGGCTTTTGAAATCAGTTCGATCGCTCCGAGTCGTGGTGAACCGGGGACCGAAATTACCGTGACCGGCGGCCCTTTTTCCCGCCTGACCCGGGTCCGGCTGGGAGAGAAAACGGTTCCCGTCCATGATGTGAACTCACGCATATTGCGTTTTTTTCTGCCTGATGTGCAGCCGGGAGAGTACGTGCTGTCGCTGGAACATGTCGGCGAAGAAATCTCTCTGACGCAATTCATCGAAATTCTTGAACCGACACCGCTGATCGGCAACATCTCGCCCCGGAATATCGATGCCTGCGGAACTGCTGAAGAACAATCCGTCCAGGTCGATGGACGGTTTTTTCTGGACGGGGCAAGTCTGCTTTTCGATGGTGTTTCGGTTCCCATGGAGAGGGTTGATTCGGGACAGATCCGTTTTTTTATTCCTTCGACGATGAGGTCGGGTGTTCACGGTATTCAGGTGCGGAATCCCAGCGGAAAGACCTCGTTGCCGCATTCCCTGTGGGTCAATGATATCCCCTCAATTGACAGCATTGAGCGGGGAGAGGATTATGTGAATCATTTCGAAATTATCATTCATGGACGAAACTTCTATTTCAACTCGATTCTCAGCGTAACCCAGCCGAACAGTCGGGCTCCTGAATCTGACCATCGTTCCAGAATCATCTATAGCGATGCCAGGGGATTCGGCAGCAACCCCGGAAGTGTCCAGCAAACGTCTGATCGGCTGGTTTTTCGTGACTGTCGAACCCTGATCTATGAACGCTATCCGTCCAGCAGTCAGGTGCGGGATCTGTTTTTTCAAGTGATCAATCCCGATGGGAAAAAATCGGAGCCGTTCGGTATCTCTCTTCCCTGATCCGGGGGATACCAATGTCGGCGGGGGAGGGGGCTGCTCTCCTGCTCAGAGAACCAGTTTGCGGGCAAGTTTACGGGCCCGGCGTCTTGTTATGCCGGATAAAGACGGATTTTTTCTGTTGACCAGGCCGACCCAGAGGATGCCGACCGGTCTGGCGCCGATCATGCGGGAGAGCTTTTTCAGCGCGGCGGGGGCTCCTGAAAAATGTCGTCCGAGCCAGGCTGGGGCGGCAGACGCTGAAATCAGCAGTGCTTTTTTCGTGGGCCGGTGCTTCCTGATCTTCGGGGCCGGCGTGTCCCAGGGCCAATAGGCGAAACAGATGCAGCGTTCCATGAAGGCGCGGGTCAGGGCATTGATATTGCCGAAATTTACCGGTGCTCCGAGGACAAGGCAGTCGGCGGTTTCAAT
This sequence comes from Geothermobacter hydrogeniphilus, assembly GCF_002093115.1. Classification (NCBI taxonomy): domain Bacteria; kingdom Pseudomonadati; phylum Thermodesulfobacteriota; class Desulfuromonadia; order Desulfuromonadales; family Geothermobacteraceae; genus Geothermobacter; species Geothermobacter hydrogeniphilus. Next base: position 150,872 of record NZ_NAAD01000002.1, on the reverse strand, counting down.
GGCGGCAAGGATGGCGTCCATGTCATCATCCAGCGGGCATTTTCCGCGTACACTCCCCTGTTTCTGCAGACAGGCGCGGCAGTTTGCGCAAAACTCAATGTGCTGTTCCCGAAGATAGATTGTTTCCGTCTTCAGCCCCGACTCTTCCAGAGACGTCATGATTTCACCGACGACGCTATCGATGGTTCCGCCTTGACGATAGCTGCCGATAATAGCGAGGGCTTTTTGGTCTTCAGCCATGTCCCCGTCCCGTTTCAAGTCTGTTCCGCAAGTATCGTTTCATAGATCGTTTTAGCTTTTTTCAGAAAATCATGCATATCTCCGGGGGTCACGGTTTTATTACTGTGGTACAGGTTCATCCAGCCATTTTTACAAACAATATGCCATCCCCGTGAATGTTTTTTTGAAAGAATCCGGATGGTGTTTTCGTTAAATAATCTCTTAACCGTTTGTTCATTGTTGGAGTACAGAAGATAGTTGTCAGAAAAGTCGCCATTGTCGATGACGTCGATTTTTCTGTATTCAGGATTTAAGGAACTATAATTCGATGCAATATCTATTGCGTATTTATGTATGCGTGAAATCCTGTCTATTGGTGTTAATAAAAAATCACAATGAATGTCGTCTGGTAAAGGAAAGGCCAACGCAGTTATAATATTTGTTCTTCCTTTGCTGTAGGTTGACATGTAGTCAAACATGACGAATTCAATATTGTCGAAATATCCATTTATAATATTTCGTATTTGTAAAAATCTTTCATGTTTCCCCTGTGGTGCGAGGAGAAAAAAATCCGGGATATCATCAAGCTTTTTAACGTTGTTTTTGTCATTTGCAATGTAACCAAAAGCCTGAGCCTCTTTTCGAACAGCTTTTTCTCGTTTCAGGTTCTTTGTACCTAAAATAACGCCTATTGTTGCAATGATTAAAAAGGGTGCCAGGATAATGACCCATTGATGATTCGAGATAAAGTCCATTTTGAATCCTTTTTTTGGTCAGAGGCGCATGGGCGGGGCAGGAGCTCACAGGGGTGTTTTTCGGGGTGAGGGCTCCTGACGATTTTAGAAAAAAATAATAGTATCAGGAACGAAGCTGAGGGCAAGCATGGATATCTCCTCTCCCCCGAGAGTTGGTTCCTGACTCTCAGGGGAGAGGGGAGGCAGGGATCAGAAATCGGGAAGTGCCGGTGGTAATTGATCGAAAATGGTGGTGAAACTCCAGACCAGGGGGTGTTCCAGGGGGTTGCCGTACAGGTCCGTGACTCCCGTCAGCTCAACCCGGTAGTCGGTATAGGCCATCAGGTAGTCATCGGGAGTGAACGCCAGCTGCCGGGTGTCAGGGTCGTAGGTAAGTGTCCCGCTTAATGGCCCGGATGGGCCGATCAGCTGTAGTGAATCGGTCGAAACAGAGACCGGGTCAAGCTTTTCGTCAAAACCGAGGGAGATGACGACATCGATGGAGGTTTTGCTGTCGATCGCGGGTACCTGGTTGAGGATCTTCGGCGCGGTCATATCCCAGATCGGAGCGGGATTCTGCATGCGGTCGAGATAGCGGTCCAGCAGGTCAGCGTTCAAGGAACTGCTGTCGATGTCGGCCAGTATCGCCGCTTCGGTCGCCTCCCTGGTCGTCGGGTTTCCTGCCGCGGCAAGGCTTTCGGCGATCATGGCCTGTCGGGCCTTGATCTGGTCGTCGATCATCAGTTCCACTGCTGTTCGCTGGTCGTCTGTCAGCGCAGTGCCGACATTCTGTTCGATCAGATTCTCCAGGGTTCCCATCAGCCCGGCGACGATACCGGCGGCATGATGGGCCGCCGCCGCGTTGCTGTCGTCGGACTGGATGTAGTCGTCGAACAGGGAGATCCCCGCACCGAGGCCGAGCTGCGAACGGATCCGGGTTTCGGCTTCCGGCAGTGAAAGGGTGGGGGTCTTGTCCCGCTCGTTCTTGACCAGGGTTGTCAGGGGGGAAATAAAGGTCCACTGACCCGCCGGCGCGATCAGGCGATAGCCGGCGGCAATCGTTTCCTGCGGTTGATCTTCATCGATCGTCTGTCCGGCGATGATTTCGGCGACGACCGGGTAGCGGTCGCCATCACCCGGGGCGACCTGCAGGCTGAAATGGCCTCCCGCGGAGGTGATGTCCCAGGGTTCCCCCGCGTCGAGGGATCGATTGCCGTTGCGGTCAAGAAATACCCGCGCGCCGGTGAGGTAGCCGTCAGCGACCCGCCCGCTGAGGGTGGTCGGCGCCGGTTCTGATGTGCCGCCGCCTCCGCCGCCGCAGGCGGACAGCAGTGACAACAGGGAAATTATTATCAACAGCTGAATGATCTTGATTGTTCTCATATCGGGTTCTCCTGTTTCAGGTCTGCGGTCTGGGCACGATCAGCGCGACCGCGTCATTCTCGGAATTCACGTAAATCCAGTAGCCGATCCCGGGGACAAGGACGGCATCCGGGTCGTCGCCGGGGTACAGGATCATGCGGTTGCCCCAGTCCTCGCCGACAAAGGCATACATCCCGTCGATCACCTGCCCGGAAGCAACCGCGTCACGCCATGTGAGGGGGGCGGAACCGTCCACCTGAACCTGGATATCGGCGAGAGCGACATTTCCGCCGTAGGGGTTGGCGATCAGGTTCCAGCCTTTCTGCAGCGGGATTTCACAGTTCGGGGCGGGATTATCAGTGGCCGGATCCGGGGCCGGGAGCTGGCTGCCGGCGGTACGCTTGATGACATATCCCGTGCCGGCGGTCAGCTCGCTGTCTCCGGAGAGCAGCTGGTAGTGGCCGGTCTTTTTGCCGTCGGTGAACCACTGGTAGGCCGGTGACGCGCCGAACGCCTGGTCGGCGGTCAGGGCCGGTACGTCGGGGTCTGTGGGGATGCCGACGATATTCCTGCCGTTCAGCAGTTCGATGCGGGGCGCGTCAAGCTCGCCCTCGGCCGGGAACCGGAACAGAACTGTTCCCTGGGTGTCCCTGGCTTCGAAGTGGAAGAACTGGGAGGCCATCGGGCCGAGACGGGTGGTGAAGCCGTAGGTTGCCCCGGCGGCAAGGATGCCGCTCTGCAGGGTCATCGGATAGGCATAGCCGTTGAGAACCAGCATAACTGCGGCGGCGTTGCCCGAAGTGTCCTGCAGAACGATGCGGAAGAGATAATCGAGGTCGCTTTTCGGTACTCCGCCGACCAGGTTGGAGGAGTCGTCTCCGCCATCGAGGCGGTCGACGCCGGGCAGTCCGCTCTCGTTGGCCGGCAGGCGCAGACCGTCGGCAACCGGTTGGAACAGTGCTTCGATGCGGTGCGAACTGTCAACGGCGACGAACTGGTATTGTTCGACCGGGCCGACGGATATGCCGTCGACAAGGACATCTTCAAGGAAGAAGCCGGCTGCCGCGCTGATGGTATAGCCCTGGGACTGGCCATACGCCAGCAGGCTGTCGCCGGACGGGGTGATGGTTCCACCACTGCCGGCGACGGCAGTGATCCGCCAGGCGCTGGTTGCGGCATCGAGGGGCGCGCTGTCCCGGCTGTCGATGACACCGTCGTTGTCATCGTCCGGGTCGGCGTTGTTGCCGATCCCGTCGCGGTCGGTATCGAGCCATTCAGAAGCGTCCTGGGGGAAGGCGTCCTGGCTGTCGATGACGCCGTCGCCGTCGCTGTCCGGGGGGACATAGGCCGCGACCTCGATGGCCACCGTTTCAGAATCGCTCAGGCTGCCGTCGCTGACCGAAAAAGTCGGACTGTAGCTGCTGCCGACCGCGGAATCGTCGGGCGTCCAGTTGAAGCTGCCTGTGGAGGCGTTGAAGCTTGCCCCCGGCGGCAGGTTGACAACGCTGTAGACGAGCGTGTCGCCGTCGGGGTCACTGGCGCCGAGAGAGAAGCTCAGGGTGGATCTCGCAGTCACGGTTCTGCTGCCGATGGCTGCCAGCACCGGCGGCCGGTTGATCTGCGGCAGGATGGCGGAGCTGACGGCGATATTGGAATAGTCGCTTTCGTTGCCGGCTGCGTCGTAGGCGGTGACGGCAAGGTAGTGTGCCTGCTCGTTCACCAGGCCGCTGAGGGTGGCGGTCAGGTTGTTGCCGACATCGACCGGCGACGGCCCCTCATTGGCCCCGGTGCCGTTGAACGGCGGATCGGGGGAGGTTGTGGAATAGTAGATCTTGTAGCCCGTGACTCGACTGTCGGAACTGGCATCCCAGGTCATGGTGATGGTTTTGGCGTTCACCGTGGTCGTGACGGCCAGGGTGAGCCCGACCATGAACAGCAGTACTCTTGAAACGTTGATCCCCATCATTGACTCCCTTTTTCCCATGTGCTTGTCGTTACCTGTCTGCGGTAAAGGCAAAAAAAGCGCTCGCCTCGTTACCGAAGGTGAGCGCTGTGGGGATAGGGGGAAAACCGGGGACGGTTTCGCGAACACTCTCTTCGGCAACCCGGCTGTCCTGCGGTCAGGACCCGTGGCTTTGCGTCGCCAGATCTCTCTGGTTTTGCCCTTATCGGAGACGTATTTGGTTGTCGGGTGAAACCTTGGGTGGTTGCTTTCTCCTGTGCCTGCTTGTGTCCTTAAATCCTTAAATCGGTTATCCGCGGACAAAAAAAGCGCTCACCTCGTTGCCGGAGATGAGCGCTTTACATGCGGAAGAAGGATGTGGAGGGGCGATGCGTCGCGAACATTCTCTTCGGCAACCCGGCTGTCCTGTGATCAGGACCCGTGGCTTTGCGTCGCCAGATCTCTCTGGTTTTGCCCTTATCGGAGACGTATTTGGTTGTCGGGTGAAACCTTGGGTGGTTGCTTTCTCCTGTGCCTGCTTGTGTCCTTAAATCCTTAAATCGGTTATCCGCGGACAAAAAAAGCGCTCACCTCGTTGCCGGAGATGAGCGCTTTACATGCGGAAGAAGGATGTGGAGGGGCGATGCGTCGCGAACATTCTCTTCGGCAACCCGGCTGTCCTGTGATCAGGACCCGTGGCTTTGCGTCGCCAGATCTCTCTGGTTTTGCCCTTATCGGAGATAGTGTCTGGATTATTTAGTTTTTATTTCTTCGATACTTACCAGCGAATATTTGCATTTCGTGTGCCATCTCTGCAAGTGGTTGCTTTTACTGCAGCCGGATTCCGACACAACAGGGGAAGGTGTTATTTCGCTGAGGGCTGAGGCGAAAAATTGACACGATTTTCTGCCCGCTAAAGTTGCCGCACCTCCCGGCCGTTGAGAACCAGTTTCCCTTCCTTGAGGGTGGCGTCGGCCCGCAACAGGTCTCCTTTGCGGGTGAAATAGTTCTGTTGCAGCATCACTTCGATCTGGCGGTCGGCCTGTCGGGATGCCAGTTGATCAAGCTCCCGGTCACCGTATTGCTGAGGCAGGCGCCCCTGTTTCCGGGCGGCTTCCAGGTTGCTTTTCATGAATCTGCCGATCATGGCATTGATGATCCGCTGGTCGACTTCGATTGCCGCCTCGGCGTTCATGGTTTTCAGCAATGCGGCGGGACGTTTCAGGGTTTCGGGGGGCGTTCCGGAGAAGCGCACCCGGAGATTGCCGTCGAGATCACCCATGGGGGTGGTGAAGTGCAGATTGCGGATGCTGAATTCCGGGTCAGCCGTGAGCAGGCCGGTCAGCAGTTGTCCGTAAAGAGGGAGAATCTGCGCGTTGATTTCGTCCGGATTGAATGTGTCACTGTTTTTGTAGATCTCCTCGGCTTGGGTCTGAATCGATCCCAGAATCTCACCGTCGAGGTTTTTGAGTTCCAGCTCACAGCGTCCGGGACCAAAGGTTTTTCCGTTGACCGTTATCCCGGCAAAATTGATCTTTTCGTTGTAGTGCACCAGCTTGCCGTCACAACGGCTGTCGGCAGTGACCTTGATGCCCTCCATGCTGATGCGTTGCCGTTCTCCGCTGTTGCCTTTGGTGTACTCTATCTGCAGGGGGGCGATGTTGGCGGAACTGATGCCGACATAGATCTGCGGCAGACCTTCAAAGAGTTCGAATTCACCTTGTGAGCCCTGCCAGGATAATTCTCCGTCCTGCATCTGCAGTTTCAGAGGCCGCAACTCGAAGTTGGCGGCGATGGTCTTTTTGCGTGCGTTGTAGGTGGTATTGATGACGGCTCCCGCAAAGGAAAACCGGGTTCCATCCTGATCAACCGCAAAAGACGGCAGGTGGAGAGAACTGGTTACCTCCCCGGAGAAACTGATCCTGGTGGTCGCTGCAACCGCCTTCAATTCCGGCGTCTCCTGCAGGAATTGCTGGAACCGGTCATTGCCGGGAGACACTCTCGAAAGTCGGGTTTCGATAACGACAAAGGCGGGGATGATGGATTCCCGGCCTTTTTCCTTCTGCAAGATGAACGGGCCGTGGCGCAGGATGTGTTCGAAGACCAGTTCGATTTCGTCGGGCGCTTCCGGATTGTTCTTCTGCGGGTCCGGGTTGGGCACCCTGATTTTGACAGTTGTCTGAAATTTTGATTTCAGGAAGCCGCGTCGGTAGTTTTCGGCGGTTATCGTGAAGGGGCCGAGTCGCTGATATTTCGCGAGCAGTTCGGTACATCTTTTTTCGGTCTTGTTTCCCACCAGGTATGTTGCGCCGGCGATACCGGCTGCGCAGAGCATCAGGATTCCAATCAGTACCAGAAGTTTTTTCATGATCCCTCCATCGATCAGTCATAAAAACGTCATGTTCTTTAGCATGTTTTAACGTTTCGGACAAGATAGAAGTGATATAATTAATTTTAACTTGAGAAAGTATGAATGGCCGCGAGGGGAGGCTTGCGGCCATTCGTGTATTTAACCTGAATCAGTGAACTCCTTGTCGGCGGATAGCACAAGTCATTGATCCGCTTGAGCTTCCCAAAAATCACCAGCGAACCTATGGGTGCGCTTCAGATTTTTGGAAACCTCATTCAGACCAAGCACTTGCACTCTCCATCCAACAGAACCTCACTGATTCAGGTTTAAGCCCTGAATCAGTGAGGTTATTGTCGGTGAATAGCACAAGTCATTGATCCGTCATCACTTTTCAGAAGTCGCCGGTGTACCTTCGGGTGCGCCTCGGATTTTTGAAAATCGCATCCAGATCAAGCACTCGTACTCTTCAGCCGCCATGAGCCCACTGATTCAGGTATGCCGATGACGGCCTGGAGACCGGGACAATGAAACTTTATGAAGGTCAGCAGCCCCTGCTGCGGGCAATGGTGGACGCCAACCCGGCGATGATGCTGGTGGTTGACGAGAAGGTACGGGTGCTGGCGGCGAATCATGCCGCGCAGGCCGTGATCACGCCGGATGAAAACGCGGTTGTGCGTCGGCGGCCGGGGGAGATTCTCCATTGTGTCAGCCATGACAGTCATCCCCGTGGCTGCGGTCACGCCGAACACTGCCGCACCTGCGTCATTCGAGAAGCAGTTCACAAGGTGAGCGACGGCGAAATACTTTCCCGCAGCCGGGCGATGCTCAAATTCGAACGGGATGGAGTGGTGATCGGATTTTACGCCCTGGTGACTGCCGTTCCGTTCGAGCATGGGGGACGGAAGCTGGTGCTGCTGACCATCGAGGACATCAACGAGCTGGCCAACCTCTGGAGTATCCTGCCGGTCTGCGCGGTCTGCAAGAAGGTGCGTAATGATCAGCAGGACTGGTCGGAGATGGAACAGTATCTCAAGACCCATCACGACATGAGGTTTACTCACGGCTACTGTCCGGAGTGCCAGGAAAAGATTATCAAGAAACAGCTGTAAAATGGGGGATGGCGTCAGGCGGAAGGCGTTTGCCAGGTTCCGTCTCTGAACCAGAGCTCTTCCACTTCACGGCCCCGACCGCTGGCGGTGCGGTAGAGGTAGAGGAGGATCACGCGTTCTCCTTCCCGTCCCGGCAGGTGGGTGAAAGGCGCGGCGAAGAACTGCAGCTTACTGCCGTCGCCGCGATGTTTTTCCCGCTCGGCATCCACTCGCCGGCGCACATTGCGGCGTTCCTCATCGCTTAAATCCCCCTTCAGGAATTCCGGAACCTTTCCCGGCAGCACCCGCTCACAGTGGGCGTAGTCGCGCCCCAGGGCCTCGCGCAGGGCGGGGAAGTCCGGATCGGCAAAGTCCTCCCGAAGCCATTCCCAGATGAGTTCGAAGATTCCCGGTTGGCTTAAGGGATGGCGCAGTCTCTGTCCCGCGAGGCAGAAGCCGGCCAGCCGGTCAAGGGCGCGGGCCGGCGTGATCCCCTGCCGTTCCAGGGCGGCGAAGAGGTGGCGTGTGCGGCCGGCGTTCCAGGTCAGATCGAGCAGGCGGCTGACGGTGCGCAGCTGTTCCAGCCGCGCGGGGGACAGTTTCGGGGTGGCGAGAACCGTGTAGGGCGGGTTGGGGTCGAAGCGGATGCCGCGTTCGGCCGCGTCAGAGCGCAGCGGTGATCCGGGCAGCAGCTTGACCGGCTCGACCTGCAGGTGTTCGGGGCCGAGCGCGAGAACCCGGTCGATGGAGACGAGGAAGCCGTTATAATCCTCCCCCGGCAGTCCGGCGATCAGGTCGAGGTGGAGATGGATGTTGCCGGCCCGGATCAGCCGGGAAACGTTTGCCTCCAGCTTCTGCAGCGAGGCATCGCGGCCGATCGCCCGCAGGGTCTCGGGCAGGGTCGACTGCACGCCGATCTCAAACTGGAACATCCCCTTCGGCACCTGCTCCAGCAGTTGCAGGCAGTCTTCAGTCAGCAGGTGGGCGCCGATCTCGAAATGGAAATTGGTGTGCCGGTTGTGTCGCAGGATGAAGCGCCAGATGTGCCGGGCGCGGGCGGCGTCGTAATTGAAGGTACGGTCGACCAGTTTGACCTGCCTGACCCCGGCCGCCATCAGTCGTCCGAGGTCGGCCTCGATCCGCTGCGGTGAAAAACTGCGGACCCGCGTGTCGAGGGCGCTCATGCAGAATGCGCAGCTGTAGGGACAGCCGCGGCTGGTTTCACAGTAGATTGTCCCCTTGTCGAGGGCGACCAGTCCGGCGGCGAAAGGGGAGGGGATGCGGTCGAGGTCCGTCAGGGGCGGACCGTCCGGCCCGGTGATGATCCGTTGCCGCTCCCGCCAGTCAAGGCGCGGGATATCCCGCGGTTCTTCCCCCGCCATCCAGGCCCGCAGCAGGCCGTACAGCGGCAGTTCCCCCTCGCCGCGCACCAGGGCGGCCAGCCCCGGGTGGCGCGCGAACAGTTCCTCCCCGTCAAAGCTGACTTCCGGTCCGCCAAGGACGATCCGCAATCCGGGGTGGGCGACGTGCAGGGCATCAACCAGATCAAGGGTCGCACGGCGGTTCCAGAGGTAGACCGAGAAGCAGATGACCTCCGCCTGCTCGGCCAGCAGCATCGCCAGGATCGATTCCTTCGGCTCGTGCAGGGTGAATTCACGGATGCGGAATTCGCAGTCGAGATCACCGCAGTAGGCCGCCAGGCAGGGCAGCGCCAGGCTGGGATGGATATACTTGCTGTGCAGGGTGGCGAGGACGACACGCATGGCGGGAGCATAGCGGAAAAAGGCGTGAAAGCCAAATTCCCAAATCCACCGGCAATTTCGGGATTCGGCTGAATCTGCTTCGTTGCCGTCACCGCTTCTCCACCCGTCCCGCCACCCTCGGTCCACAAAACAGCCGGTGGATTTGGGAAATTGTGATGGCCCGACCGCTGTGCTATGATCGGCCCGCATCCGCGCCATCCTCCGGTCCGTTTCTTACCTCGGGCCTTGAACCTTGAGCCTTGAACCTTGAACCTTTAGCCGCTTTTCAGGTTTTCCTCCATGCCCCAATCCAGAACCATTCTTGCCGTCGTCGCCGATGAATCGGGCGAGGTTTTCGAGCATCCCGAGCTGCTGATGGCCGGCGGCAGCGGCCTGACCGCCCGGCTGCCGGAAGCCGATGAGCTGATCCCGCTGCCGGAGGGAAGCCGGCTGTTCACCGTGCCGGATACCCCGCCGATCGGTTTTGACCGTCGCAGCGGCAAGCTGGTGACCCGCGACCGGCTGCCACAGAGTTGGGGCGAGGGGAGCATCCAGGCGGTCTGCGCCTTTCTCACCCCCGCCTACACCCGCACCCTGCTGCCGGCGGCCGACTGGCAGCGCAAACGGGTTGAGCTGCCGCTCTGGTCTTACGCGGCGGTCGGCTGGTGCGAGGAGGAAGAGCGGTTCTACGCCGCCGCGGTCAAGGTCGACGGCAACAACCAGTGGCAACCGGAGCATTTCGACGACCGCAAGCTCGAACCGCTGGTCCGCGAGCGGGTCGCGGACTATCCCGACAACCGGCTCTACGAACAGCTTTCCCGCTGCGCCCTCGACTACCACTGCTTTGCCGCCAAGAACCTCTTTTTCGGCCGCTGGGAGGCGCCGCTGCCGACCTCGCCGGTCTGCAACTCGCGCTGTCTCGGCTGCATCTCCCTGCAGGAGAGCGAGTGTTGTCCGTCAAGCCAGGAGCGGCTGACCTTCGTGCCGACCGTGCAGGAACTGTGCGAGGTGGCGGTCCCCCACCTTGAGACTGCCGAGAATGCCATCGTCTCCTTCGGCCAGGGCTGCGAAGGGGACCCGATCCTGCAGCATGAAACCATCGCCGAGGCGGTATGCGAGATGCGTCGGCAGACACCGCGCGGCACCATCAACTTCAATTCCAACGCCTCGCTGCCGGACGCCGTCGACAGTCTGGCGGCGGCCGGCGTCGAATCGATCCGCGTTTCCCTCAACTCGGTGGTCGAACAGCGCTACAACGCTTATTACCGGCCGCACGGCTACCGGTTCGCCGATGTCATCGAGAGCATCCACCGGGCGAAGAAGAATGGCCTGTTCACCATGCTCAATTACCTGGTTTTTCCCGGTGTTACCGACCGCGAAGATGAGTTGCGGGCGCTGAGCGCGCTGATCGACGCGGTCGGCATCGACCTGATCCAGATGCGCAACCTGGCCATCGATCCGGTGATGTACTGGCGGGCGATGGGCCTCGAAGGGAAGGGGATCGGTCTGAAGCGGATGCTGGACCGCCTCAAGGCTGAGCATCCACGGCTCCAGTTCGGTTATTTCAACCGTACCCGTGAGAACTTTTTTCCCGTCGGCAAGGAACTGTGGGAGATGCAGGGGACGGACTCCGCAGGATCCCGTCCCCCGGGAGGGGAACAGAGATGATGCGAGAGACGGAAGATGTGAGATGTGAGATGGAGGGGACCGAGGGGACTGGCTCCGTAGGTGCCTGCCCCCCTCCTGCCGATCCCGATCCGCTGTTGCAGACCCTTGACAAGGTTTTCGGCTTCCGCGATTTCCGCCCCGGTCAGGAAGGGATTGTGCGGGCGCTCAGTGCCGGCCGGGATGTCTTCGTGCTGATGCCGACCGGCGGCGGCAAGTCGCTCTGTTTCCAGCTGCCGGCGCTGACGCGCGAGGGCACGGCGATCGTGGTGTCGCCGCTGATCGCCCTGATGAAGGACCAGGTCGACAGCCTCTGTCAGCTCGGAGTCGCCGCCGCCTGTTACCATTCGGCGCTCGGCGCCGCCGAATCGCGCCAGATTCTCGCCCGGATGCATGGCGGCGAGCTCGACCTGCTCTATGTCGCCCCGGAGCGGCTGCTTTCCGACGGTTTCCTGGCCCGGCTGGCCGAAATCGACATCGCCCTGATCGCCATCGACGAGGCCCATTGCATCAGCCAGTGGGGGCATGATTTCCGTCCCGAGTACCTGCAGCTGCCGCAGTTGCGGCAGCACTTCCCCGGCGTGCCGCTGGCCGCGCTGACCGCCACCGCCGATCCGCAGACGCGCCGGGATATCGTCGAACGGCTCGGGCTGCAGCAGGCCTACACCCACGTTGCCAGTTTCGATCGGCCCAATATCCGTTACACGGTGGTCGAAAAATCGCGCCCGTTTGAACAGCTGCAGCGTTTTCTCAATCGCCACCCGAATGAATCGGGCATCGTCTACGCCCTGTCGCGCAAGCGCACCGAAGAGATCGCCGGCAAACTGTGCGCCGCCGGGCTGCGCGCCGCCCCCTACCACGCCGGGCTGCCGGACGAGCTGCGTCACACCACCCAGGAAGCGTTCCTGCGCGACGATCTCGATATCGTCGTCGCCACGGTCGCCTTCGGCATGGGCATCGACAAGCCGAACGTGCGCTTCGTGGTCCATTACGATCTGCCGAAGAATCTTGAAAGCTACTACCAGGAAACCGGTCGTGCCGGACGCGACGGGCTCCCTTCTGAGGCGCTGCTGCTGTTCGGTTATGGCGACATCGCCCTGGTGCGCGGCCTGATCGAAAAGTCGGAGAATGAAGAACAGATCCGCATCGAGCTGCACAAGCTCAACGCCATGGTTGGCTACGGCGAGGAACGCGGTTGCCGGCGGCGGACCCTGCTGGGATATTTCGGCGAAGGGCTCAAGGAGGATTGCGGCAACTGCGACACATGTCTCGATCCGCCGGAAACTTTTGATGCCACCGAGGACGCCCGCAAGGCGCTCTCCTGCGTCTACCGGGTCGGGCAGCGCTTCGGTGTCGGCTACGTCGTCGAGGTGCTGCGCGGTGCCGACAACGAGCGGGTGCGGCGCAACAATCATCAGCAGCTCTCGACCTGGGGGATCGGCGCTGACAAGAGCAGCGATCACTGGAGCAGCCTGCTGCGGCAGCTGATCCATCGCGGTTATCTCCGCCAGGATATCGAGAACTACTCAGTCTTGAAATTGACCGAGCAGGCCCGGCCGCTGCTGCGCGGAGAAGAGACCCTCGAGCTGCCGGTTCCGCGACTGCGGGTCAAGGCGGTGAAGAAGCCGAAGAAGAGCCGCGGCCCGGTCGGCGACTACGATCAGGCGTTGTTCGAACGTTTGCGCGCTCGCCGCAAGCAGATCGCGGACGGGCAGGGGATCCCTCCCTACATGGTCTTCTCCGACGCCACCCTGGCGGAAATGGCCGCCGTGGTGCCGCAGACCGCCCAGGAGCTGCTGCAGATCAACGGTGTCGGCCTGACCAAGCTGGAACGCTTCGGTGCCGATTTCCTCGAGGAACTGGGGCAGGCCTCGTGAGATGTGAGATGTGAGGGGGGACTGGCTCCGCAGGTGCCTGCCCCCCTTTTGTCCACGGTGCCTGAAGTCAGGCGCCTGAGTCCAAAGGATTCCCATGAAAATCGTATCCTTCAATGTCAACGGCATCCGCGCCCGGCTGCACCAGTTGGCGGCGCTGGTGGAGAGTCACGCGCCCGATATCATCGGCCTGCAGGAGACCAAGGTGCGGGATGTCGAGTTTCCCGTCGATGCCATCCATGACCTCGGTTACCGGGTCGTCTTTCACGGTCAGAAGAGCCATTACGGGGTGGCGCTGCTCTCGAAACAGGAGGCGAAGAATCCCCGCAAGGGGTTCCCCGGTGAAGACGATGATGCCCAGCGGCGCTGCGTGATGGGTGATTTTGCTCTTGCCGACGGCCGCATGCTGCGGGTGATCAACGGTTACTTCCCCCAGGGGGAGAGCCGCGAACATCCGACCAAGTTTCCTGCCAAGCGGGACTTCTACGTCAACCTGCAGGCTTTTCTCGATCAGGCATGTGACCCTGCCGGACCGCTGGTGGTGCTGGGCGACATGAACGTCGCGCCATTCGACAGCGACATCGGCATCGGTTCGGATAATGCGAAACGCTGGCTGCGGACCGGCAAGTGTTCCTTTCTGCCTGAAGAGCGGCAGTGGCACGAGCAGCTGCGCGGCTGGGGACTGGTTGACAGTTACCGGCAGCTGCATCCCGACATCGACGATCGCTTCAGCTGGTTCGATTACCGCTCGCGCGGCTTCGATCGCGATCCGAAACGCGGTCTGCGCATCGACCAGCTGCTGGTAACGGCGCCCCTGGCCGAAAAGCTGACCGGAGCCGGCATCGACTATGAAATCCGCGGCATGGAGAAGCCGTCGGATCATTGCCCGTGCTGGGCGGAGTTCGACCTGGACCTGGCCCCTTGAAGGAGACCCCGTTCCCGTTCGTTGGCCGGAGGGGTTCTGTCAGATCTGCAGCGTTTCGATCACCTTGGTCAACAGGTCTTCGCTGCGGTAGGGTTTGTGCAGGAACCCGGCCAGCCCCTTGCCGGCCATCAGGTCGGTGGCGTCTTGTTCGTTGTAGCCGCTGGAAAGGATAACCCGGATATCGGGTTTGATGGTCCGCATCTGCCGGTAGGCTTCTTCGCCGTCGATATGGGGCATGGTCAGGTCGAGCAGCACCAGGCCGATCTGGTCCGGGTTGCGACGCAGCAGGTCGACCCCTTCTCGACCGTCTTCGGCCAGATGGACCTTGAAGCCGTACTCTTCGAGCATCATCCGGCCGACAGAGCGGACCGTCTCGTCATCATCGACAATCAGGATGGCTCCACAACGTTCCGCCAGACCGGTGGGCAGGGTCGCTGTCCGGCTTGTTTCCGGATGCCGGACGGAGGACGTGCAGCAGGGCAGCAGGATCTTGAAGCTGGTCCCCTTGCCCGGTTCACTGTAGATACGGATCGCCCCGTGATGGCTGCGGACGATGCCGAGGACGGCGGCCAGACCAAGTCCGCGACCGGCAAACTTGGTGGTGAAAAAGGGATCGAAGATGCGCCTTCGGGTTTCCTCGTCCATGCCGGCGCCGCTGTCGGAGACCTCGACGAAGGTGAACGGTCCGGGTTGCAGATTGTCATCGAGATAGGAACCCGCCAGGTACTCGGCGTCGGCGTCCATCACCCCGGTGGTGATGGAAATCACACCGCTGCGCTTGCCGATGGCATCCGAGGCGTTGGTGATCAGGTTCATGATCACCTGTCGCAGCTGGGTCGGATCGGCCTCAGTCAACACCGGGATCTGGGCGAGGTTGAGTCTCAGCAGAGCGGTCTTGGAGATCACGGTCTGCAGCAGGTGGGCCATCTCTTCGACCAGCTCATTGAGGTCGATGGTTTCCACCACGAAGCGTCCCTTGCCGGAGTAGGCGAGCATCTGCGAGGTCAGGTCGGCGGCACGCTCTGCCGACTTGACAATCATCTTCACCATGTCCCGAACCGGACTTTCCGGAGGCAGTTTGCTCAGGGTCAGATCGGCGCAGCCGAGAATACCCATCAGCAGGTTGTTGAAATCGTGGGCGATGCCGCCGGCCAGGATGCCGAGACTTTCCAGCTTCTGCGCCTGCAGGATTTTCTGCTCCAGGGCCCGACGTTCCTGTTCGGCGCGGTTGCGGCGGGTGACGTCGAACATGATCGACACCCCCAGTTCTCCAAGCTGGCTATGGTTGAACTCGATGTCACGGATGTCGCCGTTTTTGCAACGGACCTTCCATTCCTGCATCTCCACCGGATTGCCGAAACTGCTGCTTTGTTCGATCTGCGAGTCCCAGAAATGACGGACCCGTTTCCGGTCGTCAGCATCAGGGTAGGCCTTGTCGAACCAGGCGTCCATGGTCGGCAGGTCATCCCGGGTATAGCCGAAAACCTCGGTGAAGCGACGGTTGACAAAATCGATGTTGCCGCCGAGACGGGTGACCCGGATAGGGTTGGGGGAGTCCTCAATCAGTTGCCGGAAATTTGCTTCACTGGCCGCCAGTTTCTTCTCCGCCAGTCGGCGGCGCAGAATGTTGGCGATCAGCAGCAGCAACAGCAGGCTCTGAATCGCTACGGCCCCGGTTGCTGTCCAGATGGCTCCCTTGTGACGCAGGTAGAAGGATTGCGGACGGTTGCGGATGATCGAACCGGCCGGGAGTTGTCCCTGTTTGATTCCGTAGCGGTGCAGGGTCCGGTCGTTGAACATCGGGGTATTGGGGCTTTTTCGCTCGATGGCGAGATCTTTTGCACTGACTCCGGCGAGGATCTTTTCCGCCAGCCGGGCCGCGTGTTCTCCCTGGCGGCGGCCGTTGACGACCAGTCCGCCGAAGGTTCCAGGGCCGAGCATGAAATCCCAGAGGGTGAAAATCGGCACCTTGCAGTTTTCACCCAGCAGTTGCAGACTCTGGAGATTGTTGAACGTCTGCTGATGCCGGTCCCGCCAGAAGCCGAGGTTGAGGACGATGCTCTGCCTGGGCAGGGCGCGCAATCCCGCCTTCAACTCGTCGCCGGTCAGTTCCGAGAGCAGGTGAAAATCGAGACCGGCGGGCAACTGGTCGCGAATTGCCAGGGTTTGTTTCAGATTGGTGCGTCCACTTGGAGTGGAATCGTTGACCAGGGCGATGGTTCGGGTTTCGGGAAACAGCTTCAGGGCGAGCTTCAGGGTGCCGAGAATGTCGAAGGCTTCGGTGACCCCGGTGATGTCCGGATAGCTGTCCAGCTTATGGGCTGCCAGGTTGTTGACTCCGCAGAAGACAATCGGGACATCGGGGAAAAGCTGCTCCCGGTATCGTAAGGCGAAGCTCAAGGCGTTGTCATCACTGGTGATGATGACCGAAAAACGTTGGTTGTGGTATTTTTCGGCCAGATACCTGGCGAAACGGGGAAACTGTTTTTTGGGGGAGAACCGCTTGCTGTCCAGATACTCGGTGAACAGTTGCAACTGCTCACGGTCGGAGGTCAGAGTGGTGCGAATCCCCCGGTCAATGGAATCGGTCCAGGGAAACCCGGGGTGATAGGAATGCAGTATCAGAACCCTGGGCGGGGGAGGGACGGCCCGGGCTGTTGCCGGATGGAACGGGACGACGGCGAAAAAAAGCAGAAGAGGAAGAATTGTTCGGAGGGACATGTGTTGTTCCTGTGACCTGAAAGAACCCTTAGAACACTCTTTTAACTATATAAATGGTTACAATTCAAGTCATTTCTTTTTCTACAGAGATGGGAACGGATGAGATATGCGATCCCTGCTCGATGAATTCCAGGTTCTGTTGACAGAAGTCGATGACTGGTTTGTCCGCAGTGTCCGGTCGGTCGGAGCAGCATCGGTTGCCTGTCGCGCGGGATGTGATGCCTGTTGTCGGGGGCTGTTTGATATCAGCCTGATTGAGGCACTGCTGTTGCGCCGGGCCTGGGAAGGGTTGCCGAAGGATCTCCGTGACCAGGTGCGGCGCAAGGCCGAGCTGCGCCTGGTCGAATTGAAACAGCGCTGGCCGAACTGGAAAACGCCCTGGCTGCTTAACGGATTGCCGGATGATGAGTGGACGGAGATGCCCGAGGATGATCTGACACCCTGTCCGCTGCTCGGTGACGACGGCTGTTGCCTGGTCTACGCCGCCCGGCCGATGACCTGTCGCCTGCACGGCCTGCCGGCCATCGATTTCGACGGGACCGATTTCACGTCAGCCGTCTGCAGCCGCAACCGGATCGCTCCGGAGGATTCTCGGCTGCGTTACCCGTTTCGGGATCTGTTTCGGCGGGAAATTGAACTTTTTCGTCGTTTTGCCCTGCAGCTGACCGGCCGGCCGTATTCTGAACTCGATACCTTCATTCCCACGGCGATCCTGATCAATTTCGACGCGGTGGACTGGTCCGGCACCTTGCTGGTTGATCCGAGAGAGCCCGGTTAGTCCGTACTTGTCAGTTGAATTCGGTCAGGAACCGATCGAAATCCTCCCTGAAACCATCGTATTGTCTGGCCAGTTCTTCCACCCCTTCGCCGAGGGGATTGGGCCGTCGCAGTCGATCGGAAATGCGCTGCAGGACCATGGAGATCGTTGCCGGTTCGCGGTAGGAAACCAGCCAGTTGTAGCGTTTCATCCGCCGGGTCACCGGGCGAAAAGCCGTTGGCAGCAGGTGGTCATAGGTGCTGAACAGCCGGTAGATTTCGCTGCTGAATGATTCCAGAGACTGGTCATGATAGTCGCCCCAGTGGGCTGCCAGCAGGTGGTCATAGAAGATGTCGACCAGTACCGGCTTGAGCAGACCGAACCGTTCATCGATGCGGGCTTTGCTGCGTCTGACCGCCGGACTGGTGACGCTGTGCCGATCCAGTGAGCGGTGCTGGCGCAGGCCGCGCAGAACGCCCTCGGGCCAGGCCGTTTCATCCAGCCGGCCCTTGACCCAGTCGCCGAGCAGGTTGCCGAGCCGGACCTCGGGGTCGGGGTCGGAGAGGTAGAGGTGGACAAGATAGTTCATGGCCGCTGGCGTTGGGTGAGATGTAAGATGTGAGACGTGAGATGCAGAAGCATTTCCCGGTTTGGTCTGTGCCCGCCAGCTTCAGTCTTTCGTATCCGCCCTCTGTCATTCAATGCCGTTCCCCCGACTGTGGCTGCTGTGCCATGCGGAAGGCTGTTTCACCCGCCGTTGCGTTGCCGAGTTCGCCGTCGGCCCGGGCGATGTGGGGAATGTCGCGCCAGTTCTTGCCGAGCAGCATCGCACCGGCGGCATCGACCGCGACCGGGTCGAAGCCGGCGATCAGGCGGTGCGGCGGGGGATCGCAGGGACGGCCGGTAAGATGGTGGTCGCGCATGCCGACACTGGCGTCGATCAGGGCCAGGTCCGGCTTGCGGTAGCGGTTGAGATCGAGGATCGCCTCGTGGATCTGGCGGTGAAAGGCGGATTTTTTCCACATTCCGCCCTGCTGGTAGAAGCGCGGTGGAGCGCAGCCGACCATATTCTTCATGCTCAGGGTGACATCGGCCAGGGAATGTTCCTTGAGTACCGCGAAAGAGATGACGAAGCTGTCGCTGAGGACCTCGGGGAGGTACAATTGCGGGAAAATCGGACAGTCGTCGCGACTCAGTTCGACCGCTGGCGCCTCGTTGAGATCGATCAGCTTCAGATCATAGCGTTCGGCCAGGTCCATGTAGCCGAGATGATCGAAAACCTTGATCGTCGAGTGCAGCTGGTCACCGGTTCCCTCGGCGAGGATGATGCGGGCCCGGGTCTGTTTCCGCAGCCAGCGCACCAGCACCATGGCCGCTCCGACCGGCAGGGTGACCGGGGGAGGATCGTCGGTCACCAGGTTCGGTTTGATGATGATGGTCTGCTGTTCGGCCAGGATCTCCCGGGCACCGATCGCCTCCAGGGCGAGCGGCAGCGATTCGCCGAAACTCTCAAACGGCTGCAGGTGGCAGGCGCGGTTCATGGGGCACTGATCTCCTCGATAAGAATGCGCCGTCCCCACATGCGGAAACCGGCCGCCGGGGGGGCGGGGCGGGCCTTGACCCGCACCGGCTGGCCGTCACGGCGCAGTGCGGGCGGAATATGGTCGGGCAGGTAGTGATGCCCCGCCTGGTCCTCGATACCGTAAAAACCGCCCTCGAGTTCGACGTGGATGACCCGCCCGGTGAATTCGATTCGCTCTCCGGGCTCGGAAGCCTTCTCCGTCGTGAGGGAGTTGGCGCTGCAGGCGGCCAGCAGAAAGGCCAGAATGATGATCGTGAGACGCATGATTCTCTCCGGGACGGCTTCAGGTTGAGGCCAGCTTGTTCTGCAGGATCAGCATTTCAAACGCCATGGCCAGCTTCACCGCGAGTTCACGAACCTCGGCCGCGACGGCGGCGAGGTTGAGCCGGGGGTTGTCGATGTAGAGGAAACCGATCAGCCGACCGAGCAGCAGGACCGGCTCGACCAGCACCTGCTCCGGGATATGACCACCGAGTTCGTGCAGCAGCAGGGAGTTGAAGGGAGAACGGGAAACCGGCCCCAGGTACTGGGCGTGGTTTTCGGCCACCATCTGCAGGATAGACGGCTCGTCCAGCCCGAGCTGGAACTGTTCGAAGTCGGGCAGCGGGGTTCTGTCGCGGACCGCCCGCCAGCCGAAGGTCACCCCGCCGCGGACCAGCAGCAGCGCGCCGCTGCGGTACTCGCGGTTGATCCAGGCGATCACCAGGTCGGCGATCTCATCCCGGTTGGCGGCCCGGCTGAATTGTTCACCGAGCTGTTCCAGGGTGGCGGCCGGTTGGGGGGGGACGGTTGACGCTTCGACCGGTTGGTCCGGGAATGTGGTCTCCCTGGCGGAGCGAGGAGGGGAGGTCGTTTCCTGGCGCTGACGCAGCTCCCAGTCTTCAAGCATGGCGTCCTGTTCCGGGCCGCCCAGCCAGTTGCTCTCATCCTCCTCCTCGCTGTCGGCATCAGGCGCCCGGGCCGGGTCTTGTCGAGGCTCGTCCTCGGGAACCAGGATATACTGACCGACCCGTTCGAGGCCGTAATAGCGGTGCATGGCGCGGACCAGGGTCGACTCGACCGCGACCACCGGCTTGACGCGCATGCCGCAGTGAAAACCGATGGCGTCGATCGCGTCGAGGTCGCCGGGGTCGGGCAGGGCGACAACCAGCCGGCGCGTATCTTTCTTCAGGGGAACGGCAAAATATTTTTCCACCAGTTCTACGGGTAGCTGGTCGATGATTTCCCGAGGCAGGTTGTTGAAGTGCCTGCTCCGGACGAAGGGAACCCGGTGCCGGGCACTGAGCAGGCGGGCCAGCTGTTCTTCTTCAAGGGCGCCGACGTCAACCAGGTGACTGCCGAGGCGACCGCCGAAAATGGCCTGGCTTTTCAGGGCCTCTTCAAGCTGAGTTTCGCTGATCAGCCCACGGCGCAGCAATTCTTTTCCGATCCGGTTCTTCTGTCTCATGATGATTTCAATCAGCCGCGACAGTGCGGTCAGCTGCCCAGCGGCGCAGGGCGGAAACGCGTTCGGACATCACCACCGACAGGGGCCGGGTGGTGGCCAGTTCGTTGAGCAGCAGGCGATTGTCGAGTTTGCCTGCGCCGCCGAGGGCGGAGTAGAGACCGGCGACCACCGCCTGTTCGATTTCCGCCCCGGAAAAGCCTTCGCTGGCGTCGGCCAGGGCGTCGAGATCGAAATGGTTCGGATCGAGTCGTCGTTTTTTCAGGTGGATGGTGAAAATCTGTTTGCGGATTTCGACGTCGGGCAGGTCGACGAAGAAGGTTTCATCCAGTCGGCCCTTGCGGATCAGTTCCGGCGGCAGGGCGGTGATGTCGTTGGCGGTGGCGACCAGGAAGACTCCTTCGGGTCGTTCCGCCATCCAGGTCAGCAGGGTGCCGAGAACCCGGCGCGACGTGCCCGAATCATCCCCGCCGTCGGCGATCCCCTTCTCCAGTTCGTCCAGCCACAACACGCAGGGCGCGATGGCATCGGCGGCCTGCAGCGATTCGCGGATATTACGCTCGGTTTCCCCGTGGTACTTGTTGTAGACCGCGCCGAAGTCGAGCCGCAACAGGGGAATTTTCCACATCCCGGCAACCGCCTTGGCCGCCAGGCTCTTGCCGCAGCCCTGCACGCCGAGCAACAGGATGCCCTTGGGGGTCGGCAGGCCGGGAATCTTCCGGTCGCCGAGAAAGGCGACGCGGCGTTTGTTGAGCCAGTCCTTGAGGTGCGCGAGCCCGCCGACGTCGGCAAAACGGGCGGTTTCCGGTTCAAAACTGAGGACTCCGCCACGGCCGAGCAGGCTGACCTTTTTTTCAATCACCTGCGGCAGGTCATCGTGGGTCAGGGCGCCGTCATCCTGCAGGGCGCGTCGGGTCAGGCGCCGGGCCTCGCCGAGGGCCAGCCCCTGCAGGTTACGCAACAGCGCCGGCAGAACGGCTTTTTCGATCCGCGGTCGCCGACCGCCATGTTCTCCGGCCCATTGTCTGACTTCGTCACGGATCATCTGTTTGAGCTGTGCCGCGTCCGGAACCGACAACCGGTAGCGGGCACTCAAATGCTCGATTTCGGGGGGCAGATCAAGGCGATAGCTGAGCAGGATCAGGGTCTGACCGTTCTCTTCGGCCGCCAGCACCGCTTCTTTCAGCAGGCGTACGGTGGTTGGGTCCTCCAGGTAGGGATGAAAATCGAGCAGCAGGTAAATTCCGGGAACCGCGCCGGCCTTGAGATGGCCGAGGACATCCTGCGGACGCAGGTTGTGGCGCTGGGGGCGGTAGCCCTGTTCCAGTCGCAACAGCCCCTCGGTGACGGTCCATTTGAAGAGCGGCTTGCCGGTGTCGGCCGCCACCCGGTGCAGCAGGTCGATGGCGCGCAATTCCTCGCGGGTCTCCAGCAGCACCAGGCTGACGCGGGAGCGGACCAGAGTGATCAGGTCGCGAATGTCACTCACATTGTCTCCTTCGACACAGCTCAATCGGACACGGTTTTAATGTCGCTTGCCGGGCGGTTCTCCGCGCGCAGGCTCGGGATCGTGGAATCACCCTCAAGTTGAGCCAGCAGTGGTTGGATCATGGCCTCGAATTCGCTTCGATGTTTTTTCGATACCGGGGCCGAGGCCGGGGCCTTGATTTTGGTCGGGTTGACCGGACGGCCGTTGCGGTACATCCGGAAACAGAGATGCGGGCCGGTGGCAAGTCCTGTCTGGCCGACGTAGCCGATGACCTGCCCCTGGGTGACCTGTTTGCCCTTGCGGATGCCGCGGCCGAACTTGCTCATGTGCAGGTAGAGGGTCTTGTAGGTGCTGTTGTGGCGGATTTCGATAAAATTGCCGTTGCCGCGTGTATAGCCTTTGCGGCTGATGACGCCGTCACCGACCGCCTTGATCGGGGTGCCGATGGGGGCGGCATAGTCGATGGCCGGATGCGCCCGCCAGGTCTTGCGGATCGGATGAAAACGGCGGAAAGTGAAGCCGCTGGAAATGCGGCTGAACTTGAGCGGCGCCTTGAGAAAGGCCTTGCGGACGCTCTTGCCGTTTTCGTCGTAGTAGGAGGGCCGCTTGTCGCCGTCGGCAAACAGGAAGGCCTTGTAGACATGTCCCCGGTTGCTGAACTCGGCCGCCAGGATGCGCCCGTAGCCGGCCGGCTTGCCGTCGCGGAAACGTTTTTCGACCAGTACCTGGAAACTGTCTCCCTTGCGGATATCGAGGATGAAGTCGACATCCCAGGCGAAGATGTCGGCCAGGGCGAGAGCCAGTTCCGGCTCTTCGCCGATTTCACTGACCGCTTCAAACAGGCTGCTGGTGATTACTCCGCGCAGGTGGTCGACCTGCACCTGGTAGTCGATCGGCTTGCGGTCGATGCTGAACTGATCCGCCTTGCGGGTGATGATCAGTTGTTCATTACGGTCGATATCATACTCGAAGCGTTCAAAACTGCCGTCGGCCAGGCAGAGCTTGTAAGGCTGCCCGGAACAGATTTTCGACAGTGGAAAAACCTTCCGGCTCCGCTTGCCGAGATCGAGAATCTCACCGGGGCTCAGGTAGTCGCCCAGCAGCGAGGTGATGGTGTCGCCGCTGCGAATCTGGTCGGCGATAACCTCATGTTTGACTTGCGGAACAGGCGGCGCGCTGATTTCAACGGTGGGCGCGGTGCGGGCTTCGGTCGGGGTGACCGCCGGGCGGTTCAAAAGAAAGACGGCTCCGAGCAGCACCAGTCCGGCCAGAAGAATCAACGGAAGACGCCATTTGCGTGAGCGGTGGGAAAAACTCTGTTTCGGAGGCTGGAAATCGATGGACACGAAAAGCTACCTTACTTTTATCTGAATCAAGTGGGGTTATGTCGGTTGAAGAGTGCAAGTGCCTGACTTGTGCTGTTCGCCGGCAAGGGGCTCACGGATTCAGGTGTGACCTGCGGGTCGGCCGGGCCGGCGGACCAAATCGACGTCATGTTAGCAGGAAGGCGGAGAGCCTGTCCAGCATCAGGCGGACCCGGGGCGTCAAGGTTGCTAAAGTGTCCCTGTTTGCGTAAGGTTGCAACTGAAACCTGCATCCGACAGGAACTCACGGATCCAGATAAAAGCGAGGAAAACATGATCAATCGTAAACGACTGGCGGACGAATTCATGCGCATGGCGGCCATCTCCAGCCCCTCTTACCGGGAGAAGGGGATGGCCGACTACCTGACCGCGCGACTGGAAGAACTCGGTGCCGTTGTGACAATGGACGACGCCGGACAGCAGGTCGGCGGCGAGGTCGGCAACCTGGTGGCCCGCCTTGCCGGTACCCGCGCGGGCGATCCGCTGCTGTTGACTGTGCATATGGATACCGTTTCCCCCTGTGAGGGAGTCGTGCCGGTTTTTGCCGACGGTCTTTTTCGCAGCGCCGGCGAGACGGTGCTGGGAGCGGATGACAAGGCCGGGATCGCCGAACTGATCGAAGCGCTTGAGGTGGTTCGCGAACAGCAGATCGGCCATCCCGAACTGGAGTTGGTGATCACCATCTGCGAGGAGGTCGGCCTGGTCGGTGCAAAGTGTTTCGATCCCGCCGCAATCAAGTCCCGTCGCGGCTACGCGCTCGACACCAACGGGGTTGACCGGTTGATACACCGCGCCCCCGGAGCCAACAAACTGCGCCTCACCCTGATCGGCCGCGAAGCGCACGCCGGGATTGCCCCGGAGAAGGGTATCTCGGCCATCGAGGTCGCCGCAAAAGCTGTCGCGCGGATGCCTCTCGGCCGTATCGACGCGGATACGACCGCCAACATCGGCACCATCCATGGCGGCATGGCGACCAATATCGTGGCGCGTGAACTGGTGATCGAAGGGGAAGCGCGCAGCCACGATGCCGACAAGCTGGAAAAACAGACCGCCGCGATGCTGGCCTGTATGGATGCCGCCATCGCCGAAAGCGAAAAAGAGATCGACGGCGAGACGGTGCGGGCCGTCCTGAAACAGGAGGTTCTGTCCGACTATCCGATCATGCATGTGCCCCGTCGGTCCGAAGTGATTACCCTGGCCGAGGAGGCCGCGACAGCTCTCGGTCGAACCCTCACGGTTGCCACCGCCGGTGGCGGTTCGGATGCCAATATCTTCAACCGGCACGGTATCGAGACCGTTATCCTCGGCACCGGCATGGAGAAAGTGCATACGGTGGAAGAGCAGGTCAGTCTCGACGACATGGTACGGGTCAGCGAACTGCTGGTGGAGATTCTCCGCCGGGCGTGAGGAGGAGCCGAGGGGAGAGTTCCCGTCTGTTTTCTTTTTCCGCGTCTCACGTCTCACATCTTTCAGGTTCCAGGTTTCATGACATCCCTGCCGATCGAAGCAATTCTTCCCGAACTCCGGAACGCCCTGCGTGAATTTCCGGCAGTTATCCTTCGGGCCGAACCGGGGGCCGGCAAAACCACCCGGGTGCCGCTCGCCCTGCTTGACGAACCCTGGTTGGCCGGCAAACGCATCCTGATGCTTGAGCCCCGCCGCCTGGCGGCCGGCAACGCCGCCCGCTACATGGCCGAACTGACCGGTTCTCCGGTCGGGGAAACGGTCGGTTTCCGGGTCCGCTACCGGAGCCGGATTTCGCGACGCACCCGGATCGAGGTGGTGACCGAGGGGATTCTCACCCGTCGTCTGCAGGATGATCCCGAACTGCAGGGGGTCGGCCTGGTCATTTTCGACGAATTTCATGAACGCAACCTGCAGTCCGACCTGGCGTTGGCGCTGTGCCGTGAAGTGCAGGGCGGGCTGCGCGAGGACCTGAAGCTGCTGATCATGTCGGCGACCCTGGAGGCGGCTCCGCTGGCCGAAATGCTCGACGATGCGCCGCTGATCGATTGTCCCGGGCGTGAGCATCCGATCCGGCGGCACCATCTGCAACGGGTTCCCGCCGGTCGGCGTCTGGACGCCATGCCGGCTCTGGTGCGGCGGGCGGTAACCGAGACCGCGGGAGATGTGCTGGTCTTTCTGCCCGGAACCGCCGATATCCGTCGGCTGCAGGGCCAACTGAAGGATTGGGCGGAGAAGAATGATCTGCTGTTGGCCCCCCTCTACGGCGGGCTCGATTACGCGGCCCAGGAGCGGGCGATCCGGCCGGCTGAAAAGCGCAAACTGGTGCTGGCGACCAATATCGCCGAGACCAGCCTGACCATCGACGGTGTGCGGACCGTGGTCGACAGCGGTTTTGAACGTCGTCCGCGGTTTGACCCGGCCGCCGGGGTGACTCGCCTGGAAACGGTGCGCATCTCCCTGGCCAGCGCCCGGCAACGGGCCGGACGTGCGGGACGGCTCGGGCCCGGAGACTGTTACCGACTCTGGAGCGAAGCTGAAGAGGGGGCGTTGCTGCCCGCCGCGCCGGCCGAGATCCGCCAGGCCGATCTCGCTCCGTTGCTGCTGGAGCTGGCCGGCTGGGGGGTAAGTGATCCGTCGAAGTTGGCCTGGCTTGATCCCCCGGGGGCTTCGGCTCTGGACGCAGCGCGTCGCCTGCTGCTGCAGTTGCGGGCGCTCGACGAACGGGGTCGCGTGACACCGGTTGGACGGCGCATGGCCGGTTTCGGCTGTCATCCGCGCCTGGCAAGGTTGCTGGTTGACGCGCTGGATCAGGGCTGCCCGGCTACCGGCAGCGCCCTGGTTGCCCTGCTCAGCGAACGTGACGCCCTGGGGGAGCGTGTCTCCGGAGATGGCCGCGGTGGATGCGATCTGTGCGAACGTCTCGCCTGGCTGCGCAGTCGAGACGCCGATCGGCGCTGGCCAACCCTGACACGGGCATTTCAGTTCTGGCTGGACCGCTGTGGGACCTCCCGGGAGCAGTTGCAGATCGACTCACGCCAGGTTGCCCTGCTGTTGGCGAAAGCCTTCCCCGACCGTATCGCCCGGCGACGGGCGGGGACGGAACGGCGCTACCTGCTGTCTGGGGGACAGGGGGCGTTGCTGACCGAAAATTCGCAGGCCGGAGGGGCGGAATGGCTGGTCGCGGTTGATATCCAGGGGCAGTCGGGTGAAGGCCTGATCCGGCTGGCCAGCAGCCTGGCGGAAGACCAGGTTCCAGCACTGCTGGGGGATGATGCTCCCTGGCGCGCCGAGGTGATCTGGGATGATCGCCGACAGCGTCTGCAGGCGCGGGAGGTGCGCCGGCTCGGTGAACTGCTGGTTCAGCAGCGTCCCCATAAGCCGCTCCCTGAACAGATCCTTGCCGCTCTGCTGGAAGTTGTGCGGCGACGCGGTATCGAGACGCTCGGCTGGACGCCGCCGGCGCGGCAACTGCTGGCCCGGATGCGGCTGGTGGCGAACGTTCTCTCTCCACCCGGATGGCCGGAGCTGACCGACGACCGGTTGCTGGGTCAGCTTGATGAGTGGCTTGGCCCCTACCTCTCCGGGGTCTCAAGCATTGCCGCCCTGCAGCGGGTGGACCTGGTGCCGCCGCTGCGGGCGTTGCTCGACTTTCAGTCACTGCGGCAGCTTGATCACTGGGTTCCGGTGCGGCTGAAGGTGCCGAGCGGCCGCGAAGTTCAGCTTGATTACCTGGCGGGCGAGACCCCGGTGCTGGCGGTGAAACTGCAGGAACTGTTCGGCCTGGCGCAGACGCCGCGGCTGGCCGATGGTCGGATCACAGTCCAGGTCCACCTGCTTTCTCCCGCCGGCCGGCCGCTGCAGGTGACCGGTGATCTGGCCTCCTTCTGGAGTGACGTCTATCCCGAAGTCCGCAAGGAGATGCTGGGCCGCTATCCGAAACACCCCTGGCCGGAAGATCCTCTCAACGCCGAAGCGACCGGCCGCGTCAAACGCCCTTCAAAACGGTAATCCTGCTCAAATCGCCTCCACCGCCAACGGGGTTTCCAATTCCCGGTTGGCCTTATCGATCATCTCGCGACCGGCGACAACCGTGACCGCGCTCTTTTCCCGGTTCGCCACCAGGTAGGCCTCGGCGACCCGGGCCAGGTCGGCGGCCCGTACCGCGAGAACCCGTTCGCGGAACTGCTGGCGCAGTTCGGGGGTCAGCCCCTGCAGCTGGTTGGCGAACTCTCGCGATCCACGGCTTCCAGGGGACAGGGGCCGATCCAGATCGCTGAACACTGACAGCACCGCTTCGTCAACGGCCGAGTCGTCGAAGTCCGCGGCCGCTGCCCAGTGGGTGGCAGCATCGAAGACTCCCAGGGTTCTGACAATATGCGGATCCCGGTAGGAGAGGAGGGAGAGGGTGCCGCCTTCGACATCGCAACCGGCCAGACCGCCATAGGCGCCGCCTTTTTCGCGAATTTCCCGGTGCAGGTAGCCGGCGCGCAGCAGTTTGGCCAGCACCATCAGTGGCGCGGCATCGGGGTGGTTGTAGGATACTGTTGGGAAAACCCGGGCGACGTAGGCGACCGGGACCGAGGTGGTCAGTCCGCAGTGAAGGGGGGCACTGTCGTGCGATTGCTCTTCGCCGGGCGGGATGTTTCCGGCGGTCGCGGGGAAGCGCTGCAGGAAGATTTCGAGGGACTTGTCGAGGGTCTTGAGGTCCGCTTCGTCGGCGGTGACCGCCCAGGCGGGACCGGCTTCTCCGGCGAGCGTTTTTGCCAGCGCATCGAGCCGTTGGGCGAAGTCCTCCAGGTTTTCCCGGCTGTCCGTGGTCAGGGTACGGATGCGGCGCAGCAGGCTGATGCCGCTCCATTCTTCGCGCCGCCGGGCCGCCGGGGAGAGGCTGGCCGCCGCGTAGCGTGCGGCATAGCTGTGCCCGGAGCCGGGGATGGAGTTCTCCAGGGAACTGCGGAATTGGCTGAGGACCGTCTGCAGTCGTTCGAGATCACTGAAGTCGGGAGCGAGCAGCGTGTCGCCCAGCAGTTCCAGCAGGTGGTCGCGGTGCCGTGTCAGCACTTTGCCCTTGATCACCAGGGTGCTTTGAAAACAAGCTGCAGCCGTCGGCTGTTCGAGGATTTCAGTACCGGCCTGGATGCCGCCGGTGTAGCGTTCGGTGGCGGCAGCCATCTGCAGGTAATCACGCTTTCCGGCGCCGATCTGTGGCAACAGGGCAGCGAAGAGGGGCAGTTCTGCGCATTGAGCGGGGGGGAGCCGGTCGGCGCGCAGATGCCCGACCAGATAACAGATGCCGTTGGTCGGCTGGGCGAATCGGGTTATCGTGCCGTGATCGAAAATCGTGTGGCCGGATTTGACGACGGGTTCGGATGGGGGAATGTCGGCCCGGCCGAGGGTCGGCAGGCAGCTCAGGTCTTCTTCGGCTTCCTGCATAGCCCGCAATTCGGCCGAGCGTTTGATCAACGCCCGTGCCTGCTGCGATCCAAGCTGTTCGCGAACCGCCTGCAACTCCTTTTCAAGCCGTTCATTTTCCCGCGCCTCCAGCGTCTGGTCGGGACGCAGCAGCAGGCGGACCCGGTGAGGATTGTCGAGCAGCAGGCGCCGTATCATTTTCGGGAGGTAGGCGGGGTCCCGCAGGCGTTTTCGCAGTTGCTGCAGGTGCAGATCGATGCGCAGCGGCGCGGCGGCTTCATCGGCGTGCAGCCAGGGACCGAAGAGGCGCATCAGCAGGCCCAGGGGGTAGGGATAGCTGTCGCCGCTGACTTCCCGGTTGGCGAATTCCAGGCGATGCAGTGCCCCTTCGACGCGCTCCGGTTCAAAGCCGGTGGCGGCCGCCTGTTCAAGGGTCTGGAGAACAAGCTGTTCGATCTGCCCGGCCCGCTCGGGATCCGTCCCCTGCAGCCCGGCGGCGAAATAGGTGGTGCGGTTGTCGTCATGGTAGCCGCATCCGGGGGCGAGGTTGCTGCCGAGGCGGCTTTCCAGCAGGGCCCGGTAGAGGGGGGCGGCGGGGTTGCCGAGCAGCAGGACCGAGAGCAGATTCTGCGCCAGGCGCAGTTCGTGGTCCTCGATGTCGCTGGTCAACCAGGCCACCTGAACCATCGATTTGCCTTGAGGGTTCTCATCCGCTGCCAGGGCGTAAGGCTCCTCGACGACGCGTGGTTGGTCGAGCCGTTGTTCAGACGGGACTTCGCTTGCGACCGGTCGGCGGGTGAAGTGTCGCAGGGCCAGTTCCTCGACTTTCTCCAGGTGTTCGACGAGAGGAAAATTCCCATAGCTGAACAGCCAGCTGTTGCTGGGGTGATAGTAGGCGGCATGGAACTCCCGGAGCTGCTGCCAACTCAATTTCGGGATTTCGGAGGGTTCTCCGCCGGAGTTGTGGTGATAGGTGGTGGTCGGGTAGAGAGCGCGGGCCAGCCGTCGGCTGAGCAGCGAGGACGGTGAGGCCATCGCGCCCTTCATTTCATTGTAGACCACGCCCTGAATGGTCAGTTTCGATGAAGGATTGTCTCTTTCTGCAAATTCAAGGCGGTGCCCTTCCTGGAGAAAATCCTGCTCGCGCAACAGCGGGAAGAAAACCGCGTCCAGGTAGATACCGAGCAGGTTGTCAAAGTCTGTCCGGTTCTGGCTGGCGAAGGGGTAGCAGGTCCAGTCGCTGGCCGTCATGGCGTTCATGAAGGTGTTCAGCGAACGTTTGAGCATGGAAAAAAACGGGTCCCGGACCGGATAGCGTCGTGAGCCGCAAAGGACCGTGTGTTCAAGGATGTGGGCGACTCCCGTGGAATCCTTCGGCGGAGTGCGGAAACCGACGGCGAACAGGTTGTTGGGATCTTCGGTCGCCAGGTGCAGGTAGCGGGCACCGGTCTGCTGATGTTCGAGGCGGATCAATTGCAGGTTCAGGGTGGCGATTGTTTCATTTTCATGGACCAGAAAACCGGAAATGGTTTCTCCCGGGTGGAAGCGGGGTTCTTGCATGATTGTCGTGACTCCAGGGTTCAGATTGCGGGCAACTGTCAGGTCAAGTGTAGCCGACAGGAGCGGGAAGTGTTGCCGGGGCACAAAAAAAGCCCCGCGGATTGAACCGCGGGGCTTCTGTATTCCTTTTCGCCGGGATTAAATCTTGGCGACGTTCGCGGCCTGCGGGCCTTTCTGGCCTTCGGTGATGTCAAATGAAACACGGTCCCCTTCGGCAAGGGACTTGAAACCATCGGCCTGGATGGAGGAGAAGTGAACAAAAACATCAGGGCCACCCTCCTGGGCAATAAAACCGAAACCTTTAGCATCATTGAACCATTTCACAACACCTTCTGCCATCTTCTGCTCCTTTTACCCTCGCAGGGCTTTAGTTGCGGGTCCTGGAACCCTTTGGAAATAAAAAAAGCCGCACGCCTTCCTCAGGTGTGCGACCGTTTTCTTTTCCTGCTATTGCGTTTGAAAACTTGCATTGTTACCTGGAGTTAACCTGAAGAATCACTTGCCTTATATCATGACCTCGTGGTCGAGGCAAGTTTTTTTTGACTGAAAAGGTTTGAAACAGAAAAAAAGCGTGATATCGGAGGCTTGGCTTCTTGAGCGAAAGGAGTGAGATCAGAAAATGGAGGCGAGTCGTTCGAACGATTTTTTCAATCTGCGGGACACGGTCAGCAGCATGCCGCGCAGCAGCTTGTTGCCCAGTTCCGGATGAAGGGTCATCATTTGCTCGAAGTGGTTGGCGGTCAGAATAATCAGGTCGACATGGTCGAGGGCGATGGCCGTTTCGGTCCGCGGGCTGTGGTCCAGTAGGCAGAGCTCTCCGGCGATTGATCCCTGGCCGTAAATTCCCACGACCACGCTGCGTCCTTTGAATTCCGTTTCCTTGCGCAGTTCGACGCGGCCGTTGATAATGAAGACAACGAAGGTTCCCGGTTCTCCTTCTTTCCACAGGGTCTGTCCGGCCGGCACCTGGCGACATTCGAAATAATGGCTGACCTCATCCAGGTCTTCGTCTTCCATGAAGTTGAAAAAACGCAACTCCTGCTTCATGCGTCCGCAGAGCCGTTCTTCACAGACCCCGTCACAAACAAAAGATGTTGCTTGTCCCATAGTCGTTCTGCCTTTTCTACTTGCGCAGTTCGGCGATTTTTGTCCGCATTTTACCAAACAGGCCGTCAAAGCCCTCCCGGTCGATGATGCTGTTGTAACTGCTGCGGAAATTGCGGACCAGGCTTACCCCTTCGATGACCACGTCATAGACGAACCAGCTGTTTTCTTTTTTGACCAGTTTGTAGTCAATGGGGATCTCGACCGTCTTGGTTTTGATCAGGGTTTTAACCAGGGCTTTCTTGCCGCGGATCTTTTCTTCGCCATAGAGAACCTGCTCGTTGGTGTAGCTTTCGATGCGACCGATATAGGTCGCTTCCAGCAGGTCGGAGAACAGTTTCATGAATTCCTGCCGCTGTTCCGTGCTGGCTTTTCTCCAGTTTTTACCCAGGGTGCTGCGCGACATGACGGTGAATTCAAATCGTTGCCGGATCAGGTTGCTGAGTTGCTCGCGGCGTTGTTCGGCGGAAAGTTCATGGTTGCGCAATACCACCAGAATATTGTCCACGGTGCCGGATATGTCGTGTTTCGGGGTGTTGGCACTGGCCGTCAACGGCCAGGCCAGGCTGATCAGCAGCGCCAGCAGACAAAGATGTCGAACAGTCATTGAATCTCTCCTTAAGAGTCGATTTTATTTCCTCTAATCTGAATCCGTGAGGTCCTGTTGGATGGAGAGTGTAACTGCTTGGTCTGAATGAGATTTCCAAAAATCTGAAGCGCACCCACAGGTTCGCTGGTGATTTTTGGGAGGCTCCGGCAGATCAATAACTTGTGCTCTCCGCCGACAAGCGGTTCACTGATTCAGGTTTAAGTATACCGTGGATCACGGATGTTGTTCTACCGGTTTATCTGCGCTTCCCGGTGCTGCTGGTAGGCATCCCTGACAAAAAGGTAGGGATCCAGCGCGTCTTTCTTGATGCCTTCATAGGTGTCCCGGTCAAGGGAGGTCTTGTTGGTTGAGTCGAGCCCGTAGAGGGCATACTGTTCCCAGGTTTTCAACTTGAAATAGAGGGGGGAGTAGAGGGGGTGGGCGAAGTAGTCACCAGCCATGCCGACGCTGTCACGAAGGTTGGAAGGTCCCATCACCGGCCAGACGATGTACAGTCCGGGACCGGAGCCGTAATAGCCGAGGGTCTGCCCGAAGTCTTCGTCTTTCCTTTCCCACCCCAGCCAGCTTTTGGCCGGGTCGAACAGCCCGAGCAGGCCGACGGTGGTATTGACTGCGAAGCGACCGATTTCCGTGCCCGAATCTTCCATCTTGAATTGCAGCAGGGTATTCACCAGTCGGACCGGTGTTTCAATGTTGCGAAAGAAGTTGTCGACTGATACCCGTGCTGGCTCAGGAATGATCCGGTAGCCGCGGGCGATGGGCTTGAGGACATAGAAGTAGAGTTTGTCGTTGAACCAGAACATGGCCCGGTTGAAGGGTTCGATCGGGTCGTTGACAACGATCTCTTCATCGGCGAAGGGGTCATCGAAATCGCCCTCCGTATCGACGGCGGGTTGCCCGTCCCCAGTTGCCACCCGGGATCCGGCTGTGGACGGTTGCACGTCGGCGGCAAAACCGGCCAGGGGCAGGACAAGAAAAATGCTCAGCAGAAGCGTGGTGATCAATTTGGACATCGAGCTAATCCTTTTCAAAAATATATTTACTGATCAGTTCCTCAATATTGATGGCTGACTCTGTCTCGGTGATCTCGTCACCCGCCTTCAGGTAGTCATCCGAGCCGCCTGGAGAAATGCTGACGTACTTGTCACCGATGATTCCGGCGGAGCGGATCGAGGCGATGCTGTCTTCCTGGATTCTGGTCTTGTTGTTGATCTCAAGATTCACCACCGCCTCGTAATCATCCTGGTCGAGATGGATGGCGGCCACCCGGCCGACCTTGACGCCGGCGATTTCGATGTTGGCGCCGACCTTGAGGCCGGAAATCGACTCGAAACGGGCGACCACCTGATAGGTCGGGTTGCCGAACAGGTTGAGATTGCCCAGTTTAATAGAAATATAGGCAAAGCAGAGGAAGCTCAGGACCAGGAAAAGGCCGACGGCTATTTCGATATTAAATTTTTTCATAAAAACTCGATTCCTCCCGTTCACTTGAATATATCGGCCCCATGGTCGTTTCAACGAAGCTGCGGATGTGGGGGTTGTCCGAAAGCTGAAATTCTTCCGGAGTCAGGCAACCCTGGATCTGCTTGTTGGCCAGCAGCGCCACGTGGTCGGAGAGTTTGAAGATCTTGGGCACGTCATGACTGACAATGACGGCGGTATACCCGAGCTGGGCCTGGGTTTTGTAAAACAGGCGGTAGATTTCGTTGCTCTTGTTGACATCGAGCCCGGTGGTCGGCTCATCGAAAAACACAATGCTCGGGTCGAGGACCAGCGCTCGGGCGAGGCCGACCCGTTTCTGCATGCCGCCGCTGATCTGGGCCGGGAATTTGTTTCCAGCCTTGTCGAGGTCCATCATGGCGAGCTTCTCCTCGACGTTGGCCCGGATTTCGGCTTCGGAGAGGTGGGTTCTCTCCCGTAGGGGCAGGGCGATGTTGTCATAGACGGTCATCGAATCGAACAGGGCGACATTCTGAAAAAGAACCCCGAAGCTTTTCCGGACCTCTTTCAGTTCGGATTTGCTGCAGTTGGCAATGTCCTTGCCGAAGACCTTGACCTGCCCGGCATCGGGTCTGACCAGGCCGAGCATGTGCTTGAGAATGACGCTTTTCCCCTGTCCGGAGGCGCCGACGATGACCAGGGTTGTCCCGCGGCGGACCTGCAGGTTGACCCGGTCGAGAACCTTCTGGCTGCCGAAGGATTTTTCAACATTGATCAGTTCGATGATAATTTCTGAATCCATGTCCGTGTTCCGGGATTGAAGAGCAATGAACCTGTCGAAGATCAGAGCATGATGGCGCTGATCAGGTAATCCCAGACCAGGATCGATACCGATGACAGTACCACCGCGGAGGTTGTGGTGCGGCTGACTCCCTCGGCGCCGAATCCCCCTGAACGGTCGAGGTGCAGGAAATAACCCTTGACCGAACAGATCCAGATCATCAGCAGTCCGAAAATCAGCGCCTTGATGATACCCATATTGATGTCCTGCCAGGCGACCGCTTTATACATGGACTGGAAAAATGTTCCCTGGTTGATGTCGAGCAGGCCGACCCCGACCGCCCAGCCGCCGAAGATGCCGACCACGTCAAAGATGAAGGTCAGCAGCGGCATGGCGATCAGGCCGGCGACGAATTTGGGAGCGATCAGGTACTTGTAGGGGTCGATAGCCATGCATTCAAGGGCATCGATCTGCTCCGAGTTGCGCATGATGCCGACCTCGGCGGTGATCGCCGACCCGGCCCGGCCGATGACCATCAGCGCCGTCAGGACCGGTCCGAGTTCGCGCAGCAGGGAGAGGGCGACGGCGGAACCCAGCAGGCCTTCGGAACCGAACTTGCGCAGCGTGTAATAACCCTGCAGAGCCAGGACCATGCCGGTGAAAGTTCCGGTGAAGAGGATGACAAAGACGGACCGGCTACCGATGAAATGAATCTGTCTGATGACCGGATTCAGCTTGTAGGGTGGCGCCAGGACCCGGCCGAGGCAGGAGAACAGGAAAATGCCCATTCGACCGGTGACTTCAAGCAGGTACA
The DNA here is from genome assembly GCF_002093115.1 of Geothermobacter hydrogeniphilus. Lineage (NCBI taxonomy): Bacteria > Pseudomonadati > Thermodesulfobacteriota > Desulfuromonadia > Desulfuromonadales > Geothermobacteraceae > Geothermobacter > Geothermobacter hydrogeniphilus. Next base: position 115,926 of record NZ_NAAD01000002.1, on the reverse strand, counting down.
GACTCTCATAACCGAGTTTTTCCAATAGCTTCAACATAATACTCTTGAGAATAACCAATTGAGTCCGCTTTGCAATAGGAAAATCGTTTGCCCGCATGAGCTGTGCCGCAGCCGGGGAAGATTGGATGATGATGAGTTTTTCTGCTGATGGTTTAGGTGTTGGGGTGGCCCCGGAGTTCATGCTATTTTGGCTTCATATGTTCCACTGTGACCGTATTCAGGTTGAGATTGATGTCCATTTGCCGGGGCCCTTTCGATGTCTCTGCTGAACGCCTTTTTCAAAATACTCATCCCGTGTGTTTTGTCCGTCCCGTTCTGTCTGGGAACGCTTCACGCGGCAGAACCGGAGACGGTGGTTCTGCAGCTCAAGTGGCGGCACCAGTTTCAATTCGCCGGTTACTATGCTGCCATGGCCAAGGGGTTTTATCGTGCGGAAGGGTTGCGGGTCGAGGTCCGGGAAGGCTCTCCCGGTCAGGATATCGTGCAGGAACTGGTCAGCGGCAGGGCTCAGTACATGGTGCATAATTCAACCGCATTGCTCGCCTGTGCCGGGGGGGCGCCCCTGGTGGCCCTGGCCGTTGTCTTCCAGCAGTCACCGCTGGCTCTGATCGCCCGTGAGGATTCCGGCATCAATTCACTGGCCGACCTGGCCGGGAAGCCGGTGATGCTTTCCCCTACCACCGAGCCGGAACTTGTCGCCATGCTGCGCGCCGAAGGGTTCAATCTCAACCAGTTCCAGTTCCAGTTGCTGCCGCACTCCGGAAATCCGGAGGACCTGGTCAGCGGTCGGGTTGCGGCGATGGCCGGCTATCTCACCGACCTGCCGTTCTATCTTGAACAACGGAATGTTCGGCCGGTGGTGATCCGTCCCAGCCATTACGGGATCAATTTCTACGGTGATACCCTGTTTACCAGCCGTCATGAGCTTGAAGACCATCCGCAGCAGGTGGCTGCTTTCCGCCGTGCCAGCCTCAAGGGTTGGGACTATGCCATGCAACATCCCGGGGAGATTGTCGAACTGATCCTGCGGCGCTATCCCGGACGGCTGAATCGCGGGCAACTGCTGAATGAAGCAGAACAGATGCGACGGCTGATTCTGCCGGACCTGGTTGAAATCGGGCACATGAACCCGAGTCGATGGCAACATATCGCCCAGGTTTTTTCCGACGCCGGCATGCTACCCGGGAGGCTGGACCTGGGGATGTTTCTGTATCATCCTGATCGTCCCGGCGGCGGGTTTCCCGGTTGGCTGGCTCCGGTTTCCGGAGTTTTTTTTGCCATTCTTCTGCTGTTGTTGCTGTTCAACTGGCGGTTGCGGCACGCGGTTACTCATAGAACGGTTGCCCTGGACCGGGTCAACAGAAACCTTCAGCAGATGTTGGCGCTGAAGGAGAAGGCCGAGCAGGATCTGGTTGTCAAGGAGCAGCAGCTGCGGACCATTGTGGAAAGTGTTCTGCAGGGATTGTTGATTGTTGCGGAGGACAGGATTCTGTTTGCCAATCGGGCCGCGGCCGAAATTGTCGGGTGCGATACGGCTGAGGAGTTGCTTGCTATGGGGTGGATTGATAATTTTATCGCCCCCCACGAACACACCCGTTTGCATGCTTATCTCCAGGACCGGTTGTCCGGGAAAAACCTGCCGGAGAGTTATGTTTTTGAGGGTGTCCGTCGTGACGGCAGTCGTGGCTGGGTTGAAAACCGGGCTGTCCGGATCGAATGGCAGGGCCGCCCGGCGGTCCTGGTCTCCATGACCGATGTGACCGAACGGGTCCGGTTGCGTGAAGAGTCCATTCGGGCCGCTCAGTTGGCCTCTCTCGGAGAATTGGCGGCCAGTGTTGCCCATGAGATCAACAACCCGATCAACGGGATCATCAACTATGCCCAGATCCTGAAGAACGCCCTGGTTCATGAGGAAAAATGGTGTGATATCGCGGGAAGGATATTGAAGGAAAGCGACCGGGTGGCAACCATTGTTGCCGGTCTGCTCTCTTTTTCACGGAGCGGAGCCGCGGAGAGGAAAACGATCCGGATTCATGATATTCTCGAAGACACACTGGTCCTGGTTCGGACCCAATTGCAGAAAGACGGTATTTGTCTGGACCTGGACATACCTGAGACATTGCCGCTGGTGCGGGTTGTTCCGCAACAGATTCAGCAGGTTTATCTCAATCTGATCAATAATGCACGTTATGCCCTGAATCAGAAATATCTTCACCCCTGCGCGGAGAAGCGGCTGCAGATAAGTTGTCAACTTCAGGATGATTCGTGCCTTGCGACGATTTTTTATGATCAGGGGATCGGGATTGCGGATCAGGATCTGGAGCGGGTGTTAGCCCCCTTTTTCACGACAAAACCGGGAAAAGAGGGAGCCGGGTTGGGGCTTTCCATCAGTTGCCGGATCATGCAGGACCATGGTGGTGATATCCGTATCGAAAGCAGGAACGGGGAATTTACCAGGGTCGTGACGATCCTGCCGGTTAACTGATTTTCCGGTTCTGGTGATCAGGGTCTTGCAATGCTTGCCCGGGCATGGTAAAAACCGCCTCCGTTGGAATATACTGTCGACTGTTGAGGAAAAGCAGGGCTTCTTCTGAAGCGGCATTGCCGACAGGTCAGGGATACATATCGGGGAGTGGCGCAGTCTGGTAGCGCGCGAGTTTTGGGAACTCGATGTCGCAGGTTCGAATCCTGTCTCCCCGACCATAGTTGTCAGCGCCAGTAGCTCAGCTGGATAGAGCAACGGCCTTCTAAGCCGTGGGTCGAGGGTTCGAGTCCTTCCTGGCGTGCCACTTTTATTCGTGCTGGAAGACGTTTTTTTAGGTTTGACAGCCAATCTGCTTTTGGGTAGTATTCCCCCTCGCTTGTGGTGGGTGTAGCTCAGTTGGTAGAGCGCTGGATTGTGGCTCCAGTTGTCGAGGGTTCAAATCCCTTCACTCACCCCATTTCAACATCGATAGCCCGCCCGGAAACCGTAACGAACATACGCGGCACAGTCCGCGGGGGACTGCGGAGAGGGGTGGGCTTTCTTATTTTAAGAGGTCAGGAACAAGGTCGGTTTCGCGAGAGTGGCGGAATTGGCAGACGCACTGGATTTAGGATCCAGCGGGCAACCGTGGGGGTTCGAGTCCCCCCTCTCGCACCATCCCCCCTGTCGCCTGTGAGCAGCCGCGTGTCGGCGGGCGCTTCCGCAGCCCGTTTGCCGGGTTGCGGACTTTTTGTTCTGGAGCCGAGTCAGTCTATTTCAATAGAGGTGATCAGATGAATGTCAAGGTCGAAGAAGTCAGCAGTATCCGCAAGAAACTGTCCTTTGAATTGAATGCCGACCAGGTCGGTGAGGAAATCCGCCGTGCGTACGGAGAGATTGCCAGGACCGCCAAGGTCAAGGGATTTCGCAAGGGCAAGGTGCCGCCTAAGGTGCTGGAGCAGTACTACGCGCCGCAGATGCGCGAGAAGGTGCTGACCCGGCTGATCAACGACAGTTATTTCAAGGCCCTGGTCGATCATCAGTTACCGGCGGTTGGCAACCCGGAGATCATCGAGTCGGGTGAGATTGCCAAGGGAACCCCCTTCACTTACGTTGCCGAGGTAGAGGTCAAGCCAGAGGTAACCGCCTGTGACTATACCGGCCTGCAACTGGAGAAGGAGATCTTTGCTCTCGACCAGGAGCTGCTGGACCATCGTCTCGAAGAGATGCAGAAATCCCGTTCGTCGATGGAGGTCAGCAAGCGTAAAAAAGCCCGCGAGGGTGACTTCGTGACCATCGATTTTCAAGGCTTTGTCGACGGTGAGGCTTTCGAGGGCGGCACGGCCGAGGGGCATGTTCTGGAACTCGGATCGGGATCGTTCATTCCCGGGTTCGAGGAGCAGGTGGTCGGCATGAAGCGGGACGAGGAAAAAGAGATCGAGGTCAGTTTTCCGGAAGAGTACGGCAACAAGGATCTGGCCGGAAGGCCGGCGGTCTTCAAGGTCAAGCTGCACGAAATCAAGGAGAAGAAAGTCCCTGAACTCGACGACGAGTTTGCCAAGGGCTACGGTGTTGACAGCCTCGCCGAGCTGAAGGAGAAGCTGGCTGAAAACTATCGTGAGCAGGAAACCGGCCGGATCGACAGTGAACTGCGCGAGCGTCTGGTCAAGGCCCTGGTGGAGCGTAACCCGGTTGACGTGCCGGAGGCCATGGTTCAGCAGCAGCTGGAATACATGCTCGACAATATCCGCAATCGTATGCAGCAGCAGGGCATGTCCCTGGAAATGCTCGGCATGAACGAAGAATCTTTCGCCGCCATGTACCGCGAGACAGCTGTCGGGCAGGTTCAGGGCAGCCTGATTCTTGAAGCGATTGCCCGCCAGGAAGAGATTGCGGTTGAGGATGGAGAAATTGACGGTAAGCTCGAAGAGATTGCCGCCATGGCCAACGCTTCCCTGGATGCGGTCAAGAAGTATTACGACAACGATGAGGCCCGGAGTTCACTGAAGTCCCAGATCGTTGAAGAAAAGACCATTGCCTTTCTTCTGGAAAAGGCGACCGTGACCGAAGTGAGCAAGGATCAGTTGGCGGAAAACCAGCCGGCTGAAGAATCCGAATCCCCGGCGGAGGTGTAGATCATGACCCTGATACCGATGGTGGTTGAGCAGACCGGTCGTGGCGAGCGGGCTTATGATATTTATTCCCGGTTGCTGAAGGACCGCATTATCTTTCTCGGTGGTCCGATTGACGACAATGTCGCCAACTTGGTGATTGCCCAGTTGCTCTTCCTCGAATCGGAAGACCCGGACAAGGATATCCATCTGTATATCAATTCGCCGGGCGGTGTCGTGACCGGTGGTCTGGCCATCTACGACACCATGCAACATGTCAAGGCCCCGGTATCGACCATCTGTGTCGGCCAGGCGGCCAGCATGGGAGCTGTCCTGCTGGCGGCCGGTGAGAAGGGCAAGCGCTATGCTCTGCCCAACGCCAGGATCATGATTCATCAGCCCCTCGGTGGGTTCCAGGGGCAGGCATCGGATATCAAGATCCACGCCGAGGAAATTCTGAAGATGCGTGACCAGCTCAACCAGATCCTGGCCGACCATACCGGTCAGAACTTGGAGCAGATCGCCGTTGACACCGAGCGCGATTTTTTCATGAGTGGTGTCATGGCTAAAGAGTATGGTATTCTGGACGATATAGTTACCAGGAAGGGGTGACCCCTTTTCATCCCGGGAAGGTGATGTGTGAGCCAAAGAGATGATCAGTCCAGCGAGTTGAGCTGTTCCTTCTGTGGAAAAGCTCAGGACGAAGTAAAGAAACTGATTGCCGGTCCCGCGGTCTATATCTGCGATGAATGTATCGACCTCTGCAAGGATATCATCGCGGAAGAGGCCAAGCTTGACGAAGGCGCGGGAGACGGCGACGCTAAATTGCCCCGGCCTTCCGAGATCAAGGATATTCTTGATGATTTCGTTATCGGCCAGGAGCTGGCGAAAAAAATCCTCGCGGTTGCGGTCTACAATCACTACAAGCGGGTGGAGTATGCCGCCCGCAACGAGGATGTCGAAATCCAGAAAAGCAACATCCTGCTGCTTGGTCCCACCGGCAGCGGCAAGACCCTGCTGGCCCAGACCCTGGCCCGGGTTTTGAACGTTCCCTTTGCGATTGCCGATGCCACCAACCTGACCGAGGCCGGTTACGTGGGCGAGGATGTTGAGAATATCATCCTCAGCCTGTTGCAGGCGGCCGATTACGACCTGGAGAAGGCGCAGCGGGGTATTATCTATATCGATGAGGTCGACAAGATTGCCCGCAAGTCCGACTCGCCTTCGATCACCCGGGATGTCTCCGGTGAGGGAGTCCAGCAGGCCTTGTTGAAAATCATCGAGGGGACCACCGCCAGCGTGCCTCCCAAGGGTGGTCGCAAGCATCCGCAACAGGAATTCCTCAAGGTCGATACCACAAACATTCTCTTTATCTGTGGTGGTGCTTTTGCCGGGATCGAGGACGTTATTACCCGTCGCTGCGGCGCCAAAAGCATGGGCTTCGGGGCCGAAATCAAGTCGCGGGAAGAGAAGAACCTGGGGGAAATCCTGTCCCGCATCGAGCCGGTCGACCTGCTCAAGTACGGGTTGATCCCCGAGTTTGTCGGACGTCTGCCGGTGATCGCCACCCTCGAGGAACTCGACGAGACGGCCCTGATCGAGATCCTCAAAGAGCCGAAAAACGCTCTGATCAAGCAATACCAGAAACTCTTCGAGATGGAGAATGTCACCCTCAAATTTACTGACGGCGCCCTGGTGGCCATCGCCAGGGAGACCCTGACCCGCAAGACTGGGGCCCGCGGTCTGCGTTCGATCCTGGAAACAGCCATGCTTGAGGTGATGTACGACATTCCGTCTCAGGACCGGGTCAAGGAGGTGGTCATCAACGAAGAGACCATTCTCAAACGATCCCGTCCGATTGTACTTTACGAATGTGCTGAATCGGCCTGAGGGGGGTTTGCCCCCGGCCATCGGAGCCGCTCACTATTATGACTGAAATTCTTGAGGATTACTCCGGACAGGAGCCTTCTGCCGAGCTTCTGCCGCTTCTCCCTCTGCGCGACATTGTCATTTTCCCGCACATGGTCACCCCGTTGTTCGTCGGCCGGCCGCGTTCCATCAATGCCCTTGAAGGGGCGATGGAAAAAGACAAGCTGGTGTTTCTGGCGACACAGAAAGACCCCAAAAACGATGAACCCCAGGCCGAAGATATCTACGAGATAGGTACGGTCGGCCAGGTCATCCAGATGCTCAAGCTGCCAGATGGGACTGTCAAGGTGCTGGTCGAGGGCAAGATGCGCGGTCATATCCAGGCGATGATGGAGCGGGATGACTGTTATTTTGTCTCCATCGAGGCTCTTGAGGATCGGGATTCCGGATCAGCCGAAATCGAAGCACTGATCCGTAGTGTCAATGATGCGTTCGAAAATTACATCAATCTGAGCAAAAAAGTGCCGGCGGAGATGGTTTCCTCGGTCAAGGGAATCAGTGAGGCCGGTCGTCTGGCCGACACCATTATCGCCCACCTGAACGTGCGAATCGCTGAAAAACAGGAGATCCTGGCGACCATGGATTCGGTGGAGCGGCTGGAGAATCTGCTGGGGCTGCTGGAGCGTGAGGTCGAGATCCTGCAGATTGAGAAGAAAATCCGCAGCCGGGTCAAGAACCAGATGGAGCGCAGCCAGAAGGAGTATTATCTCAACGAGCAGATGCGCGCCATCCAGAAAGAGCTGGGAGAGAAGGATGAGTTCAAGCAGGAGTTGCGCGAACTCGAGGAAAGTATCCAGCAGAAGAAGATGTCGAAGGAGGGGACCGAAAAGGCCCTCGCCGAACTGCGCAAGCTGAAAATGATGTCGCCGATGTCGGCCGAGGCGACCGTGGTCCGCAATTATCTCGACTGGCTGATTGCGCTGCCGTGGAAAAAAGGCACCAAGGATCAACTCGATATCGTTCATGCCGAACAGGTTCTTGAGGCTGATCACTATGGTCTGAAGAAGGTCAAGGAACGAATTCTCGAGTATCTTGCCGTGCAGTCGCTGGCGAAAAAGATCAAGGGCCCCATTCTTTGCCTGGTCGGTCCTCCGGGAGTGGGAAAAACCTCTCTGGGCCGATCCATCGCCCGTGCCATGGGACGAAAGTTCGTCCGGATTTCTCTCGGCGGCGTTCGTGATGAGGCGGAGATCAGGGGACACAGGCGGACCTACATCGGCGCCATGCCGGGCAAGATCATTCAGGGGTTGCGTAAGGCTGGGGTCAAAAATCCGGTTTTCCTGCTCGATGAAATTGACAAGATGAGTACCGATTTTCGTGGGGACCCTTCTTCGGCGTTGCTGGAAGTGCTTGATCCGGAGCAGAACGCTTCGTTCGGGGACCATTTTCTCGATGTCGAGTATGACCTGTCGGGCGTCATGTTCGTGACGACCGCCAATACGCTGCACAATATTCCGCGTCCCCTGCAGGATCGCATGGAAATTATCCGCATCGAAGGTTACACCGAAGAGGAAAAGCTGCATATTGCCCGCCGCTACCTGGCCGGCAAGCAGCTTGAGGCTCATGGCCTCAGCCCGGATCAGGTACGTTTTTCGGATGCGGCCATTTATGAAATCGTTCGTCACTATACCCGTGAGGCCGGGGTGCGCAGTCTTGAGCGGGAATTTGCCACCATTTGTCGAAAGATTGCCCGGGAGGTGGTCAAGTCCAGGCGGAAGGACAGGCGTTTCGTGGTCGGTGGCGGACAGGTTAAAAAATATCTTGGGGTGCCGCGGTTCAATTTCGGTGTCAAGGAAGAGCAGAACCGGGTTGGTCTGGTCACCGGCCTGGCCTGGACCGAGGTTGGCGGTGAGTTGCTCACCATCGAGGTTGTGGTCCTGCCGGGACAGGGGAAATTGACGGTGACCGGCAAGCTTGGCGAGGTCATGCGTGAGTCGGCCCAGGCGGCCATGAGTTACGTCCGCTCCCGTTGGCGGGAACTGGGGCTTGACAAGGATTTTTATCACAAGCTGGATATCCATATTCACGTTCCCGAGGGAGCGATTCCCAAGGATGGACCTTCCGCGGGTATTACCATGGCAACGGCCCTGGCTTCAGCTCTGACCGGACGGCCTGTTGATCGTGATGTGGCCATGACCGGCGAAATCACCCTGCAGGGCCGGGTGCTCCCGATCGGCGGTCTGAAGGAGAAGCTGCTGGCGGCGCGGCGTGGCGGTATCGGTCGTGTCCTGATCCCGCAGGAGAATGAGAAGGATCTTGAAGAGGTGCCCGGCCAGGTTCGCAAAGATCTGGAAGTCGTACCCGTTGCTCACATGGATGACGTGATTTCCGCGGCCCTGCGGGTCGGGAAGGAAGATGCCGTGCTCGGGCAGAGCGTCTACTCCGAGAGTGTCGAAGAGGCGGTGCGACACTAGGGTTTTTGCCGTATTTAGTGCTTGACTTCATTTTTTGGAGTCTGCTATATATGTCCCGTTTTCAGCAGGGCTTTATCAATCATTTATAAATGGAGGTTTGTTGTGACCAAGGCTGATCTTGTAAATGCGATGGCGGAAAAGGCAGGGCTGAGCAAGGCCGATGCCGAAAAGGCTCTGGCAGCTTTCACCGGTGTTATCACTGACGCCCTCAAGGCTGGCGACAAGGTTGCTCTCGTCGGCTTTGGCACCTTCAGTGTTGGTGACCGGGCCGCCCGTACCGGCAAGAATCCCCAGACCGGTGAGCCGATCAACATTCCGGCTGCCAAGACCCCCAAGTTCAAAGCCGGCAAGGCTCTGAAGGACGCGGTCAACTAGGCGAACAAACCTGATGTTTCATGCGTGGCCGTCGTTTTCGGCGGCCACGTGGAAATAGGAAACAGAGAATAGTTTTCTCAAGGCTTCCACTATTTTCTGTTTCCTATTTCTGTCTTGTTCAGTTGCGGGGCTGTAGTAGAGTCGGTTACAACGCCGGCCTGTCACGCCGGAGGTCGCGGGTTCGAGTCCCGTCAGCCCCGCCATCATTTTCGGGCGAATAGCTCAGCTGGGAGAGCGCCTGCCTTACAAGCAGGATGTCGGGGGTTCGAGCCCCTCTTCGCCCACCAAAACAAATAAGACTTTCAGGGGCTGTAGTAGAGTCGGTTACAACGCCGGCCTGTCACGCCGGAGGTCGCGGGTTCGAGTCCCGTCAGCCCCGCCATTTTTCAGAGGCGAGTCCCAGTGGGCTCGCCTCTGTCCGTTATGCGGGCCTTACTTGACTTGCCCGCCCCCTGCCCTTAATATCAGCAACCTGTCAGAAAACTTTTTAACCCGCTTGAACCCGTCCGGGTTCAGAAACTCTGGAGTCTCTATGATTTGGCAACGGTGCTGTCGGCTGATTCTTGCAAGTCTGTTTGTTCTGGCGATTTCTTCTCTCTGTTGGGCCGCCGAGACCCCGAGGATTGTTGCGAAAGTCGGCAGTATCCCGGTGACCGTATACGATCTGCAGCGGCGGATTAACAAGATTATCCCCCTGCAGGGCAGTTTCCATAGCGGTGTTTCCGCCGAGAAAATGGCGAAAATCAAATCGCAGGCTTATGAGGAACTTATCGAGCGGGCGCTCAAGGTTCAGTATGCGTTGGATGAAGAAATATCCGTTCCTCCCGGGTCCCTCAAAGAGAAAATGAAGCCCTACCGGAAACGGTTCAAGACCGATGAGGAATTGTCCAGGGCGCTTGGCGGTGAAACGATTGATGAGTTTCGGGCTGCCCTGTATCGGGGGTTGCTGGCCGCCGCGGCTGAGAAACAGGCTGTTACGGACAAGGTTTCGGTCAGCGAAGAGCGCGTCAAGAAGTATTATCAGGAAAACAAGTCCCGCTTCATGCGTCCGCGGCAGTTCCATGCCAGCCATATTCTGGTTAAGGTTGATCCGAGCAGCAGCAAAGAGGAACGGGCCAAGCTGAAGAAGAAAGCTGAGGATCTCGCTGCCAGGGCCAAGGCGGGTGAAGACTTTTTCAACCTTGCTTATTACAACTCCGATGATCGCAGCAAATGGGTCGGAGGTGACCTCGGTCTGTTCCATGAGGGACAAAGTCTTCCCGAATTCGAGGCCGCGCTTAAAAAAATGAAGCCCGGAGAGATTGTCGGTCCCGTCAAATCCCTTTACGGGTATCACATTATCAAGCTGCACAAGATTAATCCGCCAACCCAGCTCAGTTATGACGATATGGCGAAAACGATCCGCATGAAGCTGGAAAAGGAGGATCGCGATCAGCTTTATGAAAAGTGGATAAGTTCATTGAAAAAGAAATACAAGGTTGAACGATTCCTCAAGTAGCGGGTTGCAGAGATGAGGCTTTTTCCCGTTTTACTGCTGGTTTTTATTTATGGATGCGTCGGTGCCGGCGGCCATGATCCTGATTGGGCGCGTGCGCGCCAACAACTGCTCTGGCCGGAACCACCCGCGCCTCCGCGCATTCAGTTTCTGCGCAGTATCCAGGCGGCCGACGATCTGGCCGGAAAAGAGCAGGGCGGGAAAGTATTCAGTTGGTTGACCGGAGAAAAAAACGCCGATATCCGGATGCTCACTCCCTATGGAATCGCCGTGGATGGTGACGGGCGGATGTGGGTGGCCGATACCGAGGGTCGAGCCGTGCAGATGATCGACCTTGCGCGGAAACGGGTGGAAAGTTGGCGGCGCCTTGGTGAATGGACCCTGCTTTCCCCGGTTGGTATCGCCCGGGATCCGCGGGACGGCAAGTTGTATGTTTCCGATTCCGGTCTGCGTAGGGTCTTTGTTACGGATAAAGATCTGAAGTTTGTCAGGTTGCTCGATCCGCCCGGGGGGTTCCGCCGCCCGACGGGGCTTGCTGTCGCGCCGGACGGGCGTGTGTATGTTGCCGATACCCTGGCCCACATCATCAAGATTTTTGCCGCTGACGGTCGTTACCTCGGCGAACAGAAAAGCGGATTGACGGCGGATGGCCTGTTCAGCCTGCCGGGAAGCCTTGCGGTTGATCGTTCGGGGCGCCTCTTCGTCGTTGATACCATGAACTTCAGGATCGAATATTTTTCTCCTGACGGGACATCTCTCGGCAGTATCGGTCAATTGGGAGATGTGCCGGGGAGTTTTGCCCGGCCGCGCGGTGTCGCGGTCGATTCCGCCCAGCATGTTTACGTGACTGATGCGGCATTTGACAATGTCCAGGTGTTTGATTTGGCCGGAAGACTGCTTTTGGGGTGGGGCGGTCCCGGCAATGTCCCCGGGAAATTCAATATGCCCGCCGGCATGGTTTTCGACGACAGTGACCGGTTGTATGTGGTGGACAGCTTTAATCACCGGGTGCAGATGTTTCAATATCTGGGGGATTGAGGCCTCTTCGGGACCGCGCAGCCGGGGTTGTGGTTTTTGGTCCTAATGTTGCATATATTGCGACTGTCGGGCTCCGTGGTTAGAATCTGTTCTGGTTGGAGACGAGTCGTATGTCAAAATATTTTACCCTGTTCATTTTAGCCTCATTGCTCTTTTCGGGCGGGCAGATTTTTGCCGCCGGTCCGGGGCCCAAGGATCTGGGCTTCAATAACGGTAACAATTCCAATCCCCATAACCTTTCTTCCCTCAGCAGCAGTAACATTCACGCGGCCGCCGGCGGAGAAGATCGTATCTGTGTTTTCTGCCATACCCCGCATGGTGGTGACCCCCAGACGCCTCTGTGGAATCGTCCCGACCTGGCGCTGCCCGATTCTTCATACCCGCTTTATGGCGGCGTTGTTGAAATCAAAACCATCGGCGCCGCGAAATATACCAATACGGATGCCAGTATTCAGTATCCGAACGGAGCGTCCCGGATGTGTCTTTCCTGCCACGATGGCGTGACCGCCATCGGAGAGGTGATCAGTGGTGAAATCATTGATTCTTCCATGACCATGTCGGCTGCGGGAACGATTGATCTGGCGAAATCCCATCCGATCTCCTTTGTTTACAATTCGACCGTTATGGGGCTTATCAACGGTCGCAAAACGAGCACCGAGTACCAGATGCCGCCGATCAACAGTCAGGCGCCGCGGGACAGTCTCGAACGGATGCAATGCACAACCTGTCACGATCCTCACGTCAATACGCGCGGTGTCGGCTATTCGTTGCCTTTCTGGCGCAATTATACCGGAGTTGAGGCCACTGACTATTCAACGACCTGTGATGCCTGCCATGTTGCGCCGCCGAACAACACCGGCACGCAGCATAACCTTTAAAAACGATGTGAATGTCATGAGATACCTGCTTCTCTGCTTCGTTTTTCTGATTTCCGTATCCACCTCCTGGGGGGCTTTGTCTCGTGGCGGCAAGCTTCAGGGCGCGCACGGAGACAGGCAGGCCTTGCCGAAAACATGTCGTGCCTGTCATCGGGGTATGAATATGTCGATTTCCGGGGAGGAGGGCAGTTGCCTTTCCTGTCATGGATCGACTGTCAACCGGACGGCCATGCAGGAGCGCGGGTATCTCGGCAAGCAACCGGGGGTGCTGAAGAACATCGAGGCCGAGCTTGTCAAGCCCTATCGTCACCCGGTCCTCGATGTAAAAGGGGTCCACCGCCAGGGTGAGGCTCTGCCCGAAGAAATTGTCAATGCCACCCGGCATTCTGAGTGTGTCGATTGTCATGATCCCCATCTGGTCAGTTCCGAAGCTCCATTCAGGGGGTTGAAGGGGCGCCGGGTGGGGAATTTCATTGCTGACATCAAGGATGAATATGAACTCTGCTACCGGTGCCATTCCAGCAGTGCCAATCTTCCCGTGGACTCAACGGATAAACATCTCGAGTTCAAGGTGACCAATCGGTCCTTTCATCCGGTTGAGGGTGAGGGCCGGAACAAGTATGTGATCAGCCTGCTTGAGCCTTATAACGAAACGCAGGAACGGCAGGGTGACGTTTCGATTATAAGCTGCAGCTCCTGTCATGGCAGTGATGAGATCGATGGGCCCCGGGGCCCGCACGGGTCACGTTTCCGTGGGCTGTTGAAATACAATTACGAGATGGATGACGGGCGCAATGAGAGTTATTACGCTTATCAGCTCTGCTATACTTGTCATGACCGCAACAGTATCCTTGGTGATGAGAGTTTCTCCCTGCACAGTCTGCATATCCTGGGTGACCGCTCTCGTGGTGAAGCGGGCACGTCCTGTTTTACCTGCCACGATGCCCACGGCAGCCAGCAGAATCAGTACCTGATCCGTTTCAACGAGGACGTGGTACGGCCGGCCGCAAACGGCAGGCTCGAATACAAGGCCCAGGGAGTCGCGTCCCGTCATGGCAGCTGTACCCTGAGTTGCCATGGTGTCGAGCACGATGCCTTGAGCTACTGACGTCCGGATCGGTGACAGTCCCACGAGGATGGCAAGATCAGGACCGGATGAACTGAAACGTATTAAGGCCGACAGTCTTCTGTCGGCCTTTTTGCCTGGGCATTTCCGCTTCGGTCTATTTCTTCGGTCCTGTTTGAAGTGCAACCAAGTATCAATGAGTTCATGATTGACGGACAGGCGTTTGCATTCTCCATCCGGCATAAACTCACCGATCCATGTGTTGAGCTTTTTCGTGAAAACAGCCCGATTTTTATGATATCTTAGGACGATTATGCCTTCCTTTGTCTGTAAAATAGGCACCTCAGACGGACGGGTGGTTGAGCAGGAGTTCGAGTCCGGCAGTCGTGAGTTGTTGCGTGAGCACCTGCGTGAGCAGGGGTTTTACGTTTTCGAGATCCGTCGCCGGTATTTTCAGGGGCTTGCGCAGTCTGTCGGTACCCGCGGTGGCTGGAACAGCCGACGTTTTCTCTCCTTCAACCAGGAGCTGATGGTTCTGCTCAAGGCCGGATTGCCGATTCTGCAGGTCCTTGACACCCTGCTCGACCGTCAGGAGAGCGGGGGGATGCATGAGGTGCTCAACGCGATACGCGAGGACATCCGGGGAGGCTCATCTCTTTCTGAGGCGCTGGGGAAATTCCCCCGCGCGTTTCCCCATCTTTACATCGCCTCGGTCAAGGCGGGGGAGCGGACCGGTGAGTTGCCGGTGACCATCGGCCGCTATATCGAATATCAGAAACGCCTTGAAATGATGAAAGCCAAGGTTAAAAATGCCTCCTTCTATCCCATGTTGCTGGTTATCGCCGTGGTGCTGGTGGTCTTTTTTCTGATGCTTTTTGTTGTCCCGCGTTTCAGCCAGATTTATGCTGATGCTAACGTTCAATTGCCGTTGATGACGCGCATCGTGATCGGCATCGCCAACGGGATGACAGAATTCCTGCCGTTGCTGATTGCCGCCGTGGTTGTGCTGGGGATCCTGATGCGAACCTTCCTGGCTTCGGACAAGGGAGCGTTCTGGTTTGACGGCTTCAAGTTGAAACTGCCTTTTTTCGGCCCCTTGCTGGGTGAATATGCTCTGCTCAGTTTTTGTCGTACCCTCGGAACCACCCTGCTCAGCGGGATTCCTGTCATCCAGTCGCTGCAGATGGCGCGCGGGACCCTTAACAACCGGGCGCTGGAGCAGGAAATTGTTCTGGCGACGCGACGCGTTGAAGAGGGAATGGGTCTCTCGGAAAGCTTTGAGCGGGCCGGCTTTTTCCCCAACATTGCCCTGCGGATGATCTCCGTCGGTGAAGCCGGGGGATCCCTGCCCGAAATGCTGGCCGATGTTGCCGAATACTATGAAAGTGAGGTCGAGCGACGCCTGGATCGATTGACGACCCTGATTGAACCGCTGATGATGGCGGGCATGGGGCTGGTTATTGGCGGCATTGTCGTTTCAATGTATTTCCCGATCTTTCAACTTGCGGGGACAGTCGGCGGATGAGCGGGACGGTGATGAAATTCGAGCGCAAGAAGCTGGGTGACATTCTGGTTGAAATGGGGTCCATCGCCCCGGCCCAGGTGAAGCTGATCCTGGAGAAGATGGCAGCCGTCGGTGGACGTTTCGGCCAGACCGGGGTCAACGAAGGGTTCTTTAACGAGGATGAACTGGCTCAGGCTCTCGCCCTGCAGTTCAAGCTCGAGTACCTTGATTTGAGGGAGTTTCAGCCTGATCCCGAACTGCTGGCGGAAATGCCGGCGGGATTGCCTCTGCGTTATCATTTCCTGCCGGTTAAACGGGATGACCATGGCCTGGTGGTGGCGATGGCCGATCCTTCGGATGTCACGACTTTTGATGATCTGGAACTGCTGCTCAATACCCCGTTGACGCTGATGGTTGCGGCGGCCAGCCGCATTGACCTGCTGCTGGAGCAGGGAGGTGGATCGCAGCAGATGCTGCAGGATGTCTCCGAGGATTTCAAGCTGCACCTGGTCAAGGAGACCGAAAAGGGAGAAGAGATTCTCTCTATCGAAAAGCTGACCGAAGATACCAGCCCGATTATCCGGTTGATTGATTCAACGCTTTACGACGCCCTGCAGAAGCGCGCCTCGGATATCCATATCGAAACCAATATGGATGGGGTGGTCATCAAGTATCGTGTTGACGGTGTCCTGTTCCGGGCTACCGAGCCGCTCGATACCCGCTTCCAGGGGCCGATTATCTCCCGTATCAAAGTCATGAGCGAGCTTGACATCTCTGAACGGCGCATCCCTCAGGACGGCCGTTTCAAGGTGCGGATGGCGGGAAAATCGATTGACTTCCGGGTTTCGATCATGCCGAGTGTTTTCGGTGAGGACGCGGTTATCCGTATTCTCGACAAGGAGAGTATCGCCAAGGACCTCAAGGGACTGACCCTGGACGTTCTCGGGTTTTCCGAGCGGGAATTGAAACGATTGCGCAGGATGATTCGCGAACCTTACGGCATGGTGCTGGTTACCGGGCCGACCGGTTCCGGGAAAACCACCTCTCTTTATGCCGCCCTGAGTGAGATTTTCAACGAAGAAGAAAAGATTATCACGATTGAGGACCCGGTTGAGTATCAACTCAAGGGGATTGTCCAGATCCCGGTCAATGAAAAGAAGGGGCTGACTTTCGCCCGCGGATTGCGCTCGATCCTGCGTCACGATCCGGACAAGATCATGGTCGGTGAGATCCGTGATCCTGAAACCGCCCAGATTGCCGTACAGTCGGCCCTGACCGGACACCTCGTCTTTACCACGGTGCATGCCAACAATGTTTTCGATGTCCTCGGCCGGTTTCTGCACATGGGCATCGACGCTTACAACTTTGTTTCCTGTTTAAATTGCGTGGCAGCACAGCGCCTGGTGAGAAAACTCTGCATTCACTGCCGGCGTCCGGTGACCTATGATCGCGTTACCCTGCGCGAGGCCGGTCTCGACCCGGATAAATATGCTGGACACACGTTCTATGAGCCCGAGGGTTGCAACGAGTGCAATGGCACCGGATATCATGGTCGCAACGCCATCGTTGAACTGCTTGATCTCAATGACGATCTACGGGAAATGATCGTCAATAAAACACCGGTCAGCAAACTCAAACAGGCGGCTCGTGCTGCCGGAACCCAGTTTCTGCGCCAGGCCGCCCTGGAGAAACTGGTTTCCGGTTCAACCAGTTTGGCTGAGATCAATCGCGTGACCTTCGTGGAGAGATAGTTAGATGAGCCTGTTTCAACGTACTTATCTGGGGCTCGATATCCGTCCCGACGAATTGCGCCTGGTGTCGATGCAGCGTCGGGGAAAACAGCGGCATCTGGTCACCGGTCGTCTGCTCGGTCTGGATGATGGATTGTTGTCCGTGGGAACCCGGGAGCCGAATATCGCCAATCTCGATCTGTTCGTGGAGCGCTTGCGGGAGATTCTCGATCCCGTCTCCGGTAAGGAGGAGCGGGTTTCTGTCGGGCTTCCCGACGGCGCCGGGAGACAGTTGGTTACTGAGGTGGAAACGGTTTTCAAGTCACGGCAGGAAGGTTGCGAAATCCTGCGCTGGCAGCTCAAGGCGAGTCTTCCGGCCGAACCTCAGGATGTCCATCTGGATTATCAGCTTCTCGAGCAGCAGGAGTCGGGCCGTCATCGTCTGCTGGTGGCGGTCATCGCCCGTGCCGTTGTCGAGCAGTACGAAGAGGCGTTTGACAGGGCGGGATATCAGGCCGCCTGGTTGGATTTTCACAGTGCCAACCTGTACAACTGGTATCGGCAGGTCGTTGATATGGGCGATGAATTTGTCCTGGTCGGTTGCGATGGTGACGCCCTCAGTTTCCGTTACCAGGCCGATGGCCGCGTGGTTTTTCAGCGCAGCCGGGTTGCCGGAATGTCAGCCGAGAAAATCTTTCAGGAGGTCAACCGCTCTCTCGCGGGCGCCCGGGAGATGCATCCGGAAATCAATCGCGCCCGGGTTTATCTGCACAACGACTGGCAAGAGGCCGGTTCTCTGGTCGCGGCGCTGGAGACGGTTTTTGAAAAGGAAGTTGTTTCCGTCAGCCCCCGCTTCGATCATTTCGGCGCAGTTGACCTCGGAGTCCCCGAGTGGCGCGCCCGCGGACTTGCCGGAGCGGCAGGTGCCGCTGAACGGATGATGTGAGCCGTCTATGAGACCGACCATCAACCTTGCTACTCATAGCCATGTGAATCGGCGGGCACTGTATGCCGGTTATGTTTGTATCTGTGCCGTACTGCTGCTGAGTCTTGGCGTTCACCTGGCCGACTGGCGGGCCAGTACCCGTCAGTCGCGTCTGCTGCAGCAACGGATTGGTGAGTTGGAGAGCCAGCTCGGCGTCAAGGCTGATTCGACCCCGATCAATGACGCTGAATTCTCTGCCCAATTGAAGGAAATTCGCTTTTCCAACCAGATTATTGCCCGCGACAGCTACCGCTGGAGCCTGCTTCTTTCCCGACTGGAAGAGGTTTTACCGCCGGATGTTCGCGTTACCTCGATTCGCCCGCAGTTCAAGGATGGAACCATTTTGCTTCGGGGAGAGGCCCGGAAGGTGAAGGATTTGCAGGAATTGCTTGATCGCCTGCAGGCCTCGGAGGCGTTTACGGATGTGCTTCTTCTTGATCAGGCCCGCAGAGATGCAGACCGGGCGACGCCTGGCAGCCGGGGTGTGATTACCTTTGGGGTCAAGGTTCGCAGGGGGGAGATATGAAGCAGATACTGGCCCGTCTGCGGGCGATCTGGAGTTTCAATCGTCTCTGGCCGCTTCTGGTGCTGGCTCTGCTGGTTCTCGACCTGCTGCTGTATGGTTTCATCAATCTTCGGGTTTCCCCCGACCTGAAGCGGAAGGAACGCACCTTCATCGAGCTGCAGGCCAGGGCGCGCCGGGCGCAGAAATTAAGTGTGGCCAACCAGTCCCCCCGACAGGCCTTTCTCAAGGCCCGGCGTGATCTGGAAAAATTCCAGCAACGGATTCCCGGTCGGGACGGACTCAGCGCGCTGGTTGGTGAGATCTATGGTTTTGCCCGCGATACCGGCCTGGATATCAAGGCGATCAACTACCAGCCGAAAAAGAGCAAGGGGCATGATCTGCTGGAATATCCCCTGACCTTTTCCATCAGCGGGGAATACCGGCAGGTGAAAGAGTTTATTTCCCTCATCGAGCAGTCTCCGCGGTTGATCGCCATTGACAACCTCAGTCTTGACAGCGGCGGCAAGGATGATGGCGGCGTGAAGCTCAGTATTCGTATGACCACCTATTTTCGTCTGGAGCCGGCATGAAGCGTCAGCATCTGCTCATCGTGCTGGCTGTCGGGCTGGTGGCTGCCATCGGCTATGGGATCTGGTACGACCCCTATGATCAGGTCGCCGGCGAACGGGTCGCGATCCGCTCCCGCGGAAAGAGCCAACCGACGACAGTCCGTAAGCCCGGCCCTCACGAAGTGGCCCTGCGGCTGGAACTGCTGGAACGGCAGGAGAATGACTTCAGCGGCGTAAAACGGGATATTTTCCATTTCTATGTTCCGCCACCGCCGGCGCCGCCACCACCACCGCCACCTGCGCCGGTGGTTAAACAGCCCCTGCCTCCTCCTCCGCCGCCAGAGGCAGGGGCTGCGCCGCCGCCACCGATGCCGCCCGCAACCCGGTTCACGTTTCTGGGATTGTTTGTCAAGGATAACCGGCAGTCTGTTTTTCTCGCTGCCGGTGATGAATTGTTTATTGTCAGCGAGGGGACGCGTTTCGGCAAGGAAAACCAGTTCCAGGTGGAGGAGATGAACGCGGATGAAATCATCATTCGCCAGCAGGGTCGGTCAGCCTTGATCCGGGTGGATCTGAAGGATGCCGAGGACAGCCCGTCCCCGCTTCCAGGAATGGCAGCGCAACCGGGAACGACCTCGGATGAACCGATGCCCCAGCATCCGGTTCCACCCATTCGGCGTCCCCAACTTAAGTCGTTCAAGCGCTACCAGCCTTGATCGCGAGGGTGCCGGAAAGATTCGCAGGATTGTATCTCCGGCTGGACCGGAGAAACATTGACCTATGAGGTTTTGCATGAAGCAGACATGGAAGCAGCTTGCACTATGGGGGAGCCTGTTGCTGTTGCTCACCGGGTGTGCCGCGCAGAAGGCATTTGAATCGGGTGAGGAATTGGTGCGTCAGGCACGCTACGATGAGGCGGTGCTCAAGTACAGTGAGGCGTTGCGTGAGAACCCGGACAGCCAGGAATACCGGATGAAACTGTTCGACGCGCGTTCCCGGGCGGCTCTCGATCATCTCAACAAGGCGCGAAAATACCGCAATGAGCAGCAATACCAGCAGGCGGTCAGTGAATACCTGCAGGCCAGCTCTCTCGATCCGAGCCTGGAAACCGCGGACCAGGAGATGCGCCGGGTTCAGGAAATCCTCCATGCCGATGAATTGGTCAGTGAGGCCGAAGAGTTCTACAAACAGCGACGCTTCAACCAGGCGGCCAACAGCATCGACCAGGCCCTGTTGCTGGTTCCCGACCATGCACGTGCCATGCAGCTGCAGGCCAAGATTCGCCGGGTCGGCCTGACTCTGATCGACGGGGTTGAACTTGATGTCACATCGACCCAGCCGATCACCCTGAAGTTCAAGAATGCCAAGGTCAAGGACGTTTTTAAAATCCTCTCCAAACTGTCGGGAATCAATTTTATTTTTGATGAAGATGTCGAACGGCAGCAGGTCACGGTTTTTCTCGAAGATGCGACCTTCGCTCAGGCGTTGGAACTGCTGTTGAAAATGAACAAACTGGAGAAACGGGTGCTCAATCCGAAAACCGTGATTCTCTACCCCAAGACCAAGGAGAAGGAAAAGCAGTACCAGGATCTGATTATCCAGACCTTTTACCTGTCGAATATCGACGCCAAAAAAGCGGTCAACATGTTGCGCACCATGCTGCAGTTGCGCAAGATCTATGTTAATGAACAGCTCAACGCTCTGGTGATAAGGGACAAACCGCAGGTTATCAAGCTGGCGGAACAGATTCTCAAGGCGGCCGACCGGGCCGAGGCCGAGGTGGTTTTTGACCTTGAACTGGTCGGAGTGAGCAAGACCGATCTGGAAAAAATCGGCGTCAGTCTGTCCGCCTATTCCGCGGGGCTGGGTTTTTCCAAAAAGGATTCCGGGAAAATTGTCGACAGTACCCTGGGAAGTTCGACGGACAACCTGGTCAGCGGCCTGAGCAATCTTGAGACCTTTTATACATTGCCGAGTGCTACTTTCGATTTTGCCAAGAGCCTGACGTCGGCCGAGGTCCTGGCCAACCCGAAGTTGCGCGTTAAAAATAAGGAAAAGGCCAAGATTCATGTCGGGACGCGCGAACCGATCATCACCGTGACAACCTCCGACAACAATACCCGTTCGGACAACATTCAGTACGTTGATGTCGGGGTGAAGCTCAATGTCGAACCGGATATCCAGCTGGATAACACCGTGGTGACAAAGCTCGACCTGGAAGTGTCAAGCGTCATCGGGGAATTCACCACGGAGAGCGGTACCAGGGCGCTGACCATCCAGACCACGACCGCGCAGACGGCCATCACCCTGAAAGATGGAGAAAGAACGATTTTGGGGGGGCTGTTGGAAGATCGTTCGTCCAAACAGAAGGACACCATCCCCTGGTTGGGTGATATCCCGTTTCTCGGTTCCCTCGTGTCAGGACACGACAACAGCGTGCAGAAACGGGAGATCCTGCTTTCGATTACCCCTCACATCGTCAAGAATCTCGACCTGCCGAAAGCGGACGTGTCGAGTATCTGGTCGGGGTCTGAAGATACCTTCCAGGTCGGACCGAGCTTCCAGGCCTTCGCCAAGGATTTCGATGCTCAGCAGAAACTTCCCCGACCACAGAATGTTCCGGCCGTGATCCCGCATGAGGCGATGCCAGCGATGGAACTGAAGCTGGGGGATCAGGGGATTTCTCCCCAGGCCCGCGAGTTGCTCGAAGACAAGGCGCCGGAAACGGACAAGTCCGTCCCCGCGGGCACCCCTGCCCGGAACGAGGTTCCCTCTGCACCGTCAACACCTGCGGATGAGGCTCCCGGAGAGGCCGGCGCTGCTGTTCCCCAGGCTGTTCCTCAGGCTGTTCCGACCGATGAAAAGGGTCCGGTTGACAGTGTGCCGCAATTGAGTATCCCCATCCCGGACGTTGTCAGTCGGGCCTATTTCCAG
The DNA here is from genome assembly GCF_002093115.1 of Geothermobacter hydrogeniphilus. Taxonomy (NCBI): domain Bacteria; kingdom Pseudomonadati; phylum Thermodesulfobacteriota; class Desulfuromonadia; order Desulfuromonadales; family Geothermobacteraceae; genus Geothermobacter; species Geothermobacter hydrogeniphilus. The sequence continues at coordinate 93,929 of NZ_NAAD01000002.1, read as the reverse complement.
GGACCGAAGCTGATCGATGCCGGTCAGGAGTTCACCCTCACGGTGCGTGTCGACGGGGTTGAAGACTTGTACAGCGCACCGATGTTCGTTTCTTTCGATCATCAATTGCTGCAGTTCGTGCGTGCTACGGAAGGAAGCTTCCTGCGTTCCGGCGGCACCGCCACGGTTTTCACCACCAGCCCCAACCAGGCCCGGGGACAGATCATCGTCGGCTACAAACAGGGTGCCGGAGGCCAGGGTGTTTCCGGTGACGGTGTCCTCTATCAGCTGGTTTTCCGCGCTCTCAAGCCCGGCACGGCCAAGGTCAACCTGCAGCGGATCAATTTTCGTGATCCGGCCGGCAATCGTCTGAAGGTCACTGCCGAAGGAACCCTGGTGGAGGTTCGTTAATTGGGTTGTCGGTACCGGGTTGGACATAAGGGACTTTCCCTGATCGAGCTGATCGTCACCATGGCGATTCTGGCCGTTCTGGCTTCGGCGGTATTGCCTATGGCCGAAGTTACGGTGAAGCGGACCCGGGAAATCGAGTTGCAGCGCAGCCTGAGAATAGTGCGCAACGCCATCGATGCCTACAAGGCCGATTTCGACAGGGCGGTGGCCGAGAAGAAAATTATTGTTTCGATCAACGACACCGGGTACCCGGAAAGTCTTGAGGTTCTGCTCGAAGGAAAGGATTGGGGCGGGCTCTACCCCTTCAAGAAACGTTACCTGCGTCGTATCCCCAAGGATCCTTTCGACCGTTACAATGAAGGATGGGGTCTGCGTTCGCTGGAAGATGATCCCGATTCGACGGTCTGGGGCGGTGACAATGTGTATGATATCTATTCGCAGAGTGATGCCATCGGGCTGGACGGCACCCCCTACAACACCTGGTAAAGAAACATGCAGCGATTGAAACGACAGCGCGGTTTCACCCTGATCGAACTTTTGATCGTCATGTCGATCATCGGTATTCTTGCAGCGATCTCGGTGCCGAGTTACAAGCAGAGTACGGTTAAAGCGCGGGAAACGGTTCTGATGGAGGATCTCTACCAGATGCGGCACGCCATTGACGCCTTCTTTGCCGACCACAACCGCTATCCCGAATCTCTCGACGAGCTGGTGACATCAAAGTACCTGCGCGGGGTGCCGCGTGATCCCTTCACCGGTGCCAGCGACAGCTGGGAGGTTTTGCCGCCCGAACCGACGGATGACGGGGAATTGGCGGAAGGAGGGGTCTACGATGTCAAGAGCGGTTCCGACAAGGTGGGCCTTAACGGTATCCCCTACAGTGACTGGTAGGGGGCGGGATGATTCAGGTCTATAATCTCAACAAGAGTTACCAGAAGGACTCCTCGGCTGTCAGAGATCTGACCCTGAAGGTCGCCAAGGGTGAGTTTGTCTATATCACCGGTCCTTCTGGGGCCGGTAAATCAACGCTTCTCAAACTTTTGTTCGCGGCCGAAAAGCCTTCCCGGGGACAGATCCTCATCAACGGTCAGAATCTGACCCGCATGAACGGCAAGAAAATTGCCCTGATGCGACGGCGACTGGGTGTTGTGTTCCAGGATTTCAAGCTGATCAACAGTCGCAGTGTGTTCGAGAATGTCGCCTTTCCTCTTGAAATCCAGGGGAAAAAACGTTACGAGGTCAGCAACAAGGTCTACCAGGTGTTGAAGCTCGTCGGTCTTGAGCACAAGATCAAGCGTTATCCGCTGGAACTCTCAGGTGGAGAACAGCAACGGATCGCCATTGCCAGGGCGCTGGTTATTGATCCCCTGGTGCTGATTGCCGATGAACCGACCGGCAATCTTGATCCGGACAATACCCGTGAGGTTATGGAACTGTTCAAAGGCGCCAACGCCCGTGGAACAACGGTTCTGCTGGCGACTCATGACCGGGACATCATCCGCCGGTTTCCGCGCCGGGTTCTGACTCTTGATCAGGGGCGTCTGGTCCGTGACCTGACGCCATAGGCAGGCTGATGAAAAACGCCCATCTGCTTCGTTGCCCTTTCCCCGCGTCAACGACGTACCTTCCGGTACGCCTTATGCCGCGGAGCTGCGGGCGCCTCGCATCTGGACATTTTTGCTCAGCCTGGGGAACGTGATTTTTTCAACCAGGCCAGGCAGGCTGATGAAAAACGCCCATCTGCTTCGTTGCCCTTCCCCCGCGTCAACGACGTACCTTCCGGTACGCCTTATGCCGCGGAGCTGCGGGCGCCTCGCATCTGGACATTTTTGCTCAGCCTGGGGAACGTGATTTTTTCAACCAGGCCAGGCAGGCTGATGAAAAACGCCCATCTGCTTCGTTGCCCTTCCCCCGCGTCAACGACGTACCTTCCGGTACGCCTTATGCCGCGGAGCTGCGGGCGCTTCGCATCCGGACATTTTTGCTCAGCCTGAAGAACAGAACTTTTTTTTAACACCCTGCCAGCGATTTCAGTTGCCATGCGAAAAATCATCTATTTTCTTCTCCGGGCGCTGCGCAATATGCGACAGAGCCCTTTTCTCTGCAGCGCCGCCATCAGCACGGTGACGGTTGCGCTGGTGATCCTGGCTTTTTTTGCCCTGATTGTCATCAACGTGCAGCAACTGACCCGCCATTGGAGCCGCGACGTGCAGGTGGTGGCCTACTTCGATCACCCCCCGGCCAGTCCTGTTCTCGACCGTCAGCTGAGCGGGATCCGTCAGTATCCCGAGGTTGAAAGCGTGGCCTATATCAGTCCTCGGCAGGCGTTCAAACGGTTTCAGGTCCGCCTGGGAGATGATGCTGATCTACTTCAGGGGATGGCGAACGACTTTCTCCCGGCGGCACTTGAAGTCCGGTTGAAAGAAAAATATCGCAACAGTGCCGGGGTTCAGCGGGTGGTGGAGCGCCTGCGTCGCAATAAATCCTTTTCTGACCTGCGTTACGGTCAGGAATGGCTGGAGCGATTCGAGGCCTTTCTCGGGCTGTTGCGAACAGCCGGCCTGGTGCTGGGCGGATTTCTGTTGTTTGCCGCGCTCTTCATTGTCTCCAACACGATCAAGCTGACTCTCTACGCCCGTCGTGAAGAACTCGAGGTTATGGCCCTGGTCGGTGGGACGCCGGCATTTATCAAGGCTCCCTTTCTGCTTGAAGGCGCCCTGCAGGGCGCCCTTGGCGGCCTTCTTGCCCTGTTGACCAGCTTTCTCTTTTTCTCGATGGTTCTCAAGGAGGATCTCGGCCGGCTGCTGCTGGCCAGCGGCCTGGGAAAAATCAGCTTCCTGCCGCCGCACTGGCAAATATTGATCGTTCTTCTCGGTTGCCTGCTCGGCCTGTTCGGCAGTCTTTTTTCCCTGCGCAAGTTCGTACGTATCTGATGGTGGCATTGCGTTTCCTACTGACCGGACTGCTTCTGCTGCTGTTTTTCTCAGCTTCCGTCTCGGGGGGAGAAAAACTGGATGATACCCGTCGCGACCTGCAGCAGCTGCAGCAGCGGATCAAGACCACCAACCGGCAGCTGGCGGCCAAGCAGGCAGCGGCCCGTAAACTGGTCAGCCGGCTCCATCGGGGTGATGCGCAGTTGCGCGCCGCCCGGCAGCATTTACAGCAGGCTCGACGGCAACTTGCCCTGTTGACTGAAAAGGTTGCTGATCAGCAGACCGCCGTCAACAAGGCGCGGAAAAATCAGCGTGCCCTTGAAGGTCAGGTCAGGGAACGGCTCAGGGTCCTCTACAAGGGTGGCGATATCCGCCTGGTCAAGGTCCTCTTTTCCGCCCGCTCTCCGGCCGCCATGGCCGAGGAATACCATTTTCTGCAGCGCATGGTGCGGCATGACCGGCAGCTGCTCGAGGATTACCGTCGCCAGGTGCGACTGACAGAAACCGAACTGAAGCGTCTGGCCGAACTGCAGCGGGATCAGCAGCGCGCTCTTGCCGCACGGCGTGAGCGGGAAAAGAAACTTCGGCAGGCCCAGCGTAATCGACAGCAGTTGCTGGCGAGAGTGCGACACGATGAAGAGGCCCTGGCGGTGCTGCTGCATGAGCTGGAAGAGAAAGCCGCGCGGCTCTCCGCTCTGGTCAAAAAACTGGAACAGGACACCGTTGTTACGTCTGCTGGTAAGAAAACCGGCTTTGCCGGTCAGCGGGGACGTCTTCCCTGGCCGGTTCGGGGGCCCGTGAGGATAGGTTTCGGTACCGGTCGCCATCCCGAACTCGGCACCCGCTATGACAGCCATGGAATCGAGATCGGGATCAACGGAGAGACACCGATCAAGGCGGTGTGGGACGGTTCCGTCATTTTTGCCAAACCGTTTCGCGGCTATGGTAATCTGCTCATCATTGATCACGGTGACGGCTATTATTCCCTTTATGCGCAGGCCAGCCGACTGCTTCGCAAGGCGGGAGACCGGGTCGAAAGAGGGGAAGCAATAGCTGTTTCGGGTTTTGAGGGGTCGGATGTGGTCTATTTTGAAATTCGCAAAGGTGGAACCCCCCAGGACCCGCTGCGCTGGCTGACGCGCCGGCATCGTTGAAAATCCGGGGAACTCAGGAGGGCGTTATGCGTCGCTTTAGAAAAATCCGCTTGCTGGCCATCTTGTTGACCGGAGTGTTGCTCTGCGGCCTCTGGTTGACGCCGAATTCGGGTGCCGAGGACGATGGTGAGGAGAACCCCTATCGTCAATTGCAACTCTTTACCGATGTTCTGAGCATTGTCCGCAAAAGCTATGTTGAAGAGGTCGATCTGAAACAATTGATCTACGGTGCCATCAACGGCATGCTTGAGTCCCTTGATCCCCATTCCGGGTTCATGCCGCCGGAGGTTTACCGGGAGATGCGTATTGACACCAAGGGTGAATTCGGTGGGCTGGGCATCGAAATCACCATGCGTGACGGTCAACTGATCATTGTTTCACCGATCGAGGATACCCCGGCTTTCCGGGCCGGATTGCAGCCCGGTGACCAGATTGTCAAGATCGAGGACCGTTACACCAAGAGCCTGAGCCTGATGGAAGCGGTCAAGATGATGCGTGGTCCGGCCGGCAGCGAAATCAATATCACCGTCATGCGTGACAGTTTCGATGTGCCGAAGAAATTCACCCTGATCCGGGAAGTTATCCGCATCCATTCCGTCAAGTCCAGAATGCTGGATGGACAGATCGGCTATGCCAGGTTGACCCAGTTTCAGGAAAAGACCGGCGACGAACTGCACCAGGCCCTGGCCGCCCTGAACAAAGAGAGCGGCGGCGCCGGTCTTGGCGGGTTGATTCTCGATTTGCGCAACAACCCGGGGGGATTACTTGATCAGGCCGTTGCCGTTTCCGATACGTTCCTTTCCTCCGGTCTGATCGTCTATACCGAGGGGCGTGAACCGGAGAGCCAGATGACCTTCTCGGCACATGCCGCGGGGACCGAGCCGAACTATCCCATGGTGGTTCTCATCGACGGCGGCAGTGCCAGTGCTTCGGAAATCGTGGCCGGGGCGCTGCAGGATCATCATCGGGCCCTGGTCCTCGGAACCCGCAGCTTCGGCAAGGGCTCGGTGCAGACCATTATCCCGCTTGCCGACGGTGCGGGGTTGCGCCTGACCACCGCGCGTTACTTTACCCCCAGCGGAACCTCCATTCAGGCTCGGGGGATTACCCCTGATATCGAAGTTCACCCGCTGCAGGCAAAAGAAAGTGAGGAAGAGCAGCATTTCAGTGAAAAAGATCTCGCCCATCATTTCGCTACGCCACCCGCTGCCGGGGACAGTGAAAAGGTTCCTGCAAAATCACGCCTGAGCAAGGAAGACCGCAGTGATTACCAATTGATGCGGGCCCTGGATCTGCTCAAGGGGATGAAGATCTTTCAAGCGGAGAAACAGGCGGCCTGAAAGGGTTCCCGATTCAGGAGATTGAAAGCCGGAATCCGGCCCTGACAGTTTGGCGGCAAGAATGGCATCCCGTAGAACACAAAAGAAAAAACAACCGGCTAAGGCCCGACGATCCAGAGCCGGCGGCCAGGGCAACGGCCTTCGGGTTGCCCTGGCGGTCCTGTTCCTGGGGGGATTCCTGCTCGGCAGCCTGCTTTTTCTCGCCCGGATGCGCGAGCACTACCAGGTCCCGGTCAAATCGCCCGACACCCGGCTGCTGCTGGAGGACGTCAGGGTTGAACTGGAAAGCGCCATGTTGCGCAGCGGCGCTTCTCTGCAGCACCTTGTCGCGCGGCAGCGGGGAGAGGTGACCGAACTGACCCTGTCAGCGTCTTTCCCCTCCCGGGAGGTTCTCGACGAACTGCGTCGGCGCCTGGGCCGCCTGGCCGGTACGATTGAACTGCAGGTCGATACGTCCGGGCGTGCGCTGGCGGTACTGCTTGACGGCAGAGTCCGTTATCGCCTTTTCTTCCTCCAGACCGAGGCACCTCCCGTCCCTGCCGGGGCGCGGGTCGTCATTATCATGGACGATCTCGGCCGCGACCTGCAGAGGGTGCGTCAACTGCTTGATATTGACCTTCCGGTGACCTTGTCGATCCTGCCCAACACCCGGCATGCCGCCGAGGTGGCGACCCTGGCTCATCGGCACAAGCGCGAGGTCATGATCCATATTCCCATGGAGCCGCTCGCCTATCCCGCTACCAGTCCGGGGGACAACGCGTTGCTGGTTAAATTGTCGAACGGGGAGATCCGCAAGAGATTCTACAGCTATCTGGAAAAAATACCCTACGCCGTCGGCGGTAATAATCACATGGGGTCACGTTTTACCGCCAACGCGGGGAAGATGCGGCCGGTGCTGGAGGTGATGCGCGGCGAGGGACTGTTTTTCATCGACAGCCGCACCACCGGATTGTCGGTGGCCGCGGCCGAGGCCAGGGATATCGGTGTTCCGGTCGCCTCGCGGGACATGTTTCTCGACAATGACCGCGATGTCGATCGCATATCTCTGCAGATTCGCAAGCTCGCCCTGCTTGCGGCGCGCAGGGGCAGCGCCATCGGCATCTGCCACCCTTATCCACAGACGCTTGAGGCCCTGCGGCGCGAGCAGGGTTTTTTGCGTGACCGGGGCGTCCGGGTGGTGCCCGCCTCGGCGCTGGTGCAGCGACCCGGGACGGGTTGAAAGGACGCTCGAGGCGTTATACCCCCTGCAGGCGCATGCCGACCAACTGCTTGACCTGGCTGAAGGCTCGATAGTTGCTGCCGGCGAGGATTTCCTCTGCCTGGCCGTCAGGCCCCTTGCGCAGCAGTGCGAATTCGCCGGGAATCTGTTTCTCCAGGCGGTTCCAGAATTTCAACAGGCTCGATGGGCCGCGGTTGAAGAGACCGTCGCGGGTATTTGTCGCCACCGGTCGGCTGGAGAGCTCCCGACCTTCTTCGTCGAATCGGAAGAAGACGGGGCCGTCCGCCCCGGAGGGGACGGCAAGAGCAAAGTAGCTGCGCGTTGCCGATTCGAGAAAAAGTTCCTGCATGCCGTTCTGGGATGGCTTGCCCCTGCCGCCCTGGTAGACGGAGCCGAAAACCATGTCGGTGAAACAGTCCGATTCAATGAAGCCGGCCTGGTTGCTGTCGCCGGTTTCCAGGTAAAATCCCTCGATACCCGCAGCCGGCAACTGTTCTCCGCAGGCCAGGCACCGGCCGGAGAGCCGCTCCAGCCGCTGCCGATGGCCTTGTTGCCGGCGTTGCAGGAGAGTCGACAGGGCGGCTGCCATCTCCGCCAGGCGGCGCTGGTCGGCGGCGTCGACATCCAGCAGCAACTGGCGGGCCTGGCTGGCAAGCTGCAGATGAACCTCGGTGCCGCGTCCGTGAGTCAGGATCGGGTAGACTTTTCCCTCCGGATTGGTGTTGAGGGATTCCACCTTCGGGCTCTTGGCGATAAAACCCTCCATGCAGCGATAACCGCGGTTGAGGGCATAGGCCTTGAGCAATTGGTAAGGGTTGGTGAAGGGGCCTTCCTGGTAGCGGATGCGGGAATCAACCAGGCAGGGCAGGATGCGCAACGCCTGCCGGGACAGTTCATGGTGCTCGAAAAAGCGGTAGAGCCGGCGGCTGTTTTCCAGTGAAGGAGCGTCTTTGACCGGGACAATGACCCGGTCGGCGCAGTAGAGGGCATTGGCGGTGAATTCGTCCAGGTCTGGACGGGTGTCGATCAGTACCACCCCCTGCAGGTCGGCCTGGCAGAGCAGGTTGCCGAGCAGGGCCGGGTCGCTCATCCGTTCGCGCAACTCCCCCAGTCGCAGGCTGGAGGGGATGAACTGGACGCCGAATTCCCCGGTCTCAAGCAGCTCCTGGAGCGGCGTTCCGGTCAACAGGGAATAAACGTCTCCGGTCGGCTGCCGGTTGCCGATGCGGAACATCTGATCGACGGAGAAATGGTTGTCGAAACTGAACAGCGTTACCGGCAGGTCTTCGCGCAGGGCTTTGAGATAGATGGCCAGATTGGTTGCCAGGGTGGTTTTTCCGACTCCACCTTTTTCACTGGCAATGGTCACGACATAAGGTTGCATGCACGTACTCCGAAAAGATGACGGCCGTCATCGTGTGGCGGCGCAAGGTATTCATAGGAGATTTAACCGTGGAAGTCAACGCAGGATGAACGTTCCAATGCACGGATTGGCGGCGCAGGGACCACTCAGTGTTTCTCGACTGGTCAGCCTGCTGCAGGAGCTGGTCGAGGATAATTTCGTCGAGGTGCTGGTCGAAGGCGAACTTTCCAATTTTTCCCGCCCGGCCTCGGGTCATCTCTACCTGACCCTCAAGGATGCCGAAGCCCAACTGCGCGGCGTGATGTTCCGCAGTCAGGCGCGGAGACTGAAATTTCAGCCGGACAACGGCATGCAGGTGATCTGCCGGGGGCGGATTTCGGTTTATCGTTCGCGTGGTGAACTGCAGCTGATCATTGAAAGTATCGAGCCGAGCGGGGTCGGCGGGCTGCAGCTGGCCTTCGAGCAACTCAAGCGGCGATTGGCGCAGGAGGGCCTGTTTGCCGAGGCGCGCAAACGTTCCCTGCCGGCGTTTCCCCGTCGCATCGGGGTGGTGACGTCCGCGACCGGGGCCGCCATTCGCGATATTCTCAACATCCTCGGGCGGCGCTCGGTCGGAGTCGAGGTCCTGGTGCGGCCGGTTCGGGTCCAGGGGGAGGGGGCGGAAGAGGAAATCGCCGCGGGAATCGCTGATCTCAATCGTTGCGGCGTCGACGTCATGATTGTCGGTCGTGGCGGTGGTTCCCTCGAAGACCTCTGGGCTTTCAACGAGGAGGTGGTTGCCCGCGCGGTGCATGCTTCGGCCTGCCCGGTGATTTCCGCGGTCGGTCATGAGACCGACTGGACAATCTGTGATTTTGTCGCTGACCTGCGGGCGCCGACGCCGAGTGCCGCGGCGGAACTGGTGGTTCGCAACCGCCGGGAGCTGGAGTCTCATCTCGATCAACTGGCGCTGCGCCTGGCAGGGCAGATGCGCGGCCGCATTCAGCTGCTGCGGGAGCGGGTGACCGGTCTCAGCCGGCGACTGATTCCGCCGCAACAGCAGCTGCAGCTGCAGCGCAGCCGGTTCGATCATCTGCAGCAGCGCCTGTACCGTTCTGTCGCCAGTGGCCTGCAGATGGCGCGGCAGCGCCTGGAGCTGTCGTCGGCGCGACTCGATGCCCTGTCGCCGCTGCACACTCTTGCCCGGGGGTACAGCATTGTTTTTAAACACCCGGGACAGACGGTGGTTCGTCATGCTGCCGATGTCGGTCCCGGTGACAAGCTGCGGGTCAGGCTGGCTGAAGGGGTGCTGACGGTGGCGGTGGAAGAATCCGAGCCTTGAAAGGTTGGTTGCTGCTGCTGTTACTGGTTGCTTCTCCGGTTTTCGCCGCCGGACTGAAGGTTTATCCCCGGCAGGTGCAGGACGGAGAAGCTTTTCTGTTGCGACTTGAAGCGCCGGATGTCATTTTTGCCGCTGTTCGCTGGAATGATGCCCCCGCTATTTTCGATCTGCAGCACGACCGGGGCAGGCTGTTGCTGGCGGTCAAGCCAGGTCAGGCTCCCGGACGTTATCCGCTGCAGGTCTACGCTGTCGACCGGGCCGGCAGGACCAGGCGCTATCGGAATGAGCTGAACGTTGTGGCCGCCCGTCGCCCGGTCGAGCGTTTGACATTGCCGTCGGCGCAGGTCACCCCCCGAAAGCCGGCTGTCTTGGAGCGCATCGGTCGGGAACGACGAATGTTGCAGGAAATCTATGCCGTTGATACTCCCTCCCGGTTCTGGAGTGGTTTCCGCCGCCCGGTCGATAATCCGGTCGGCAGCCCTTTTGGCCTGCGGCGGATTCTCAACGGACATCCGAAATCGCCCCATTCCGGGGTTGATTTTCGCAGTCCCCGTGGAACCCCGGTTCGAGCTCCTGGGGCCGGGACTGTCCGCCTGGCGGATACGCTTTTCTATACCGGGAAAACGGTGGTTATCGACCATGGCGGCGGACTGGTTTCGGTTCTGGCGCACTTGCAGTCACTTGGGGTGAAGCCCGGCCGGGACGTGCGTCCCGGCACAATCGTCGGTGAGGTCGGCAGCACCGGGCGCTCCACCGGGCCCCATCTGCATTGGACCGTGCGCCTGGGAGGGATTCCCACCGACCCTCTGACTCTGACGACACTGTTGAGGACGCGGGAAACCATGGTCCATCCCGTCGGAAAGGACTGATGACAAGCTGGTTCTTCCGGTTTCCGGCGGGCACGCAAAGATCTTGACTCGGTTTCGTCCAACCGGGATAATCCAACTTTAATGCTTTCGCAAGAAAGTAAAAATGTGTTGGCCGAGAAAGAAATGCCGTCAACTTTCAGGTGTGAGGAACCGTGGCTAAAGAAACATTTGAGACATCATTGAAAAAGCTCGAAGAACTGGTTTCCCGGCTGGAAAATGGCGATCTGACCCTGGAAGAGTCATTGCGCTGTTTTGAATCGGGCGTCAAGCGGGTCAGCCGTTGCCAGGAGTTGCTTGCGGCGGCCGAAACGCGGGTGCAGCAATTGACCCGCAGTGCCGACGGCAACCTGGAGATGAAACCCTTTACAGCTGAAGAGGACACCTGAAGTGGATTTGAAACAGTATCAGCGTGAGTGCCTTGAAGCGGTTGACCGGGCCCTTGATCATTTCCTTCCGGGCGAGGATGTCCTGCCGGTCAACCTCCACAAGGCGATGCGCTATTCGGTCTTCGCCGGCGGCAAGCGCATCAGGCCGGTGTTGATGATCGCCGCCTGCGAAGCTGCCGGCGGTGAGCGCGAGACTGTCCTCCCGGCGGCCTGCGCGATGGAGATGATTCATACCTACTCACTCATTCATGATGATCTGCCGGCGATGGATGATGATGATTTCCGGCGTGGCAAACCGACCAATCACCGGGTGTTCGGTGAGGCCCTGGCGATTCTGGCCGGAGACGGGCTGCTGACCGAGGCTTTCCGGTTGTTGGCCGACCCGGATGCCGGTGCCCGACTTGCTCCGGTGACGCGGTTGCGGATCCTTGAGTTGATGGCCCGCAGTGCCGGCTCGTTCGGCATGGTCGCCGGGCAGGTGGTGGACATGGAATCAGAGGGCAGGGCCATCGACTTCCCGACCCTGGAATTCATCCATACCCGCAAGACCGGTGCCCTGATCCTGGCAGCCATTCAGACCGGCGCCCTGGTTGCCGGAGCGGATGAAGAGACCTTCGCCTCTTTGAGTCGTTACGGAGAAGCCGCCGGGCTCGCTTTCCAGGTCGCGGATGATATCCTCGATATTGTCGGCGACCAGGCGCAGCTCGGCAAGGATGTCGGCAGTGACCAGCAGCGCGGCAAGGCGACTTACCCGGCTCTGCTCGGGCTTGAAGAGGCGCGCCAGAAAGCCGTTGAATTGCGGGACCTGGCCCTTGCGGCCCTGCAGCCGTTCGGTGAGGAGGCCGAGCCGCTGCGGCAGATCGCCCGTTATATTGTCGATCGAAGTGTTTAAAGTGGACTGCGGGATCTTTCGACCCGGGGCAGACCGGTCATCCGATCCGAAAGAGCCGGTATCCGGTTGACAGCCCGGCGACAGTCCTCAGGGGAGAGGATAAAGACAATGTTGTTGGAAACCATAGAATCACCGGCCCGGATTAAAGATCTGAGCCGCGAACAGCTCAGGCAACTGGCCGATGAATTGCGCAGTGAGATCATCCAGTCCGTGTCCAGAACCGGCGGGCATCTGGCCAGTTCCCTGGGGGTTGTCGAGCTGACCCTGGCCCTGCACCGGGTTCTTGACAGTCCCCATGACAAGATTGTCTGGGATGTCGGCCACCAGGCCTACGCCCACAAAATGCTCACCGGCCGGCGGAAAGCTTTTTCCACCCTGCGTCAGCTCGACGGTTTGAGCGGGTTTCCGAAACGATCCGAGAGCCCGCACGATTCTTTCGATGTCGGGCATTCCAGCACCTCGGTTTCCGCCGCTCTCGGCATGGCGGCGGCTCGTGACGCCTGCGGCGGAGAAGAAAAGATCGTTGCCGTCATCGGTGACGGTTCCCTGACCGCTGGGCTTGCCTACGAGGCCTTCAATCAGGCCGGGCATCTGAAGAAGAATCTGGTCGTCATTCTCAACGACAACGAAATGTCGATTTCTCCCAACGTCGGGGCGATTTCCTCATTCCTGAGCCGGAAGATGACGTCCGATTTCTTCGTCCGCATGAAGAAAGAGGCGACCCAGATTATCGGTTCGATGCCGAAAATCGGCAAGGACCTGCTCTCTCTGGCGAGTCGTGCCGAGCATTCTCTGAAAGGGTTCCTGACGCCGGGCATGCTGTTCGAGGCTTTCGGCTTCGATTACTTCGGTCCCATTGACGGTCATAATCTCGATGAGTTGATTGAAACCCTGACGAATGTCACGCGCCTGGAGGGGCCGGTGCTGGTGCATGTCGTTACCCGCAAAGGCCATGGTTTTGCTCCGGCCGAGCGGGAGCCGTCGAAATTTCACGGCGTCGGACCATTTGATGCCGAGACCGGCGAGGTCATCGCTGCCAAGGGGGGCGGCGGAAGCTTTACCGGGGTTTTCGGTTCGACGCTGGTGCAGATGGCCGCGCGGGACGAGCGCATCGTCGCTATCACTGCCGCCATGCTGGAAGGGACCGGGCTGAAGGAATTTTCCACCACCTTCCCGGAGCGGTTTTATGATGTCGGGATTGCCGAACAGCATGCCGTGACCTTTGCCGCCGGACTCGCCTGTCGTGGCCTGCGGCCGGTGGTCGCCATCTATTCGACTTTCATGCAGCGCGCCTATGACCAGGTGGTCCATGATGTCTGCCTGCAGAATCTGCCGGTGACCTTTGCCATGGATCGTGGCGGGCTGGTCGGGGCCGACGGCCCGACTCACCATGGAGCTTTCGATCTGTCTTTCATGCGTCACATTCCCAACCTGACCTTTATGGTGCCGCGGGACGAACAGCAGTTGCAGCGTGCCATGGAAACCGCCCGACTGCATGACGGTCCTTTCGCCTATCGCTATCCGCGCGGCAAGGCCCTGGGGCTTGCTCTGGCTGACCAGCCGCAGGCGGTTGAAATCGGCAGCGGGGAAGTGCTGCGGGAGGGTGACGACGGGGCTGTCCTGGCGGTCGGTTCGGCTGTGCAGGCGGCGCTTGAGGCTGCCGAGACCCTGGCGGCCGAAGGGGTGCAGCTTCGGGTGATTGATCCCCGTTTTATCAAGCCGCTGGATGAACGTTTGCTGCTGCAGGCGGCCGCGACCGGACTTGTTGTCACGGTCGAGGAGAATACGCTTCAGGGGGGGTTCGGCAGTGCCGTCAGCGAACTTTACGCTGCTGCCGGTGTGGCGCCGCGACTGGTTTTGATCGGCCTTCCTGATCGTTTTATCGAACAGGGAAGCCAGGATCAGCTGCGCGCGCGATATGGCCTTGATGCGGATGGCCTGGTCGGGCGGATTCGGGACGAGCTGAAAACCGGGGACGTTACGGGAGCGGCGGCGGCGGGTTCCTGACGCGGGGATTCTCTTCCGCTCGGAGGTTTTCAGGGCGAAATGAACAGGCCCGCGAGCCCGGCCACCGACAGATACCGGGCTCCTTTGCCGGTGCCGGTCAGCAACAGAAACCAGGGAACCGGGACCCGGCAGTAGCCGGCCAGCAGGCAGAGGGGGTCACCGATGATCGGCAGCCAGCTGAAGAGCAGGGACCAGCTGCCGAATTGCTGGTACCAGCGGGCCGCGCGGCGTTGACGGTCGGGTGAGATACGCAACACGCGTTTATTGAGCCAATCCGCACCGTAGAAACCGATGAGATAGCTGGTCAGGGCGCCGAGAGTATTGCCGACGGTGGCTGTCAGAACGCAGGCAAGGGGATCCTTGCCGACAGCCAACAGGGCGACCAGCAACCATTCGGACCCGAGCGGGAGCAGGGTCGAGGCGGCAAAGCTGAGCAGGAACAGGGCCGGCAGGCCGTGCTGCAGCAGCCACTGTTCAGGCATATTGACGTTGTTGAGCCTGTTTGTTCAACTGGCGGATGCGGCCGGCTTTCTCCAGCAACAGGGCGGCGTGAGCGGCCAGCTGGGTGAGGCGCTGCAGGTCGGCTTCGTTGAAAGGCAACTGGCGGGGATGCCCGGCCATGACCAGCAGGCCGATCGGACGTGTCCCGCTTCGTACCGGGATGGCCAGTACGCCCGGGGTGATGAAGAGTGCTTGGCGTTCCTCCGCGGCTGTTTTCTGTTCCAGCTTGGGTGGCAGCTTGCCGGCGATCAGAATGGGCCGCCCATGGTCGAAGATCGCACTGAGCAGACCGTCCGGGATTTTTTCGGCGCAGGCCCGGCAAAATTCCTGGTCCAGTCCCCGGCTGAGCTTGACGGCAAGGTCTCCATCTCTGCCGATAAGGGCCAGCAGCCCGCGTTCGGCATGAACCAGCCCGACCGCTGCGTCAAGCAGCCCCTGCAGCAGTTCCCCCGGATCTTCGAGCATTGCCAGACGTTCAAGGGCGTGCTGCAGTTCCGACATGCGGTTCAGGGTGCTGCTCATCTGCCGGTTTCGCACTTCAAGTTCTATAACCAGTTGTCGTTCTTCCTGCCGCAACTGGATCGCCCGGTAGGCCCTTTCCAGGGCCTGGAAAAGAAATTCCCCCGAATCAATCGGTCGAACAATGAAATCGTGAGCACCGTTGCGCAACGCCTGCAGCAGGTTGTAGGAGGAGGCGTTATGGGTCAACAGGATAACCTCGATATCGGGACGCTTGCGTTTCAGTTCCTTGAGCAGAAAAAGCCCGCTACGGCTCGGCAGCTCGGTTTCGGTCAGCACCACGTCAATGCGGCGCCGTTCGATCAGTGCCAGGGCGGCTTCGCAGGAGGCGGCTTCAAGAACCTGGTACTGTTCCTGGACAAGGAGCAGCTTGAGGCTGGTACGGCGGGTGGCGACATGATCGACAATGAGGAGCGTACGGGCCATGGGGTCTATTCTCCGCTTGGCAACAGGCTGCGGACGGCGGTTTCGAGATTCTTTTCGGTAAAGGGTTTGGTCAGGTAGATTTTTCCGCCGGCGGCGAATCCCCGTGCCATATCGTCCGGCTGGTCCCTGGCGGTCACGAAGATGATCGGAATGTGTCGGGTTTCGTCCAGGCTGTGCAGTTTGCGCGCAAGAGCGAACCCGTCTTTGCCCTGAAACATGACGTCAAGAATAATCAGGTCGGGTTGCCGCTGTTTGGCCAGACCATAGCCCTCTTCAGCACTGGCGGCCTGCAGAACCTGATATCCCAGGCGTGTCAGGGCGTTGGCTTCAAGTTCCCGCACCGCCGGTTCATCTTCCACAACCAGAATGGTCTGTTGCATGGTTGCCCCATGGAGTTATGCGTCATATCGGGTTTGGAACAGACTGATTAAATAATTACGCCCACTTATATCACAGGACGGAGAAAGATGAAAATCGGCTTCGCCAACGCGGGTTAATCGGGTCTGGTGATGCGGAGGATATCGGCCTTGGTCATCAGGTAGAGAAACCGGTAAAGTTCGTAGTCGAGCATGGTTGTCGCCACGCAGACATCCCGGATTGGTCGTTTCCCGTCGATCAGCGAAAGAACGAATTTCTGGTGGACCGTCATGCGTCCGCTGTTGGCCTTGTCCCGTCCCCCGGGGGCAAATTCGAGAACGGTGTCAAGCGTGGGAATCATTTCCCGGATATTACGCCATTCGTTCTGGTGAGCGGCGGCTTCCTTGAGAAAATCATCAACACTTAAATTCAGGTTGTCATTCGACTTGGGGGCGCCATTGCCGGGGATGAACTCGAAAACACCCTCGGGGAAAACAATCAGCGAGTGGAGAACCATCTTGGCCTGGTAACGGAGGGATTCAAGCAGATCCCTGTTTTTCAACGCGCCCATTCTGATCAGGGCCTCCCCGAGGCGCAGGCTGTTGTCCCCTTCGCACATGACCAGCGCCTGATCGCGCTGATCTTCACTGATCTTTCCCTCGCGGACCAGCAGATAGCCGAGCTTGTTCATCAGAAACCCGGTCTGGTTGTGATTGCCGAGGTTGAGAGAACTGACGCTGGTGATCTTCCCCTGGCGGAAAAGAATCTCTTTTCGGTTGTGTTTCGACGAGACCTGCAGCATGCCGGATTGTTTCGAGGCGGAAATCAGCTGCAACAGTGCCGGGATCTGCCGCGGTCCGAGTTTCCCGTCGAGCTGCAGTTGCCCGGAAGGCAGCTTGACCGTTTCGGCCGCAGGATCCTGTTTTCCGGTCTCCCCGTCACCGGGCAGGTCTTTCGGTGGTTGGAAAAACGGAGGTTGCGTCGGCGTGGATGGCTCCGAGGCAACCTCGGCGGTCTGCCGGTTGTGCAGCTCCGACCAGTCGTGCTGGATCAGCAATTGCGGTGCGTGCGCGGGCGGACGCCGTCGCGGACGGCGCTGGTAGATGAGGAGAAACTTGACCAGCAGGCCGCTGAGAACGACAGCGACGATCAGCAGCAGGTAATGACGGTTGTTGCTGGTGCCTCGAAGGTTGTCGGCGGAGACATGCCGGGCCTGGCGTGTGTAGGGCGTCGGGATCTTGCCCAGCACCGGCCCCGGAGTTCGGCTGGTCTCCGCGGAAACCTCGACGGTGGGAGGCGTCGTGGAGAGGTGCCTGTCCGGTTGCGGTCTTTGGGCCGGCCTGGTGATCGGCTGCTGCCGGGCCGTCATGGTGACGGGGGAGGGCGGTTCAGATATTTTCCCGGTCTTCTCTTTGCTTGAGAGGGTGCCTGCCGCGGGTTTGTCCGGGGCAGGGACAGCCGGGAGGAGGCCTCCCGTTTTCCGGGCCGGAGAGGTTGTGGCGGCAGCTTTGCCGCGTTGGACGTCCGGGGCCGGTCGGGTTGATGCGGGATGGACGGCGGCGGATTTTCTTTTTGCCGGCCGGGTCGGGCGTTCCAGTTCAACCATGGCGCCGGGGGTGCCGAAGTCGGCAACGTGCATGGCCCGCAGGATCGGCAGGGCTGTCCGGTCGGTGTCCATGACCAGCAGCAGGTCCTGCAACTGTTGCCGCCGGTTGCGCCCCAGCCCTCGTCTGGCGACCATGGAACCGGGGCGGATCCCCGAACCGGTTTCGGGGAGATAGTCGACCAGACGAAAAAACTCACCCTGGCGCATAGCGGCGAGGAAATCCTGTGACAGGATGGCGATATCGACCTCGCGGTAGCGGTTCATCCATTCCCTGAGCCGTTGCTCACTGTTGAAAATACGCAGTTTGACGGTTTCGTGCAGGTTGGCGCGCAGATAATTCGCCAGTCTGGCGGCCTGGGCTTTATTCTGCACCAGGGAGGTTTTGCCGGGAACGACGCCGAAAGTCAGGTCGCCCCAGGCCGGACCGGAGAGGCAAAAGAATATGACCAGGAGTAGGGAGATGCGTGTCATTGAATGAGATACCGTCATGAGCCGGAGGCAAGGTTGTCTGAATCTTGAATCACCGAGCGCGAATCTGGCGTACTGCAGTCGGGTTTTGGAACTGTGCCGGGGAACTTTGAAAGGAAGGGACAGGTGCGCACCTCTGCTGAGGTGGTGAAAAAGTCAAACAGAATTGAACCCCTCCATGTCAAGGCCGCGGCCCCGCAGGTTCGCCTGAAGGCGATTGGAAAGCGATTGTACATACGATCGAAACCTGGCGGTGGCAGTCGCGCCAGTATCGACAATCACTTATCCAGCAGCAATATAACAGAACCGGTCCACGTTTGACCAGCGCTTTCAGTTGTCTTTGTGAACGACTTTTTATCTGATATCGGGATGGTCGCCGCAACGTCTTTTACGATAGAAAGACGCCATTGCGATGATGATTCCGGAGATGATAAGGACGCCTCCCGCCAGGGCCAGGCGGGACCCGGGGTCATAATTTATGGTCAGGACGCTGTAGACCCTGAGCAAAGGCTGTGTCGGTCGGATGCGAATTCCCGCCGACACCAGCGGGTAGGGCAATGGTCCGCGCAGGAAGTACCAGCCGCGCCACTCCGCTTGTCCCGGCTGTTCCAGGCGCAGCAGCATGGCGGGGTCCCCCAGGCGGTTGCCGCGTTTCAGCACCCGGCCGCCGCGGATCGCGGCGTCGGGATAGAAGGTTTCGACAGTCAGGCGGCTGCCGGAATCGAAATTGACGCGACTGCCGGGCTCCAGATCAAGAGTTCCCCGCTGTGGCTGGAAAAACCTGAAACCCCGGACATCCCGGCCAAAGGAGACCGGTACCACCACCAGACCGCGCCAGAGCAGCGGGTGATTGATGCTGACCTCGGCCGCTGCCAGCTGTTGATCACCCCTGAGCAGGGTAACCCGGCTGCGCATATCGAGGGGACGGCCGGTTTCGCTGAGTCGGGGTTCGAAATGGTCCAGCCGCAGATAATGTCCGGGCAGGCCGCTGATCGGGTAAGGCTGGTTGAGATAGAGCGGAACGCTGTCGTGGCGGAATCCGGAAAAACTGCCCCAGACGTAGGCGCCGAGAACCAGTACGCAGCCGAGGTGAATCAGGTATTCGCCGAGTTTACGCCAGCGGGCGCGGATTTTTCCCAACCAGTCAATGAAGCAGCAGAGGGTGTTGATGCCCAGCAGCAGCACCAGGGTGGCGAAGAGAGTCAACCACCAGCTCAGTCGGAGATGAGCCGTGCCTCGGGTTTGCCACCAGTCGATCAGGGTCTGCTGGTCGATGCCGCCGAAGACATTCGGGTTGAAGTGCATCACCAGGGAACCCGCCATGGCCAGGAATGTCGCCCCGGAAGCCAGCACGATGGCCAGTTTCAGCGAGCAGCAGAGGCCCCAGAGACGTTTGCTGAAAGAAGGTCGCGGCGTCATGGCGGTCAATCCAGCGGATGGTTGCTTTCCAGCAACAGTCCGATCCCGAGATAGGTGAAGAGTACCACGGCAAAGCCGAGAATCGACAGGATCGCGTAGCCCCTGCCCTGCCAGCGGCGGACAAATTTGGCGTGGCACATGCCGGCGTAGAAAAGCCAGACGATGAAGGACCAGACGCCCTTGATATTCCAGGAGAAATAATAACCCCAGGCGATGTAGGCCCAGATGGCGCCGAACAGCATGCAGGCGGAGAAGAGACAGAAACCGAGAAACACGGCCTCTTCATTGAGCTTCCGCAGCAGGGCCAGGTCCGGTAACTGACGGGTTGGTCGCGCCTGTTGCCAGAGGTAGAGAACCCCGATGGAAAAGGCCATGGTAAACATGGCATAGCCGGTAAACGAGAAGATGATATGCAGGGTGAACAGGGGTGTATCGAGACTTGGAATCAACGCCGGGATGGCCGGATCGCGCGGCAGGATGCTGGCGATCAGCAGCAGGTTGACAAACATCACAAACAGTCCGGCGGCACCGATGCGGTAACGCAGATCGAAGTAGAGATAGGTCAGGGCCAGCGACCAGCTGAAGAAGAACTGGGTCGAGAAGAGATTGGTGACCGGGAGAAACCCGGCCGCCTGCCAGCGCAGCAGCAGGCTGCCGCTCTGGGCCAGCCAGCCGCAGGCGACCAGGGCCAGCGCAATTCCGGCCAGCCGCCGGGACGCGAGACGCAGGTTGCCGAGGTAGCCGAGAACCGCGGCCAGGTAACAGCCGCCGGCAAGGTAGAGCAGGGGGATCTGGTATTGAAGCATAGGGGTCCGGGTCCGTTCCCTGTGACGATTGGCTTCCGGATCATTCGGAAGCACTGCAACTCCGATTCGGAGGAGCCTAACACAAATTCCCGAATCAGTGAACTCATTGCCGGTGAGCGGCACAAGCCTTTATCCCTCCGGCGGTTTCAAGACCTCTGTGACGCACCCGCCGGTTCACCGGTGATTTCTGGAAACCGCATTCAGGTCAAGTCGTTGCGCTCTTCATCCGGCATGATCCGGCCGGAAAAGTTTTGTCAACCACGGATTGGCATCGGGTTGACAGGATGTTTGTCAGATGCTAGTTTCCGCTTGCCATGACGGATCACTATTACAGCGTCAGAATGCGTTCCAGCCGTCAGCAGCGGCACATCTCCGGTGCCGAGCGGCTGGTGCCGCCTGACCGGGTGGTCGAGACCGGGCGGGAACTGCTGCGGCGGGCCATGAACCACAGTCGTGGCGTGTCCGAACAGGTGCATCTCAGCATCGACCTGGTTCCCGCGGGGCAGATTCGCGAAATCTGCCTGCCGCCGCTTGAAACCTTTATGGTTGCGGATTGGCGCCAGGGGCGTCAGGCGGCCGTTGAGTCACTGGTGGCCGCCGGGGTGCCGGAGACGGTTGCCGCCGACGCACTTGCCCGGCTCGCAGCCGGGCCCGGCCCGGCGGGAAGCAGCCTGCGCGGCGCGATGCTGATCGATGTTGCCGATGGCCGGCGGCTTGATAACGATTCCGCGCGGGGAGTGCGTGTCAGCCGCATGGATATCAGCCCCGGAGCTCTGGCCCGGTTGCGTCGCCGGCTGGGCCCGCTCGGACTCGACAATGACCACGTCCGCGAGGCGCTGGTGCTGGCGGCGAAGGTTCTGTCGGCGCCGGGCCTGGTCGCCGAACTCTGCTGGTCGGACGACCCGGACTATACCGCCGGCTACGTGGCGGCTCCGTCTTTCGGGTACCGGCGTTTTCCGCATCTGAAGAACGTTGGTGATGAGCGGGGCGGCCGGGTCTTTTTCGTTCGCGGCGACACCCCTGTCGCTGAGCTGGTTTCCTATCTTGAAAGGCAGCCGGTGCTGGTGACCCGGATTGCCGAATGCGCCGCGCCCGTGCCCTGGAGGAAAAATGCCTGAAGGGTGGAAAAAGGAACTGGGGAAGCTGGCCGAGGAGGGGATGTTGCGCGGCCTGCGCACCGTCGACGGTCCTCAGCGTCCCAAGGTTGAACTGGATGGCCGTCAGGTGCTGCTGCTCTGTTCCAACAATTATCTCGGCCTGGCCGACCATCCCCGGGTTGTCGAGGCGATGGTGCGCGCCACCCGGGACTTCGGGGCCGGATCGGGAGCCTCGCGACTGGTTTCCGGCAGTATGCGCGAACATCATCTGCTGGAGGAGCGGCTGGCGGCATTCAAACAGACCGAAGCGGCGTTGCTGTTCAATAGCGGTTTCGCCGCCAATACCGGGATCATCTCGTCCCTGTTCGGCCCCGCGGACACCATCTTCTCCGACGCCCTGAACCATGCTTCGATCATCGACGGCTGTCGTCTTTCCGGGGCGCGGGTGGTGGTCTATCCGCATGCCGACAGCAACGCTCTCGAAGCCCTGCTGGAGCGGGAGCGGAAGAATCGCCGCGGGCGCTGGCTGATCGTCAGCGACGGCGTTTTCAGTATGGACGGTGATATCGCGCCATTGCCGGAGCTGGTCCACCTCAAACAGAAATATGCCGCCCTGTTGATGATAGATGACGCTCACGGTACCGGTGTCCTTGGTGACGGCGGGCGGGGGACGGCCGAGATGTGGGGTTGTCTTGGACAGGTTGATCTGCAGATGGGAACTCTCGGCAAGGCTCTCGGTTGCTGCGGTGCCTACCTGGCGGCGGACAGGGTGGTGATCGACACCCTGATCAATCGCTGCCGGCCGTTTATTTTTTCCACCAGCCTGCCGCCGGGAGTGGCCGCCGCGGCCCGTGCCGCCATCGACCTGGTGGACAGTCCCGAGGGGTTGCGGTTGAGGAATGAACTGCGGCGCAAAACGGCTCTCTTCGCCGGCCGTCTGCGCGACGCCGGTTGCGATCTGCTCGGCAGCCGGACGCAGATCGTTCCGATTCTGACCGGAGAACCGGAGCCGACCATGACGGCCAGCCGGCAACTGCTGGACGCCGGTTTCTTTATCCAAGGGATCCGACCGCCGACGGTTCCCGATGGTCGGTGCCGGTTGCGGGCCACGGTCATGGCCGACCATGATGACGCCGATCTGGAAGCGGCGGCCGCCGAGATTGTGCGGATTGTTCGTCCTTCAGCATGATGACCGAGGTCCTGACATCGACGGTTGCCGGGCTGCGGGTCCGGCGCGCTGGACAGGGGCATCCGCTGCTGTTGCTGCATGGCTGGGCCATGAGCGGTGCCGTTTTCGGTGAACTGCTGTCGAACCCGCCGTCGGGGCTGGAGCTGATCGCCATCGATTTACCGGGGCACGGCGGCAGCACGGCGTCGGCAGAGGACAGCCTTTCCGTGTGGACCGAAAGAATCGAAACAACGATCAGGGAACTCGAACTGCCGTCCTGGTCGCTGTTAGGCTGGTCGCTCGGCGGGATGCTGGCGCTGCAACTGGCCGGGCGGGGCAATGTCAACCCGGAGCGGTTGCTGCTGGTCTCGACCACGCCGCGTTTCACCGTCGCCGAGGATTGGTCCGCCGGCCTGCCGCTGCCGCAGCTGCGGGCCATGCAGCGTGATCTGAAGAGGGCTTTTCGGCCGACCCTGGAGGGGTTTTTCCAACTGCTGTTCGCCGCCGATGAGATCAATCGCGAACGTTACCGGCAGATCGCCCGTTTCGCCGTCGGTCCGGACTTGCTGCCCGATGAAGGGAGCGCCGCCGATGGCCTGCGCATCCTGCAGCGGGAAGACTTGCGCCCCCTGGTTGAAGCCATCCCGGTGCCGACCCTGGTGCTGCACGGTGACTGCGATGAGGTTATCCCGGTTGCGGCGGGCGAGTGGCTGGCCGCCAATCTGCCCGCTGCCCGTCTCGAACGGTTTCCGCGGGTCGGCCACGCTCCGTTTTTCAGTTCCCCGGGAATTTTCCTGCGCCTGGTCGGAGATTTCTGTCGATGACGCCGGTGGCCATTGATAGCCGGCTGGTCCGCCGTCATTTCGATGCTCACGCCGAAGATTACGACCGTTACGCCCTGGTTCAGTGCCGGGTGGTGGAACGGCTGGCGGCGACCTGCGCTGTGCCGTTGCGGGGGGGCGGCGCCATTCTCGATGTCGGAACCGGGACCGGTCTGCTGGCCCGACGGCTGCATCGCCTGGCGCCCCGGCGACCACTGGTGGTTTCGGATCTGGCGCACGGCATGACCCGTCACGCCCGCACCGGTCTCAGTGCCTCCGCAGCGGTCGATGCCGACGCGGTCGCGCTGCCCTTTGCCGGCGCCAGTTTCGGGCTGGTCGCTTCCAGTTCTGTCTACCAATGGGTCGAAGATCTTGACCTGGCATTCACCGAGGTGGCCAGGGTGCTGCTCCCCGGCGGCTGGTTCGCCTTTGCCCTGTTTGGCGAGAACTCCCTGCATGAGCTGAAGGACTCTTATCGCCGGGCCCTGCGCGACTGCGGGTCGGAGCGCCGTTCGCACCTTCAGGAGTTCCCGGGGCGTGAGCAGACTCTTGCCGCCCTTGAGGCGGCTGCCTTCGAAGTCCATGACGTGTTCGTTGAAGAGGAAGTCGACTGCTATGGGGATGTCCCGCAACTGTTGCGGGCATTGAAGAAGATCGGCGCCGGCAATGCCTCCCGGCAGCGTCCACCGGGCCTGGCTTCGCGGCGGGTGATGGAGCGGATGATGGACATTTACCGTCGTGATTACGGAGCTGCCGAGGGTATTCCGGCAAGCTATGAAGTCATCTACGGCCTCGCCCGCAAGCCGGGCCGGGGAAGGCCATAATCTCCCCCCGGGGGGGCAAAAATGTCCAACGTCGCAGATGGACGTTTTTCATCAGCCCTTGCTAAAGGACCTGCAGGACCGCGCACTTGAGATACTCGGTCTCCGGGCAGGAGAGCAGTACCGGGTGATCGTAGGCCTGGCCGCGCATTTCCAGCAGGCGTACCGTCCGTCCCGCCTGGGTGGCCGCTTTGCGCAGGGTGTCGAGAAAAATATCCCGTTTCAGGTGGTAGGAACAGCTGCAGGTGAAGAGGTAGCCGCCCGGCTCGATCAGTTCCAGCGAACGGCGGTTGATGGTCAAATAGCCGCGAATCGCTTCCGGCAGGCGCTTTTTGCTTTTGACGAAAGCCGGCGGGTCGAGCACGATGGTGCCGAACTGCCGGCCTTCGCGTCCCATCTCACGCAGCAGCTCAAAGACATCGGCCCGTTCAAAACGGCAGACATTATCCTGATAATTGAGCCGCGCGTTGGCTTCCGACAGGGCGATGGCCCCCGCTGAAATGTCGACGCCGAGGACTTCACGGGCACCGAAGCGGGCGGCATGCACCGACCAGCCGCCCGAGTAACAGAACAGATCAAGGACCTGTCGGCCTTCAACCCGGCCTCTCAAGGCCTGGTGATTTTCTTTCTGGTCGAAGAAATGACCGGTTTTCTGACCTTCCATCAGGTCGATTTTGAAGCGCAGGCCATGCTCATTGATGATCAACTCCTGCGGCAGTTCCCCGTGCAGCAGTTCGACCGCGCGATCCAGTCCTTCCAGTTCTCGTACCGCGACATCGTTGCGGGCGACGATTGCCCGGGGAGAGAAAATGTCAAGCAGGGCCTCCAGGATCAGGCTTTTGCGCCGTTCCATGCCCAGGGTCAGCAGCTGGATTGCCAGCACATCTCCGTAACGGTCAACGACCAGGCCGGGCAGACCGTCGCCCTCTCCATGCACCAGGCGCAGGGCCGGAAGATCGCCGTAGATCTTCTGCCGGTAATCGGTTGCGGCCAGAAATTTGCGGCGGAAAAAATCGGTTTCGTCGATCGATTCGCGTTGACGGGTGACCAGACGGGCGGCGATCAGCGGTCGCGGGTTGTAGTAGGCGACGCCGATGAATTCACCACGCGCAGACAGGACTTCGACGGCCTCTCCGGGTTCCGGAGCCCCCTCGAGCCGGGCGATTTCGTTGCTGAAAATCCAGGGGTGACCGCTGCGGGACCGGCGATCGTGACCCCGGTGCAGGATCAGGGTTTTCATGCGCAGGCCATCGGCTCGAACAGGGCATCGACAATCTGGCGGGCCTCGTCGGAAACGACATGATAGTAAACTTCGACCCCCTCGCGGCGCCCCTGGATGATTCCCTTGTTCTTGAGCAGTGCAAGATGCTGTGAGACCGTGGCCTGCGGCAGTTCAAGACATTCCCATATCTTCTTCACGTTGCAGGTTTCGGTTGCCAGTCCGGCAACGATTTTCAACCTCACCGGGTGGCCGAGAACCTTGAGTATCTCTGCCTGGCGATCGTAACTGAGTCCCTTGTCAAACGGCATCTTGTTCATCATCTGCGCACCCACCTTGAAATGAGACCTTCATCTTTCAGGCCGGTGCAGGCCGGGGGATTCAGGTCGAATGAAAAACATCATATATGAATATTATGCCCTGTGGCGGCATCGCGTCAACCCGAATTCAAATGTGTTGCCGTCATGATTCCGGCGAGAGGAAGGAATGGATGCTGGTGAGGACAAATAAGCTCTCGACTTGGGTGCCTGCAGACAGTAAACTTGCGCCATTTCCGGGATGGTTGACCGGAGCACAACGTCGCTATTGACCAAGGACAGATTTTTTTTATGCTGCTCGCTTCAGTGCTGTTTCTGGCCGGACTGCTGATGCTTTACTTCGGTGCCGATTTTCTGGTTAACGGCAGCTCCAGGCTGGCTCTCTCCTACGGGATACGTCCGCTTATCATCGGCATGACGGTGGTTGCTTTTGCCACCAGCATGCCGGAGATGCTGGTCTCGCTGGTCGCCGCCATGCGCGGTTCGGCCGATCTGGCGGTCGGCAACATTGTCGGCTCAAATGTCGCCAATATCGGTCTGATTCTCGGCGCGGCCGCACTGCTCTGTCCGATGACCGTCGCTCCCAGCGTCATCAGGCGGGAACTGCCGTTCATGATCGGTTCTTCGCTGCTGCTGTATGCCTTCTGTTTTGACGGCATGATTTCCGCGGGCAACGGTCTGGTGCTGCTGGTACTGCTGTGCTGTTTTCTCGGCTATTGCCTGCGCAGTGCCCGCAGCGGTCAGGTGGAACGGGTGGATACGGACCGGGTGCGCGAGGAACAGGCGCGTCGGGGGCGCGACCTGCTGCTGATTGTCGCCGGTATCATCGGGCTCGGTATCGGTGCCGAGATGATGGTTCGGTCGGCAATGACCATTGCCCGTCATTTCGGTATTTCGGAATTGGTCATCGGTATCAGCGTGGTCGCCCTGGGAACCAGCCTGCCGGAGCTGGCCGCCTCGCTGATGAGCGCCTGGAAGGGTGAGATGGAATTGTCGATCGGCAATGTCATCGGCAGCAATATTTTCAATATCCTCTTTGTTCTCGGCCTCTGTCCGCTGTTCAGTCCGCTGGCGGTTCAGCCCACGCTGCTGTGGGTTGAATTGCCGGTGATGATCGCTTTCAGTGCCGGATTGCTGCTGATCTGCCTGGGGCGCCGGCTCAACCGGCTGCATGGTCTGCTGCTGCTGGTCTGTTATGTTCTCTTCATCGGGATGGTTTTCTGGAGGTAGGGCATGTCGCGAATCCTGTTGTTGCTGGGGATCTTCCTGGTCATGGCCGCCCCGGTTCGGTCGGCCGATGTCATGACGACGCAAACCGGGTTCGGATCACCGGCGCCGGTCGTTGCCGCTGATCCGGATCCTCTAGACCGGATGCTGGGGGAACGCCAGTCATTCGATATCGCCTTTCTCTGGTTCGATCGTCTGGCCAGTGGAGAACTCAGTCTCGTCACCACCGAAGAGACGGGACGTTATCGCGCCGTACTCGAAGCGAAGACACTCGGTCTGGCGGCCTGGCTGACCCGGGATCGGCTGCAGCGTTATGAGTCCCTGTTGCGCCGTGGTGAGGACGGTCGGCTGTTGACCATCAGTCATTCGTCAACGATCTTCAAAGGGAAGGGCAGGAAACGTCGCGGCCGCACCAAAATCTATACTTTCAACTACGTTGATCGCCTGGTGGAGGTCAGCGTTGAGCGCAATGGCGAGATCAGCAGCGGGGAGTCGCTGCCGATGGCTGAAGGTGAGCAGCCGCAGGATATCCTGGCCGCGTTTTACAACTTCCGCGCCGGTTATTACGGCCCCCTGCGTCCGGGGCGCAATGTGAGAATCCCGACGTTCACCCGCAAGGGGCCCTCCGAAATCCTCATTGATGTGCTGACCCGAAGTGAATGGCCGAAAAAGTTGAAGATTCCCGAGGGGGATGTTCTCTGCCGGGTGACTCTTGATCCCGAGGTTTTCAAGACCGGCGGCGGCAAGGTCTATGTCTGGTTCAATGCCGACCGGGTTCCCGATGGCGGCGTGGTGGAAAAGGTGCTCGGCATGGGAGATGTCAGGGGAACCCGGATCAAAGGATCAAACAATGTCCAATGAACGTATTTACGTTATCGGTCATCGCAATCCGGATACCGATTCGATCTGCAGTGCCATGGCGTATGCGCGGCTGCGGCAGCGCCAGGGGATGTCCGGTGTTGAACCGGCCCGGGCCGGTCATCTGAACCGGCAGACCGAGTTTATCCTCGAACAGCTGTCATTGCCGTTGCCCAGGCTGTTGAACGATGTCTATCCGCGGGTGGCGGACGTGATCGGCGATCATGTTGTCACCATCGGCGCCGACGCTCCGTTGTCACGGGCGATGGAGTTGTTCCACCTGCATGGCATCCGTCAATTGCCGGTCGTTGACGAGGACGGGGCGCCGCTCGGGCTGCTGGTGCTGAAACGGGTCACCGAATGTTTCCTGGTGCCGCGCCGCGAGGCTGATATCAGAAGGGTGCTGACCTCTCCCGCGGTACTGAAAGCCTGTCTGCAGGCCCGGGATCTGACCTCTTTTGACCCATCCCGGGTGGAAGAACTGAATCTCTACGTCGGTGCCATGGCGACCGACACCCTGCATCAGAAAATCCATGGCCGCGACCCGCGCAAGATGATCCTGGTCACCGGTGACCGCGAGAGCGTGCAGCGGGAGGCGGTCGAGGTCGGGGTGCGGGTCCTGGTGGTCACCGGCGGCTGTCCGGTCCCCGAGGAGATTGTCGAGCGGGCCCGGCAGCGGCAGGTGACGGTGCTGTCGACCGGGTTCGACACCGCGACCGGCACCTGGCTGAGCCGACTGGCTACGCCGGTCGGAGAACTTGTTGACGGCCAATTTCTCAGTGTCGAACTGGGGGACAAGGTCGAGGATCTGCGTCTCAAGCTGGTGCACAGTGACCAGCCCGGCGCCCTGGTTCTTGATGGTGACGGCCGGGTCCGCGGCATCGCCACCAAGAGCAACCTGCTGGCCCCTTCGCCGCTGAAACTGATCCTGGTCGACCACAATGAGCTGTCCCAGGCGGTTCCCGGGGCCGACAAGGTTGAGATCCTCGAGGTGATTGATCATCATCGGCTGGGCAACTTCCATACCGATCAGCCGATCCGTTTTGTCAACCAGCCTCTCGGCAGTACCTGTACCGTTGTCGCTACTCTCTACCGCCAGGCCGGGATTGATCCGGAACCGGCTTTTGCCGGGTTGATGCTGGCCGGGCTGCTGACCGATACGGTGATCTTCAAGTCGCCGACCACCACCGACCTCGATCGGGAACTGGCCGACTGGCTCGGATCGCTGGCGGGGTTCGATCCGGTCGAATTCGGGCAACGAATTTTTCAGGCCGGCAGCTCCCTGGCCGGTTTCTCCAGCCGCCGGGAACTGGTGTTGTCCGACTTCAAGGAATTTTCCGCCGGTGATCGACGCTTCGGTATCGGCCAGGTCGAAGTGGTCAATTTCGCCGAGTTTTACGACCTCAAGGATGAGATCGAGCAGGCCCTTGCTGAAATCCGTCGGCAACGCGACCTTGGAACCATCGGCCTGCTGGTCAGTGATATTGTCCGCGGCACCAGTCTGCTGCTGGCTCTCGGGGATCCGCAATTACCCTACGTCATCGGCTATCCCCGCCTTGAAGAGAATCTCTACGAACTGAAAAACGTCCTTTCCCGCAAGAAACAGCTGGTCCCGCATCTGTTGAAGGTTCTCCAGGACTAGCCGGACCGCGTCTCCTAATCCTTACCGGAATCGTCCTGATGTGAAATAAAGTCCACAAAAAAAGAGTAAAAATATTTTTAATTTATCTGGACCAATAATTCGCCCCTGTTAAGATTAGGCTCATCATTGTGTCATCCTGCCTGAAGACCGCAGGTCCGTCGGCAAGATAACGCGCACACCTAACCGTATGACAGGAGGCGTTATGACAAGACAGGGAAGGATGTGGAGGTCCTGGGTTTATGTCGCTCTGGCGGCGACGAGTGTATTTCTGCTTTTCGGCTGCAGCGACAGTGATAACGCTCCGGCCATTCAGCCAACGGTCAAGGTGACGGATACGGCCGGGAACGTCGTGGAAGGCGCGACGGTTTTCGCCATCCCTGCGGCTGATGTGACCGAAATCTCGGCCCAGCCGATTACCCTGCAGGCGGACGGCGACTACGCTCCCGCTTCGATGAACGTTGATGAACCCCTGGAAGATCTGGTCAACGGCAACTTCACTCCCACCAGCGGTGGTGTTGCCAACTATGTAACCGCGGTGACCGATGCCAGCGGCAAGGCTGTTTTGAAAGGGTTGTCGACCGCCGCCAGTGACAAGTTTTTCATCTATGTGGCTCCCGACACGGCCGACAGCAGTCATCTCCCGGGCGGCAGTCTCTGCCGTAACGCTGTGACCGGTGCGTCCCTGAACAACAAGGTGACGGCCGTTGAGCTGTCGACGACACCGTCGGCCACGGCCACTTATATCGGTTCCAGCGCCTGCCTGAGTTGTCACGACGGGACCGATGCTCCGGACAAGAGTGGTGTCATGCAGACGGCGCACAAGCACGGCATCATGAATATCGGCTCGCCGAGCGGCCTGCAGGACCTGACCCGGTTCGACGCCAATGACGGCATCTACAATTACATGGCCGGTGTTGACATGTTCACCGCCGGTGATATCACCAGCGGCGGCACGACGGTTTATTTTTATGACTACGATGCCACCCGCGGATTTGACAAGTTCCAGACCCAGATGACCGATCCGGGAGTGGGGCATACCGTTTACGCGACCGTGCGCTTGTACAAGGATTCGACCACGAACAAGTACATGATGCAGATCACCAATGTCCTGAATGCCACCGACCCGGCCAGCCCGACAACGATCGAGGCTGTCATGACTTATGGCGGCGGCGTCTACAAGCAGCGCTACCTGGCAGCTGACGGCTCTGACAGCCTGCATATGCTGCCGCTGCAGTATCAGGCCAGCGGCGATGACTCTTCGGGCGACCGGACCCGCAAGCAGTACCGCGACTATCACATGGACCGCTGGTACGATGTGGCCACCGATACTCTCACGCTCCCCAATGATGACAAGAGCTTCGACATCAACTGTGCCGCCTGCCATTACAACGGCTACCAGGTTGTTCAGAATACCAACGGCACATTCACGGCCACGGCGGTGGCGGATCCGAACGGGACCATCAATCCGCTGAATGGGCAGGCTGAGGAAATGAACGTTGGTTGCGAAACCTGCCATGGCCCGGGTTCCGAGCATCAGGCCGCCGGCGGCAACGGGGTTGCCATCGTCAACCCGAACAATCTCTCCGTTTCGCGGGTGACGATGATCTGCGGCCGCTGCCACAGCCGTCCGGAAGGGAATAACAGTTTCGGCACCCATACCGACCAGCCGCTCAACACCTCTAACGAGATGCTGCGTCCGGGTGGCAGCAGGGCCGATTACCTGGCCAACTACACCTTCCGCGATGATGCCAACTCCGGCTCGATGTGGGGTGACGGACTGCATTCCAAGTCGCATCACCAGCAGTACACCGACTTCATCAAGACGGTGAAATACCGCAATGGCAGCGCCCTCAAGACCTGCGTCGACTGCCATGAAATTCATGCTCCGGGAACCGACCGGCACCAGCTCAGCGGCACCTCCGACAACACCCTGTGCGCCGGCTGCCATCCGACCCAGGGCGCGGATATCCAGGCTCACATGGAAGCCAAAACCGGAACAACAGCGATGCCCGCAACGACCATGTGCATCCAGTGTCATTTCACCAAGAACGCCAAGTCCGGCGCCGGTGATCCCGTCGGTAAGGTCGGGGCTTCCGGAACCACCTATCGCCACAACGATATCAGTTCGCACCTGCTGGATGTGCCGACCAAGGCTGACACATCCACAACCAACGCGATGCCGGTTCCTTACACCAACACCTGTGGCAGTTGCCACAGCTTGAGTGCCCCGCTGTAATGTGGTTGACGGAGTTCTGAACCTTCAATGAAAACGAGTAGCGTTCCCGGAATTTCCGGGAACGCTATTTTTCTGTTTACCTGAATCCGTGAGTTACTGTTGGATGGAGAGTGCAAGTGCGTGTTCTGAACAGGTTTTTCAAAAATCTGTAGCGCACCCATAGGTTCGCTGGTGATTTTTGGAAAGCTCAGGCAGGACAATGACTTGTGCTATCCGTCGACAAGGGGCTCAATGATTCAGGTGTTTACAGATGAATCGCTGATGATCCCGGTCCATGTCGACACCTAAGATGTTGTTGGCGAGGTTTGCCGGCAAGGCGTGACATTCGGTGTAGGCATTGTTATAAGAATTTGAAAGGTTTACAAGTTCGGAACATGTTTATGCTCAACCAACGGGAGTATCCGGCTCATGAATGCCGAGGCAGGTTATTTTATTCTCTACCTGTTTTATGGACTGGTCTTCTTCATGATCGGTGCCAGCATCACGTCAAGAAATCTGCGCGCCAGCGACCTCAAGGTGGCCGAATTCTTCTGGGTCTTCGCCCTGTTTGCCTATCTGCACGGTCTGAATGAATGGTTCGAGCTGTTCATAAGGGAAAATCCTGATTTCATTCAGGGCCCCATGTCCGCCTACCTGCTGTCCGGCCGCATTCTGCTGCTGGGCGGCTCCTTCGGACTGCTGTTCTGGTTCGGTCTGGAACTGCTGCTGTGGAACTCCCGCAGCAGGAAGCTTTGGATGCTCATCGTTTTTCTGGTGGCCATGGTCGGTCTCGGCCCCATCGTGATCGGGTATTTCCAACGCGGTTACGCTCATTTTGATCTCTACCTGCGCAACTTCATCGGTTTTCCCGGTGCCGTTCTTTCCGGGGTCGGTCTGATTAAATACAGTTCTTCGGTTGAATCTCTGAGCCGTCGGGGGGCGAAGAACCTGGCCTACGCTGGATACGCGATTCTGCTGTATGGCTTCTTTACCGGAATCTTCCCGTCCGGGTGGAATCTTGGCGGGGTTCCGATAGAATTTTTTCGTGCCTGCGCGGCATTGCTGATTTTATTCGGTATCACCCGTGCCCTGCAGATTTTCGATGTTGAACGAAGAGCCAAGATTCAGGCTCAGTTGAAGCGCTTCACCCAGAGCGAAAAACTGGTGGCATTGGGGAAGCTCTCCGCCGGCATTGCCCACGAAATCAACAATCCGCTGGCTAAGGTTCTGTTGAATGTCGAGATGCTGGAGAAAGACCTGAACCGGGAGGGCCGGTTCGATACGACCCGTCAAACCAGGATTGACGCGATTAAGCGTAACCTTGAAAGGGCGGCGAAAATTGCCGGTGAACTGCTGTTCTTTTCCCACAACCGGGAAACGGAATTTGTCGCCTTTTCCTTGAATGAAGTTGTCCACAAAACCTTTCAATTGATCGGCAGCCGCCAGGATCTGTACGATTTTGAATTTGAACCGGGGGAGATCCCGAAAATTCAGGGCGTCCCCTGGAAGATAGAAGAGGTCCTGCTAAACCTGCTGATGAATGCCATGGAGGCTTCTGAACCGGGTGGCGGGATAAAGGTAAGAACCCGGGTTGAACAGGGCATGGTCGTCTGCACCATTGAAGATCAGGGTTCAGGTATCAGTGAAAAAGATCTCAATTTCGTTATGGATCCCTTTTTCACCACCAAGGAGATCGGCAAGGGAACCGGACTTGGCCTCGCCATCTGTTTCGGCATCATGGAACTGCATGGCGGCGAAGTCCTCATCAGCAGCAGGGAAGGCGAGGGGACGACGGTTCGCCTGCAGTTCCCCTGTGGGGAAGAATGATAGCGTTGTCCAAACTCACCTGCAGCAGCGTTGCTGCTGATGTTTTTTGCTTAGCCGACCACTCTTTTGCTTTCTTGCGAAATCAGGA
This sequence comes from Geothermobacter hydrogeniphilus, assembly GCF_002093115.1. Lineage (NCBI taxonomy): Bacteria > Pseudomonadati > Thermodesulfobacteriota > Desulfuromonadia > Desulfuromonadales > Geothermobacteraceae > Geothermobacter > Geothermobacter hydrogeniphilus. The sequence continues at coordinate 60,653 of NZ_NAAD01000002.1, read as the reverse complement.
TAATTGACGCTATGCAAAGTATCCTTATCGTCGATGATGACCGGGAGTTGCGCGAAAATCTCAGCGAGGTTCTTAACGATGAGGGATTCGCCGTAACTGCCGCTGCGGACGGTCGTGCGGCAGTTGAGCTTGTAAAGAGCAGGGATTTTGACCTGGTCCTGCTGGATATGGTCATGCCCGGCCTCAGCGGTCTGGAAGCGCTGCTTTTGATCCAGCAGCAGAAGCCGCATATCCGGGTGGTGATGATTACGGCGTTTTCCACGGTGGAAAATGCCGTTCAGGCGATGCGTCGTGGTGCTGCCGACTACCTGACCAAGCCGTTTCGGACCACGGTGCTGGTGTCGACGATCAGAAGAGTTCTGGAAGAAGCCAGGTTCAAGGCCTGCAAGACGGTTCTCGATACCGACAGCACCTTCAACGCCCTGGCCAATCCCCTGCGCCGGAAGATCCTGATGCTGCTGGGAGAAAAAGGCGGCCACCGCCGGTTCATGGATCTGACCCGTGAGCTGGGCATCGACGATCATACCAAGGTCAATTTTCACCTGAAGGTTCTCAAGGAAAACGGTCTTGTCGATCAGGACGGACAGAAATATTATGGCCTCAGCGCCGAGGGCGAAAAGGTGAATCAATGCCTGAATGTCATCATCAAGCATCTGACAGGCTGATGAAAAACGTCCATCTGCGGCGTTGTCCTTCTCCCGCGTCAGCGACGTACCTTCCGGCACCCTGAATCCGGCTTTTTTACTGACCACCTGGTTTTCACCGAAACCTTTTCAGTTCGGTAACTTGCACTCATTTTTATCCTCATTTCATCGCCGCTTCGGGTATACTGTGACCTGAACGGGAGAGTGGAGCGGAGATGAAACGAAATGCTGTCATCCTGAACAGGGCCCGGTTGCTGTTCTGCGGTTTCGCCCTGTTGCTGTTGCCGGTCCCCTGGTTGCAGCCTGTCGGCCAGGCTGCCGCGGAGGACCGGGTCGCGTCGATCGTGAGCAGTGTTCTGGCCCTTGACAGTGCCCGGAAAACGGTCGTTGAGGCGCTTGCCACACTCCCTCCCACCAGCTCCGAACGGATGGATTCTCTTGATTTTACCGCCTACCTGAATACCCGGATCAGCAGTTACTGCAGGCAGCTTTATCTGGCGGGGGCATTGACGGAACTGGAACGATTGCCATGCCCGGCCGCGACTCGTTACGGGGGACGACCTGTCGGAACGGACACGCCCTCCGCTTCAGCTCCGGCGTTGACCCGTGCCGAGCGCACCGCGCGACTCGATGACAAACTGCTTGAGGCGTTGGGAGAGTTCGATGAGATGCTGGCGAAGGAAGAGGCGAAAATCGCCACCCGAACGCCGAAACGGAGGGAGAGTGGTGGGGCCGGTGGGAGTCGGTCCGCTGCCGATTCGACCGGTCAGCAAGCTGCCGGAGAGGGACAGACGACAGCTTCTGTGAGTGAACGGCAGGAGGGTGCCGGTGGAGCTGATGTCACCTCTGCCAGCGGGAGACGGACGGCAAAAGCCGCGGAAAACGCATCCGCTGAGCGTCAGGGCCCCGTTGCGAGTCCCGGTCAACCCGGTTTCGGCGGTGGAAGAAAACTGCCCCCGCCGGAGGATGACGACATTGTCGCCCGCCAGCTGCGCGAAGCGGCGCAGAAGGAGCCTGACCCGGAATTGCAGCGGAAACTCTGGGAAGAGTACTGGAAATACAAAGGCGGGGTGAAAAGTGACTAGCCCCCGGCTCTCCATCTGGCTGATCCTGGGGATTGCCGTGCTGCTGCTGGGTGGCTGCGCGTCCGGCATGGGGAATGTACCGGACCGGGCCCGGCCGATGATGGCGGCCGCCGAATTGGCCGACAGCGAACTGCTTGACGTGACGATCTCGGTATTCGATTCCGCCGAACTGAGTGAAAAGGAGAAAACCCGGCTCGGCCTGTCCGAGGAGATCCGTCGGGCGGAAGAGCGGTTCATGCCGGTCCATCTCAAGTACACCATGCAGCGCAGCGGTTATTGGGGTGCGGTCAGGGTTGTCCCCGGTGAGGGAAACGCTGATGTCCGGGTGGAGGGAACCATCCGCTACTCCGACGGTGAGCACCTGGCGCTCAAGATTCGGGCCACGGATGCCCGCGGTGTGCAGTGGTTTGAAAAGACCTATTCGGAAAATGTCAGACCGGCGGATTATGCCGGTATTGTGCCGGAAAAGAAGGACGCTTTCCAGGATACCTACACGACCATCGCCAATGACCTGGTGGTCTACCGCAATCATCTGACAGCTGAAGAATTGCAGAATATCCGCCGGGTTGCCGAACTTCGTTTTGCCGCTGAAATGGCTCCCGATGCCTTTGCCGGCGATCTTGAACAAGATGGCGAAGGACTCTACCGGATTCGCCGCCTGCCGGCCGCGGACGACCCCATGTTGCGTCGGATTCGGGCCGTTCTGGGGCGGGACGCCATGCTGGTCGATACCATCAACGACTATTATGATGCCTATTACCGCGATCTCTGGCAGCCCTATGCCGATTGGCGCCTGGAACACGGCAAGGAGGTTGCGGCCATGCGCGAGGTGGAAAAGGAAGCCCTGACCCGAAAACTGCTCGGCATTGCCGCCATCGCCGGTGGGGTGCTGCTCAGCACCAGGGACAACAGCCTGGGGAATTCATCGCTGCCGGATGTCATGATCATGGGCGGCGCGGCCGCTGTTTACAGCGGTTTTCAACGCAGCAAGGATACGATTATTCACCGTGACGCCATCGCGGAATTAAGTACGTCTTTTTCCGCCGAGGCGGAACCGCTGGTGGTGGAGGTGGAAGGTGAAACCGTTCGGTTGACCGGTTCCGCGGAAGAGCAGTACGCCCAATGGCGCTCCCTGCTGCGGACGATCTATGGATCGGAAACCGGCCTGCCGGTAACCAGCGATGCCGACAGGGAAAAACCAGGTCCTCAAGCAACGGAGAAAGCTGTCCGGAATGGTGATGGAGAATTCAAACCCTGACAGAGAGCGGGCGCGCCCGACACCGCCCGTCGAACCTGCTCCGCCTGCGGGAGCGGAGCAGGGAGGGGGGCGTTCCGCCGGGTCGGGGGGACGGCTGGTCCTGGGGCTGGGTGTGGTGCTGCTGCTCGGTGTCCTGCTGGTTCTGTTCTGGCCGCGGCTGCAAGAGTCGCCAGAAGCGCCTGAACCGCCAGTGTCCGGTTCTGTTTCCGAGACGCCGGTTGTTGCTCCCGGGACACCTGCGGGGCAGGAAGATGCCGTAGGAAAGGATCCTGAGACGGAGCGGCTGCTGCAGTCGTGGCTGGCCAGACAGGCGGCCGCCGAAGCCGAGGATGTCTCCTCCTGGGGCGGGGCAACCTATCGCGCGGCGGTCGCAGCGGCCGCCGAATGTGAACGTCTGGCCGGTGACCGGCAGTGGGTGGGCGCCCGGAAGCAATGCCGCGCGGCGACAGCCCGGCTGGATGCCCTGCTGAAAGATAAACCACAGCTTCTGACAGCAGCTCTCGAACGTGGAACGCGGGCCCTGGAGGGAGGGGATGCTGAAACGGCCGACAACGCTTTCCGTCGGGTGCTGAGCCTCGATCCGGAGAATGCCGTGGCCCGGGACGGGTTGCAGCGGGCACGACAGTTGCCGGAAGTGTTGAAGCTGACCGCTGCCGCCCGGAGACAGGAGACCGCCGGCAGTCTCCGGGAGGCCCGTGATGCGTACACTGCGGCACTGGCCCTTGATGCCCGCTTTGTTCCGGCCCGGGAAGGATTGTCGCGGGTCGAGGCGGCCCTGGTTGAAGAGCAGTTTCAGCAGCTTGTGAGCCGGGCTCTCAAGGCCCTGGCCGAAGACCGTTTTGCCGCAGCCGGCAAGGCCCTGGCGCGGGCTGAGAGGCTGAAGCCGCATGACGCGACCGTCACTGATCTTCGGCGGCAGCTGACGCAGGCGCGGCTGGGGGCGCGGTTGCAGCAGTTGCGGCGGGAGGCGGCCGCCCATGAAGAGAAGGAAGAATGGGAAGCAGCCCTGAAAACCTGCGACCGGGCTCTGCAACTCGACCCGGCCGCCGCCTTTGCCAATGCCTGCCGGGAGAGGACCGGCAGGCGGGTTGAACTGGACCGGCAGCTGGCACAGACACTGGCCGTTCCTGATCGTCTGTTTGAAGAAGGCCCCCTGGCGGCGGCCCGGCGACTGCTGGACAGGGCATCCCGAATCACGCCTGCCGGGCCTCGTCTGGAAACACAGCTGGCCGGGCTGAAAAAACTGATCCACGAGGCCGAGGCCGAGGTCGAGGTGCTCTTCACCTCCGACGGGAAGACCGAGGTCGTTATCTATCATGTCGGTCGTCTCGGGCGGTTCCAACGGCAGCGGCTGGTGTTGCGGACCGGCGATTATACGGTGGTCGGCAGTCGTGACGGTTATCGCGATGTCCGCCGGGTGCTGAAGGTGCGCCCCGGTTCCGGCCCGATACATTTTACCTTGCGCTGCGAGGAACCGATTTGAGCCGTCTGATTGAAATTCATGCCCCGAACCAGGAACCGAAACTGGCGGAGACCGAGCTGCCGCTGGTTGTCGGTAGCGGCCCGGATGCCGATATCCGCTTGCCGGGCGACACCGGTGTCCTCGCCCAGGTGGGAGAGTCCGACGGCCATCTTTACCTGCAGCCGGTCAAAACCGCGGCGGGACTCTTTCATAATGATGAGCCGCTGCGTGCTTCGGTATGGCTGAAGTCGGGCGATATCAGCCGTTGCGGAGAGTCGTTGATTCATTGGCGGATCTCAGGGCAACGACTGCAGGTTATGATTTCGCGAATCGACGCGTCCGCGACGGATCCTCCCGTGGTTTCACCGCCGCTGTCGGTCGGGGCGGGGACGGCCGTCGAAATTCCACTCCCGCCACCGACACCGGCCCGACGCTCACCGCGACGACTGCGGGCGGTTCTGGCCGGCCTGTTCGGGGTACTGCTGGCCGTCGCCCTGTTCGTTCTGGCCGCGGTGCCGTTTCAGGTCGAGGTGACCCCGACGCCGGAGTCCCTGGATATCTCCGGGTTCCCGCCGGTGGTCCGGTTTGGCGTCGGCTATCTCGGGATCCCCGGCAGTTATCGGTTGCATGCTGAAAAACAGGGCTACCGGCCGCTGGATGAATCGATAGAGATCCGCCGTGACCGTCGTTACCGGTTCACCCTGGAGCGTCTGCCGGGGGTGGTGAGGGTTGTCAGCCATCCTCCCGGAGTGACGGTGCGGGTTGATGGAACCCCGATCGGGACGACGCCTCTGCCGGGGATAGAGATTCCGCCGGGTGAGCACCTGCTGCGTTTCGAACATCCCCGTTACCGATTGCGTGAGGAGAAGCTGCTGGTCGCCGGTGGCGGCAAGCGGCAGGACCTGCGCGTTGATCTGCAACCGGCCTGGGCCAGGGTCCGCCTCAGGACCGAGCCCGCCGGGGCGATGGTGCGTGTTGACGGTCGGCCACGGGGTCGGACGCCGCTGGAACTGGAATTGATCGAGGGACAGCGGAAATTGGAGTTCGCCGAGGAGCAGTTCATCCCCCTTGAAGCCACGCTTGTTGTTGAAGCCGGGCGGGATCTCGCTCCCCCCGTTTATCGACTGCAGCCCGCCCCCGCAAGCGTGTCCCTGAACTCGGTGCCGAACAGCGTGACGGTCGCGGTTGACGGCCGGTTTGCCGGTCGGACGCCGCTGACTTTGTCCCTGGAAAGCGGGCGGAAACACGAACTGCGGTTGACAGCCGCCGGCTATCGGAGCCGCGTCGTCAGGATGCAGTTCGAAGCGGCAGAGAAACGGGTTCTGGATATTCGGCTTGAACCGGAATACGGTGTTGTCTTCATCAACGCCGATCCGCCGGATGCCGAACTCTTCATCGACGGACGAAAACAGCAGCGCTCAGTCGGTCGTTTCCGCCTGACCACCCGGTCGCACAAACTGGAACTGCGGGCCGCCGGTTGCCGGAGTCTCACCCGCGAGGTGACCCCGAACTCCGCCTACAGCCGCCGGCTTGATCTCACCCTCAGCAGAAAAGGGCCATCCTCCGGAACCGCGGGCGCGTCCCTGTCGTCCCGGATCAAAACCGCCCTTGGACAGGAGCTGGTTCTGGTTCGCCCCGCTCCCTTTCAGATGGGTGCGTCCCGCCGTGAAGCCGGCCGTCGCGCCAACGAACGACAACATCAGGTGACGCTCAAACGGCCCTTCTACATTGCTGTACGGGAAGTCACCAACCAGGAGTTCCGCCGGTTCATGGCCAATCATAAATCGGGGATGTTCCGCGGCCGTTCCCTGGATGGTGATGACCATCCGGTGGTCAATCTCAGCTGGGAGGATGCCGCCCGTTTTCTCAACTGGCTCAGCAAAAAGGACGGACTCCCGCCGTATTACCGGGAAGAAAACGGCAGGCTGAGTGCAGTGCAACCCCGGGGAATCGGCTACCGGCTGCCCAGTGAGGCGGAATGGGCCTACGCGGCGAGGATGGCCGGTCGGCGGCAATCGGCCCGCTACCCCTGGAGCGGACGTTACCCGCCGACCACGCCTGCCGGGAATTTTGCCGATGCGTCGGCCCGGTCGCTGCTGCCGGTGGTCCTGGATCACTATCGTGACAATTTTCCCCTGACCGCGCCGGTCGGCAGTTTTCCGGCCAACCCGGCAGGACTCCGGGACCTTGGCGGCAATGTCGCTGAATGGTGCCACGACTATTATGCTGTCCAGCCGACCGCTCCTTCCAAGGGGGATGTCGACCCGCTGGGTCCTGCGGCGGGAGCCCATCACGTGGTTCGGGGGTCGAGCTGGCGTGATGCCGGCATTACCGAGCTGCGTTTCAGTTATCGGCGCTACAGTCGTAAGCCGGAGGACGATATCGGTTTCCGTTTCGTGAGGTACGCCCGATGAAATTCGTTATCACTCTATTGTTGCTGCTGTGCCTGCTGCCCCCCTTCTCTGCTTCGGCCGAAGAAAAAGGATCGAAACCCGGGACCCGGACCGGAGCCGTAAGCGAAAAACCGTTGCCGCGTCCGGAAAACGGGCAGCACCCGGAAACGAAACAGCGACAGAAGAAGGCTCCCTCCTGGCCGCGACCGTACAAGCCCAGCGAGGAGATACGGGTGGACAGCGTGGTGCCTTTCCCTGTGGACATCTAGGAGGCTGTTGAGTATCCATGGACTGGCTGCAAATCCGCGCGTTCGGCCCATATCCCAGCTCTATTTTGCCCCATAGCCACTGCTATGAGGCTGCAATCGAGCCGAAATCTGGTCTCAAACGCTCGAATTTTCGCTTCAGCCTGTATAGTCAACAGCCTCCTAGGCCGGGCAAAAACGCCCATCTGCCGCGTTCTCCTTCCCCCGCGTCAACGACGTACCTTCCGGTACGCCTTATTCCGCGGGGATGCGGACGCCTTGCATCTGGACATTTTTTCTCAGCCCGGGGACCCTGACGTTTCAACACTCTGCTTGAGACAACTTTCACTTTTTCGAGGATGACAACCATGATTGCTGGCAGAAATTTTCCCACCGAGATGGTCTACCAGGTTTTCAGTCTGCTGATCGTCTTCATCCTGGTGCATGGCTTCTATGTCGCCCTGATCCGGCCGCGGGCCGAGGCTTTTCTGGCCGCGCAGCAGCAGCGGCTGGCGCGTCAGCCGGACGCGGTACAGGAGCAGAGTTTCTACGTGGTGCTGCGCGATTACGAGCAGGAAGCCTGCCTGGTGCTGTTCTTCTGGGCGGCGGCGATCCTCGCCTACAAGGGAGTGGCGGTCAGACGTCAGCGGATCCAGCTGGAGGAGGATCTGCTGCAGCTGCCGGTGGATATGCCGATCGGCCCGGAAGATACCCGGGGACTGATCCTGCGGCTGCAGGCCTTGCCGGAAGAGAACCGTCGCCTGCTGCTGCCGACGACCCTGCTGACGGCGATTCGGCGGTTCGCCGCCACCGGCAATATCCAGGACACCGCGACCGCGGTACGGGACAGCTGCGGAGCCCATGACGACCGCCTCGATTCGGAACTGTCGATCATCCGCTATGTCGCCTGGGCCATTCCCTCGGTCGGTTTTATCGGTACAGTTCGCGGTATCGGCGCCGCCCTCGGCCAGGCGCATCGCGCTGTTGAAGGAGATATCAGCGGGGTAACCCGGAACCTGGGCGTGGCTTTCAATTCAACCTTCGTTGCCCTGGTGTTGAGCATTATCCTGATGTTCTTCATCCACCAGCTGCAGTTGCGGCAGGAACGCCTGACTCTCGATACCGAATCCTGGTGCCAGCAGAACCTGGTCAACCGGTTGCGTACCCGGCCGATTCCCTGAAACGGCGCCGATCGGAGACTCATTCTTGGCCCGTAAAGAACGCAAATCCCCCCAGTTCAATCTCGCTTTCCTCGATGTCATGTGCTGTGGTTTCGGGGCGGTGGTGCTGCTGGTGATGCTGCTCAACGGCAAGATGCTGACCCATCGCAAGGAGATTGTCGCCGACCTGCAGAGCGAGGCGACTCGTCTTGATCGCGAGGTCCAGGCCGGGCAGCGGTACCTGGTCGAGCTGCGCAACAGCCTGGAACAGTCAGACCAGGAGATTGTCCGCACGGAAGGTGCGTCGCGGCGGGTACTTGAACAGATTGAACGGACCCGCCGTGAACTGGCCGAACTGAAACGGAAAAGTCGTGCCGAGCGACGACATGTCAAGGCCCTGCAGGCGGACCTGCTGAAACTGGATCAGCAGCAGCGCCGGCTTGCCGTCCAACAGCGGGATGCGGATCGCGGTCGGCAGGCGCGCAGCTTCATCGGGCAGGGTGACCGGCAATATCTCACCGGTCTGCGGCTGGGCGGCAAGCGGGTGCTGCTGCTGGTCGACGCCTCGGCCAGTATGCTCGACGAGACCATCCTCAATGTCATTGTCCGCCGCAATCTCGGCGCCGACGAAAAGCGCAGCGCCCCCAAGTGGCGGCGGACGGTGAAGACCGTTGAATGGCTGACGGCCAACCTGCCGGTGGACAGCAGACTGCAGATCCTGCTTTTCAATACCGCGGTCAAACCCGTTGTCGAGGAACTGCAGGGAACCTGGGTGGCGGTTGGCGACCGGCCGAACGTCGATCGGCTGCTGGCCGCTCTGCGGCAGGTCGTTCCCGCCGACGGGACCAGCCTTTACCAGGCCTTTGCCGCCGCGGCCCGGCTGCGGCCGCGGCCCGACAATATCCTGCTGCTGACCGACGGCTTGCCGACCCAGGGCAGCAGCAGGCCCCGGGGGAGCAGGGTCTCCGGCGAGGAACGGCTGCGGCTGTTCAAACAGGCGGTTCGCAAGCTGCCCGCGGGGGTGCCGGTCAACATTATTCTTTTTCCCATGGAAGGAGATCCGCTGGCCGCGATTTCCTTCTGGCAGCTGGGATTGACGACCGGCGGCTCCTTTCTGACTCCGACCAGGGACTGGCCATGAGAAAACATCGACGCCAGCTGGAAATTTTCAATCTCTCCTTCCTGGACGTGATCTCCTGCGGCTTCGGGGCCATCATCCTGCTGCTGGTCATCGCCCGCATCTTCGAACCCCAGGTGATCGAGCAGACCAGTACCGAGCTGTCCGGCCAGGTGATCGCGTTGAAAAACCAACTGGAGGAAATTCGCGGCGAAACCCGGATTCTCAACCGTGAACTGACTGCCCGTCAGGAACAGTTGTCGGACATGAAGAACAAGCTGGCGCGCCTGCAGGGGGAATTGAACGATATCGAAGGCCGCTATCGACGTGCCGGTACCGACAGCGAGGCGCAGAGCCTGGTTGCGGGTAAACTGGAGAGCGCCCGACAGAAGCTTGACGAGGAGATGCAGCGGCTCACTGCCGGCTACCGACGGCCTGCTGAGAATGCCGTGATCGGAGGGATTCCGGTCGACAGTGAGTACATTATTTTCATTATCGATACCTCGGGCAGCATGCAGCAGTTCGCCTGGCCGCTGGTGCGCAGGAAGATGAAGGAGGTTCTCGACATCTATCCCCATGTCAAGGGTATCCAGGTACTCAATGATATGGGCGATTACATGTTTTCCCAGTATGCCGGGCGCTGGATCCCTGATTCGAAGGCGCGTCGGCGGGCGATACTCAATCGCCTGGCGGGCTGGGCGCCGTTCTCCAACTCCAGCCCGGTGGAGGGGGTGGTGCGGGCGATTCAGCGTTTTTACGCGCCGGACAGGCGTATCAGCCTCTATGTATTCGGCGATGATTTTGCTGCCGGGGACATGCAGGCGGTGATCGAGGAGGTGCGACGTCGAAACGCCGTGGCCGGTCGCGGCAGCCGGGTCAGAATTCATACTGTCGGCTTCCCGGTGCAGCTGATTGAGCCCCGGGCCGGTCGCGGTGCCGCCCGTTTTGCCGCCCTGATGCGTCGCCTGGCGGAAGAAAACAACGGCAGTTTTGTCGGTCTTGGGAGACTGCGGTGACCTGTTTATTCAGCCAGGTCTCTGATTTCCTGCAGCCTTTCCTGCAAGATCAGGCTGTCGGTGATCGGCGGCAGGCAGGCCGTTCGGGTGCAGAGATAGGCTGTGGTCTGCCCGTTGCAGGCCGGGCGGTCCCGCAGCAGCGGCAGGTCGAAGGGTTGCAGGTCAGGGGTCCCCACGAGCAGGAGCAGGTCGGACGGGCCCATTTCGCGGGCAATCGCGAGCCAGTCTTCAGCCTTTTCGTTGCAGCCGGGGACGATGACCAGAGTCGGTCCGGGGTCGAGGTGGCTGTCGAGCGCGCCGAGCAGCCAGGCGTAGGCGCGCGGGTAGCGTTCCACCTGGCCGAGATGGTTTGCCAGCAGGGTTTCTCCGGTCCGGGTGAAATGTTTCAACCCGGTCAGACGTCCCAGTTGCAGCAGCAGGTCCGTCGCCACTGAAATGCCCGAGGGCAGGGCGCCGTCCTGCAGGTTGCGTCCCCGGATCAGAACCGTCTCGGCATCCTTCCCGGTATCATACAGGCCTCCCCGGCCATCACCGAACAAATCCAGCATCTGCTCCGCCAGCCTGCTGGATTCTTCCAGCCAGCGCGGGTTGAAATCGGCCAGGAAAAGTTCCAGCAGGCCGAACCCGAGCCCGGCATAGTCTTCGAGAAAACCGGGGATGGCTGCCTCATTATGACAATAACGTCGCAGCAGACGGCCATCCTCTCGCCGCAACCGGGTGAGGATGAAGCCGGCCGCCCGGACGGCGGCCTGCAACAGTTCCTGTCGGTCGAAAAGGCTCCCGGTCCGGGCCAGGGCGCCCAGGGCCAGACCGTTCCAGCCGGTCAGCAGCTTCTCGTCGCGATGGGGGCGGGGCCGCCGGTTTCTTGCCGCCAACAGCGTTTCCCGAATGCGGTCCAGCTTCGTGTCGAGAACCGTTTCGACGTCTCGCCTGTCGGTGTTCGACTGCCGCAGCTCGGTACGGAAGGTGAGAATTGTCCGTCCCTCGAAGTTGCCGGCCGGCGTCACGCCGAAGGCGCGGCGGGCCAGTTCCGCGTCCCCTTCGGGGAACAGCCGCTGAATCTCTTCATCATCCCACAGGTAGAATGTTCCCTCGGCGCCTTCCGAGTCGGCATCCTCTCCGGCGTAGAAGCCGCCTTCGGGATGCTGCAGGTCGTGCAACAGGTAGGAGCCTGTTTCACAGGCCATGGCGGAATAGAGAGGTTCGCCGGTGTCCTGTGCGGCCCGGGTCGTCGCCAGCATCAGCAACGCCTGGTCGTAGAGCATCTTTTCGAAATGCGGGACGAGCCACCGGCTGTCGACCGAGTAGCGATGCAGGCCGAAACCGAGCTGATCGTAAATACCGCCGCGGCGGATCGCGGCCAGGGTGTTGAGGGCCATCTGCCGCGCCTCTCCGGAAGGGTCGCGCCGGGCCAGTCGCAGCAGCAGCTCAAGATTGTGGGGGGCGGGGAACTTGGGGGCGGAGCCGAATCCGGCGAAACGCTGATCATAATCTCGGCGGTACTGCTCCAGGGCTTTCTGCAGCAGGTGTTCTTTCGGGGAGCCCGGGCTGACCTGGCTGGTTTCGACATGCCGCAGGGCCGCGACCACCTGGGTTGCGCTCTGCAGCAGTCTGTCGCGATCCGCGGTCCACATGTCTCGGACCTTGTCGAGCAGATCGAGCAGTCCCGGCTGGTTACCCCTGGTTGTCGGCGGCAGGTAGGTGGCGGCGTAAAAAGGTTTCCGGTCCGGAGTCAGCAGCAGGGTCAGTGGCCAGCCGCCACCACCGGTCATCAGTTGGCAGACCGCCATGTAGGTGGCGTCAATGTCGGGACGCTCTTCCCGGTCAACCTTGACGGCGATGAAATGGGCATTGAGGACCGCGGCTATCCGGTCCGAGGCGAAGGATTCGTGGGCCATGACGTGGCACCAGTGACAGGTGGAATAGCCGATCGACAACAGCACCGGCCGGTCGCGTTGTCGGGCTTGTTCAAAGGCCGCGTCACCCCATGGATACCAGTCGACAGGGTTGTCGGCATGCTGCAGCAGGTAAGGACTTTGTTCGAAAATCAGGCGGTTGAAATCCGGTCCGCCGTTCTCCGGCAGGGAGGCGCGGTCAAGGGCGGACAGCTGCTTGAGGTCGGTTGGAGTCATGACTGCCATTGTAGCAGCCGATCGGGGCGTGTGTCTGGAGACGGGTATAAAAAAAGCCCCGTGAAGGAGGGGTATCACGGGGCAAATGTCCTTCGGCTTGGGGCCGAAGGTCCGATTGATGCCTACATTAACTGAAACTTGGGGTGGATGCAACCTGTTTTGTTGTCTGAATGCGGTTCGCTGAATCAAACATGATGCTTTCGCAACTGCGCAATAGAGAGGTTGGCTGAGCATCGGACGGGATGGAGCGGACAAAAAAAGACCCCGTGCACGGAGGGGGGGTGTACACGGGGTCATGCCGATGAGCACCGAAATGCTCACAGGCAGGACTATAGTAAGGACTCTCCGGAAAAGATTCAAGCAAAAAATTTGCTTATCGTGGAAAAAATGTGGTTCTGTAAACGATTGAAAATTAAAGAAAATTTCATGTAGCTCGACCAAGGGAATGTGGCTCGTGAAAATCCATGGACCGACGGAATTTTCGGACCGTGTTTCCTGCGGATCCAGTGCAGTCCGGTTTGAACGAGGGGACGGAGAGGGATTCCGCCGATTCTTTTCGGTTTTCGGCTCCCCTGCGGGAAGACGCCCGGAATTCAAGTTTCAGAAACCGCATTTTTTGTTTCATGTCGATAAAAATTCCATTAATAACAGTAGGATATGATTGTTCATGTCGGGTTTGCCAAGGATCATGTGTCGGGTGACATTTTCGATTTACTTAGCGGGTGAGGGTCTGTTAGACTCGCCGCACTGCAGGAGGTCCTTGCCTTGGAACAGCATCTGCCCCCCACTGTCCTGATCGACGGCGCAGCTATCCGTCGTATCCGGGAAAGTAAAAAACTGACCCAGCTTTATGTGGCCAAGGTTGTCGGGGTGACGACTGACACCATTAGCCGCTGGGAAAACAACCGTTATCCGTCCATCAAGCGGGATAACGTCCTGCGCCTGGCCGACGCCCTGGAGGTTGAGGTCGCGGACCTGTTGCGGACGGAAGAGGATCCGGCCGATCAGGTTGCCGAGGAAACATTCATCTCACGTTTCAGGCTGTTGCCGTTGTTGCTGCTCTGCGTGCTGCTGCTTGGCGTCCTGGTTTTTTATTTCCAGCGCAAACCCGAACCTGTCGTGGTGCTGGCAGAGCGTGTGTTGCCCCGCTATGCGGCGCCGGGCAATGTCATCCCGGTCTGGATCAGGATTGAACCGACCCTGCGACGCAAGGGATACATTCTGCGTGAACATTTCCCGCGTGGATGGAAGTTGATTGAGGCGAACCCGCCGGCCTCGAGCCTGGACAATGTCGAAGGAATCGCCCGCTGGATCGTCAAGCCGGGTGAGGACAAGGAAAAAATCGTCTATCTCCTCAAAGTTGACCGGTCCAGTACCCTCGGTGAAAGCCAGCCGTTTCAGGGCGAAGTTGTTGTCAAGGGGGGAACCCAGGAAGCCCCGGCCCAGGTCGGCGGTCACATGGAGATGACGATCGCCGGTTACCTGTGGCCCGATGCCAACGGGGATCATGTCATTGATGATGGGGAAATGCTTGCCGCTTCAGACGTCTATGATGAGATGAGCGGTGTGCATCTCGACTGGAATTTCCTGGAAAAAGTCTGGGATGCCGGTCGTTACAGCTGGAACCGGAAAAGGAATCGCTTTGTGCCGGTCAAAAGCAAAGCGCCCGGACCACATCCCTCTGGGGCCGTTGCCGCCGACGGAACCGCTGCTGCCAACCCGGCCGATTGAATCCCTTCAGGCCAGGTAAACCGCTCGTTCGTCTTTGAACGATTCGCTGAATTCCTTGCAGAAGGTGTTCAATCTCGCCTCTTCAAGCCGCAGTGCCCGGGCTCCGGGCAATGTCCACAATTCACCCTCCGAGTGGGGCAGGCGATAGCCCACGTTCAGGTGCCGGCAGATGCCGCTTGCGAGGTTGACGGTTGCCGTCAGCGTGCAGACTTCTTCCGGACAGTCGTCGGGCAGGGCGAAATCGTGGTGGTGAAGAATGCACTGCACGAGAGTCGCCGGGAAATTCCAGCGATCCAGCACCGCGGCGCCTATTTCCGCATGGGTGAACTGGTAGAGTTCTTTTTCCAGTTGATGACTGGCGGATTCGCCGAGAACTTCGGCGTCCGCTATGCGGCGATACTGTTCCCGGCTGTGATTGTTCATGATGATTCGTCCGATGTTGCTGAACAGTCCCGCCAGAAATGCCTCTTCCGGATCGATGACCGCAATGCCGTTGGCGATGATTCTTGCGGCAATGGCGCAGCCGATGGAATTTTCCCAGAGCATGCGCTCGTATACGCCGAAATGTTTGTTGATGCCGCGCAGACTGGCTTCGAGTACCAGGTGTCGCAGGCGGCTTTCACCGAGAATAACGATGGCGTGGTTCAGGGTTGCAACATGGTTGCCGGTATAGAACAGGGGGGAGTTGGCGGTCTTCAGCACCCGCGCGGAAACCGCCGGGTCGCGCGCGATAATCTCCGCGAGCTTGTTGGCGGAACCGTTCGGGTCCTGCATGATCTGCAGGGCCTTGACGGCGATGACCGGCGTCGGCGGGAGATCGCCGAGCGATTCTATGACGTTGCGAAAATTCAGGTTCATCGGCATCGGGCTGGTTCATGATCCGCTTTCTTTCACTGCATTTATCGGTCGGGGTGGGAAAATCCTTAATCAAAAACCGGAACCGGTGTCCTGAGCCCTGCGGGGTCGGGCAGGTGAACCCGTGAGTTTCTGCCGGAAGAGGGGGCAGGCAGGCCTGTCGTTCTCACCCCGGCTCAGGCTCCATAAAACATCCGCAGGTGCTTGATCAGGTGCAGCAGACCGATGGCGGCAACCATGAGACCGGCTCCACGGACCATCCAGAGACGGGCCTTGTTGCTCAGCCAGTGGGCCGCGGTGCCGAATCCGAGCAGGGCCGGCGTGGTGCCGAGACCGAAGGCCGCCATGATGGCCCCTCCGCTCAAGGGATGACCGCTTTGCGCCGCGGTCATCACCATGGCATAGAGGAAGCCGCAGGGGAGCCAGCCCATCAGCAGTCCGAGCGGCAGGGCCGACAGGGTCGGCGGCAGACTGCGGAAGCGCGACAGCAGACCTGCCATAATTTTCATCGGGCCGGGAAATTCCAGCCGGTTGAGGTTCCAGTAACTGAACAGACCGGCAGTACCGAGTCCGAGCAGGATGACAAACAGATCGGAGAGGACCAGCAGGATACGGCTGGCGCCGTGCATGGTTCTGGTCAACTCCATGGTTGAGCCGATCCAGCCGACGATGATGCCGATCAGTATATAGGTCGTCACCCGGCCGGTATGATAGAGCAGATGGAAGGGCAATCCCCCCCGCTCTCCCTGCCGGGAGATACCGAGACCGGCAACCAGTCCCCCGCACATGCCGATGCAGTGTCCGGAACCGAGCAGCCCGGTCACCAGGGCCATGGAAACCACGGGGTCAGTTATCGTCGGCATGATCATCCTCCTCCTCCGCCGCTGGGGACACCGGATCATCATCCAGCATCCGGTATTTCGGTCCTTCCATATCGTCGAACTCTCCCTTTTTAACGGCCCAGAGAAAGATCAGCCAGGCACCGGTACCGATGCAGAGGGAGAGAAATATCAGGATCAGGGTTGAACTGAGCATGGGACCTCGCCGGGGGAATGTTGTGTTTGCGGCGGCAGGGGACCTCGTCGGGCAAGGCGCAGGGAATTGCCGACCACGCAGACCGAACTGAAAGCCATGGCCGCCGCGGCGACGATCGGCAGCAGTTGTCCCGCTGCGGCCAGCGGCAGGGCAATCAGATTGTAGGCAAACGCCCAACCGAGATTCTGGCGGATGATGGCGAGACCCCGGCGGGAGAGCATGATCGCTTCCACCAGGCGCCGCAGGTCGGGACGGGTCAGCACCAGGTCGGAGTTCTCCAGGGCGATATCGGTACTGCCGGTCATGGCGCAGCCGACCTCCGCCTCCGCCAGGGCCGGGGCGTCATTGATGCCGTCGCCGACCATCAGCAGCTGCTGTCCGGCCGTTTTCTGCTGATGAAGCCAGTCCGCCTTCAACTGCGGAGTCAGTCCGGCATGGATTTCATCAATGCCCACCTGTTTGGCGATTGCCCGGGCGCTTGTTTCGTGGTCACCGGTCAACATCACGGTTCGCAGGCCCATGGCATGCAACTGGTCAACGACTTCGGCTGCTTCGGGACGCAGACAGTCGGTGAGCAGAATGCAGCCCAGGTAGCGGGGGCCTTTGGAAACATGGACTTCACTGGCCGCCCGGCCGTGGTTGTTGATTTCAGCAGGAATCGGGTGGGGTTGGAACGCCCGGTTGCCAACCCTGATTTCTCCGTCGGGACCGTCTGCCGCCACCCCCTGCCCGGGGACAGTCCTGGCACCACCCCGCAGGGGAATGGGCAGGTTTCTGTTCCGGGCAGCGGTCAGGATGCCGCGGGCGATGGGGTGACTGGATCCGGCTTCGACAGTGGCTGCGGTCTGCAGCAGCTCCTCGCTGCTGCATTGCCAGGGGAGAAGTTCCACAACCTGCGGTACGCCGAGGGTGAGGGTGCCGGTTTTGTCGAAGGCCACCGTAACCAGGCGGCCGGTGCGTTCGAGGATATCGCCGCCTCGGAAGAGGATTCCCCGGCGTGCCGCCTGTCCGGTGGCGACAAGGACCGCTGTCGGTGTCGCCAGGCCGAGGGCACAGGGGCAGGCAATAACCAGTACCGCCACCGCGTTGAGCATGCCGGCGACCGGATTGCCGCCGATCAGCCACCAGCCGATGAAGGTCGCCAGCGACAATGAAACGACCAGGGGGACGAACAGGGCCGCGACCCGGTCGGCCAGGACCTGGATCGACGCGCGGCGGGCCTGGGCCTCTTCTACCAGGCGCGCGATTCGGGCAATGAAAGAGTCCTCGCGGACACAGGTCACGCGCAGGGTGACGGCCGTGGTCAGGTTCAGGGTCCCTGCGGAAATTCTGTCGCCGGGACGCCTGCAGACCGGCAGCGGCTCCCCGGTCAGGGCCGATTCATCGATTTCGGTACTGCCGTCGGCCAGTGCTCCATCGACCGGAAAACGTTCGCCGGGAGCCACCAGGACCAGGTCGCCGGGGTGGAGACTGCTGCTCGGGACCACTTGTTCGCTGTTGCCGTCGATTCGGGTCGCGGTTTGCGGTGCCAGGTTCAGGAGTTGATCAATGCCGGAGGCGGCGCGGTGACGGGCGGATTCTTCCAGCATCCTGCCCAGCAGGATCAGGGTGACGATCATGGCAGCGGTGTCGAAATAGACCTCGGCACCATGAGTCATGGCAAAGAGGCTGTAGCCGTAGGCTGTCAGGACGCCGAGGGCGATCAGCAGATCCATGTTCGGCATCCGGTTGCGCAAACTGCGCCAGGCCCCGTTAAGAAACGGCCAGCCGCAGTAAAAGACCACCGGGGTGGTCACCAGGGCGGCGAGAAGCTGGATAATCTGCTTGCTGGCGCTGTCCATTCCCTGGAAAAAACCGGCATAAAGGGCGATGGAATAGCCCATCAGCTGCATGGAAAGAAAAGCGGCGGTGCCGAAGCGGATCAGGGTGCTGCGCTGTTGCCTTCGGGCACGATCCCGGACCGCGTCGGCCGTGTGCGGACGGGGCAGGTAGCCGATGCGGGCGATGCGGCGACAGAGCCCGGCGGCATCGGTTTGTTGGGGGTTGAAGCGCAGGCGCAGGCGGTGAGTGCCGTAATTGATTCTTGCATCAACAACGCCCGGGGTCCGCAACAGCACCTTTTCAATCAGCCAGACACAACTGGCGCAACGGATGCCGTCAAGCAGCAGGGTGATTTCGGCCTGTTGTTCGTTGAGGTGACGGATATGCGGTTCCATCTCGGCGGGGTCGAAGTCGCGTTCGAAAACACCGGGATTGATGCCCGCTTCCCGCCAGTCGCGTCTGCGGTAAAAATCTTCCAGACCGGCACCATGGATCAACTGGTAGGCGCCATGGCAGCCGTGACAGCAGAAATTCAGCGTTTTGCCGTCATGTTCGCCCGTAACAAGGTCCGCAGGGGGGATCGGCAGTCGACAATGATCGCATTGCGGGAGAGGCTGGTCCATATCAGAGGTTCAGCAGCAGCTGCCTGGTCAGCAACGCGCCGTCATGTTCGAACTCGATCTGGGCGCGCAGTTCTCCCGCCAGGTCGGCAGGGAGTTGAAGTTGATAGCTGCCGGGGGAGGTTTCATCGAGGTTGAAGTTCTCCGCCTGCTCGGCATGCCGGGAGAGCCGCAGCAACCCTTTGGCGCCGGCGACCGGTCGGTTGTCCCCATCCCGCAGTTCCAGCCGCAGAAGGCGCGACTGCAGATTGGCCGAGACGGTCCAGCCGAGAGTTTTCGCGGCCCGTTTTTCAATCAGCGTGTGGTTGTACTTGAGCCCCTTGCTGTAGTAGTCACGGTCGCTGACCCTGGTCCCCAGGGTGACGGCACGCTGCCACGACCAGATGAGAAACAGGACGAAAACGGCAATCAGCAGGCAGATAAGCAAAGGTGCAATGCGGTTTCGGAAAGTGTTCATCATAGGCGTTATCCTAACAGACGCCCCGTTACGGGGGCGAAATTTCCGCCGCCGCTTGTGACAGGAGGCGGCCGGTATCGTCAAGCAGAAGAAATTCGATGGTCTGTCTGCCCGTCGGGACGCGGCTGACGACGACAAAGCTCACTTTCCGGTTGGCTCCCGGGGCCAGTTCGATGTTCCGTGTCTGGCCGCGTAATGGCAGTTTCGTCCCGTCGGTCGTGATTCGGGCCGCCAGATCATAGCTGGTGCGGGTTGCCCCGCGATTGCTGATCCAGGCGGTGAAGAAGGTTGCCAGCGATCCGTCTGCAAGCAGCCTGCTGCGGGCGGTATGGGAAACGGCAACCTTGAGCGTTGCTTCGGCACGCAGGATGACGGCTGTGGTCAAGGCCACCAGCAACAGGCAGAAAACCAGACCGAGCAGCAGGGTGCGGGGATTGAGCAGTGCCCGTATGCCCTGACCCTGTCGGCCGAAACTGTACCGGATCAGCCCGGGCTGCTGCCGTTTGTCCATCACCACCCGGCAGGCATCAAGGCAGCGCCCGCAGTTGATGCACTCGATCTGGTCGCCGCGACGGATATCGATCTCCATCGGGCAGGCACGCACGCAGGAGCCGCACTTGATGCAGCGGCTTTGCTCCGAGGCGGGCAGCTGCAGGGTCAGCGTGCCGGGATCGACCAGGGCCGTCTGGAATCGACCATAAGGACAGAACTCGCGGCACATCAGGCGCCTGACAAGGGCCAGGTCGATGTAGACAAGCGATGAAATCACGACCAGCGTACCCCATGCCGCGGTTGGGAGTTCCCGGTTGAGAGCCAGGGTGAAAAAGGTCTCCGGGGCGATGAAGTACCAGATCAGATTGGCTGCGACCAGCAACGCCAGCAGCAGATAACAGCAATGGGTGAGAATTTTTCGCCACCCGTCGCCCTGCAGGCGGTTCCTTTTGATTTTCAGCCCGAAGCGGCGGGCGATCCATTCGGCGGTGTCGCTCAGGGTTGTCTGCGGGCAGGCCCAGCCGCACCAGACGCGGCCGAAAACCAGCGTCATCAGGAGAAAACCAAGTCCGAAGGCAAGGGTGAAAAAGAGCATCAGGTAGAGTTCCTGAATGCGCAGGATCTGCCCGCAGAGGTGGAGGCTGCGCCGGCCGATGTCAATGCGCAGCAGGCCGTCGCCATTCCAGCTCCCGAAGGGGATCAGCAGAATGGAGAGCGTGGTCAGCCACTGAAAGCTGTTTCTCCAGCGGCCGAGTCTGCGGGGGCGGGAAGAACTCATGGAATGAACGCGGGGGTGACCTCGGTCACCCCCGCGATCCTGTTGTTCCTGGTCACTTCAATGAGAGAACAAAGCCGACGACGTTGGTCACATCTTCCGCCGAGAGCTGCGTGCCGAAAGCCGGCATGCCGTTGGGACGTCCTTTGGAAATCGTTTCGCGAACAGTCGCCGCATCGCGCCCGTAGCGATAGGTCGCGGCGGTCAGGTCGGGTCCGATTCCGCCTTCACCCTCCGGACCGTGGCACATGGCGCAGTTGCCGGTGAAGATTTTCTGCCCGGCTTCGATGCTGAATTGTCCCGGCCGGGTGGTCGAAGCTGAGGTGTCGGGCGCGGCCTTTGCCACCAGTTGCTGGTGCTCGGCCATTTTGGCCTGGAACTCGGCATCACTGCTCCAGCCGCTGAGCAGGAAGTAGGCGGCGAAAATCACGCCCCAGATAATCAGTCCGTAAAAAAGAATATAGAAATAGAGCGGCGGTCTCTGTTCGCGGTTTTCAACAATGCCGTCAGCGTGCTGCTCATCCTGATGATGGTCTGAAGTACTCATGGGTATCTTCCTTGTCAAGGTTCCAGGTCGCAGATTCAGGAATCGGTGTCAGTCGTCGTCAAGCATCCGGTATTTTGCCTCTTCGTTCTGTTCCCGGTTCTTGCGGCTGTAGGTGTAGCGGACAATCAGAACAAAGATGATGAACAGTCCGAACGTGACGCCAAGGTAAAGTATCGAGCCCCAATCCATCAGTGTTTCGCCTCATTCTTCAGGAAATTGACCATCTTCCACAACCGGTCAGACCCGATCGCCGAGAAAGGCGGCATGCCGTCCTCGGGGAAACCGTTGAAGAGGATCTGGTAAAGGTCGGCATCGGGCATGTCCAGGTCGGTCAGTTCAGGGCCGATTTCTCCCTGCAGTTTTTCGCCGTGGCAGGCGGCGCAGTGCTGCATGTAGAGTGCCTTGCCCGCGTCAAGCACGGTCAGGTCATCCTGGTAGGGGTTGTGCAGTTCTCCGACCACCAGAGTTTCCGCGGTCTTGCGCCAGGGAATGCCGGTGCCGAGTTTCTGCAGATAGGCGACGATGGCATCCATCTCGTTTTTACCCTTGAGGGCGTCGATCTCCGCCTGCTTATAGGGGAAGCCGAGAACATCCATCTTGTGGCGGATGCTCTGTGGATCAAGAAGATTGTTTTTCAGCCATCCATAGTCGGGCATGTTGCTGCGCGGCACCATTGCCCGTGGCGATTCCATGTGCTTGTAATGCCAGGCATCCGGGTATTTTCCGCCGATTCTGGCCAGGTCGGGACCGGTCCGCTTGGATCCCCAGAGGAAGGGACGGTCGTAGACGAATTCTCCCGACTTGGAGTAATCACCGTAGCGCAGCACTTCGGTCACCAGGGGACGGATGGTCTGGGTATGGCAGTTGTTGCAGCCTTCGCGGATGTAGATGTCCCGCCCTTCCTGTTCGAGCGGATTGTAGGGGGTGACGGTGGCGATCCGGTCGGCATCGGTGTTGACCCAGGCGAAGGGCAGAATCATGGTGACGATGGTGCCGACCATGATGGCCGCGGTTGCCAGGACCAGCAGCAGAACAGGTTTTCTCTCCCACATGATCAGGCCCTCCCTTCCACGGCTGCTCTTTCCGAAGCGGGAGATATTTCCCCCCTGCGGGTTGTCATCACCAGGTTGTAGATGAAGACGAGCACGCCGATCAGGAAAATGATGCCGCCGAATACCCGTGCCCACCAGTAGGGGTACATCTCGACCATGGTTTCCATGAAGGAGTAAGCCAGGCTGCCGTCGCTGTTGGTTGCCGTCCACATGCCGGCCTGCAGCACCCCGGCAATCCACAGGCTGATGGTCCAGATCAGCTGGCCGATCAGGATCAGCCAGAAATGCAGGTTGGCCAGCGGGACGCTGTAGAGTTCACGGCCGTAAACACGTGGCACCAGGTAGTAGATGCTGGCAAAGGCGATCATCGATACCCAGCCCATGGTTCCCATGTGGATGTGGGCCGGCACCCAGTCGGTGTAGTGGATGAACGCGGAGAAGGAACGGATCGCCTGCATCGGACCCTGCAGGGTCTGCAGCCCGTAGAAGGTGATGCCGATAATCAGGAACTTGACCAGGTAGTTCTCCCGCATCTGGTGCCATTGGCCCCGCATGGACAGGTAACCGTTGAAGACGCTGCCCCAGGAAGGAGCTATCAGCATCACCGAAAAGGCCATCGCCAGGGTTTGAATCCAGTCGGGGACGGGTGTCCAGAGCAGGTGATGGGCGCCGGTCCAGAGGTACATGAAGATCAGGCTCCAGAAGGCGATGATCGACATTCGATGGCTGTAGATGGGGACACCGGTACTTTTCGGCAGGACATAGTAGAACATGGCCAGTGGCGGCGCCGTCAGCACCATGGCGACCGCGTTGTGGCCGAACCACCAGTGGACGTTGGCGTCGTTGGTGCCGGCATAGGCCGAATAGGATTTGAACAGTGAGACCGGGACCTCAGCGCCATCAACGATATAAAGAATGGCCACCCCGACGATCGAGGCCATCATGTACCAGAGCGAAATGTACATCTGTTCTTCTCGACGCTTGATGATGGTCATGATGATGTTGATGGCGAACGCCACCCAGAGGATAACAACCATGATATCGACCGGCCATTCGAGTTCGTGGTACTCCTTGGACGTTGTGTACCCGAGCAGCAGGGTAATGGCGGCGGTGATGATGGTGGCGTTGAAAAACCACAGCTGAAAACGTGCCAGCTTGTCACTCCAGAGTCGGGTTTTGCAAAGTCGCTGGACCATGTAGAGGAACAGGGCGAATGTGGTTCCGACCGCCCAGCCGTAAATTCCGGCATTGGTATGCAGCGGCCTCAGGCGACCGAAAGTCAGGTAGGGGGGGAAGTTCAGAGCCGGTTCGACCATCTGCAGTGATACAATGACCCCGACCAGGATGGCCACCAGACCCCAGATAATGCCCCAGTTGATAAAGCTCCTGACAATGTCGGTATTGTAGTTCGGTTTTTCCATGGCAGCTCCCTCGGCGCGTCGAAAATAGATCAGCATTAAAACGTTGCAATTCTAATAAAGGGGGACTTAATGTCAAGCAACGCTAATTTATGACCAAAACGGTCACAATATAGGCAGGGTAAAGTGGTTTGTCAAGCTGTTTGTTTGCCGGCTTCAGGAAGGAATGTTGCCTCCGCTTGACAGCCGGCGGCCCCTGTCCTATTCTGCAATTTCTGGTGTATTCTTTTTTGATATCAGGAATTTAGATGAAAATGACAATCGGCCGAAAGCTGTTTCTCTACACCAGCTCGTTGCTGGTCGTGGTGCTGCTGGCCACCTTCCTGCTGCTGGAGCGCAACCAGTCGCGCCAATGGGAAGAATACCTGCAGGAACAGAGCTTTTCATTTGCCCGGTTCGCCACTCCCGAGGTTCTCAAGCTGTTTCGCGGCCAGTTTCAGGATGGTGACCGGCAGACAATTGAGCATATCGGCGAATTCCTTTCTTTCAACCAGGACCTGATCCGGTTCAGTCTCTACGCGCCCGGGGGGCGTATTCTCTTCCAGTCGCAGAGGTTTCCGGCGTTTAGGGATCTTGATATCCCGGATGACTGGCAGGCTCTCTCTCCTGAACGGCTGCAGCAGGGAGAACTCAGCAGCATGACCCGACGATTACCCGACGGCCGACGGGTTCTGGATTTGCTGGTTCCGGCCCATGGCCCGACCGGGGCGCGGATGCTGACCGCGCGCTACCTGGTCAGTTATGATCGGGTCGATCGTCGCCTGGTCGAAGCCCGCCAGCGGTTCGCGCTGATCGCCATCTGCGCGCTGGGAGTCTCTCTGCTGTTGGCGGCGGTCGCGGCGAGACGTTTCACCCGGCCGCTCAAGATTCTGACCGAAGGGGTCAGGGCGATCGGCGAAGGAGACCTGCAGACCCGGATTCCGATGGAGCGAAATGATGAGATCGGGGCCCTGGCGGCAGCGTTCAACCAGATGGTGGCCGGCCTCGCCGCCAGTCGCAGCGCCCTCACCGAGACCAATCGTCAGTTGCGTCGAGCCAACGATGAATTACGCGACATGCAGGAACAGTTGCTGCGTTCTGAACGCCTGGCAGCCATCGGCCAGCTCGCGGCGGGTGTTTCGCACGAGATCGACAACCCGGTCGGCATTATTCTCGGCTATGCGGAGCTGCTGTGCGAGGATCTTCCGGCGGACGACCCTCGTCGCGAAGATGTCCTGGCGATCATCGAGGAGTGCCGCCGCTGCCGTCGCATTACCGGCGGTCTGCTCGGTCTGGCCCGGACGGCACCGGATGAGGTTTTGCCGGTTGATCTGGCGGCCCTGGTTTCTTCAGTGCTGGAATCGCTGCAGCCACAGAAACTCTTCCGCCGGGTTGATCTGGAACTCCAGGCGGCTCCGCAACTGCCCGCTATCTCGGGAGATCCGGACCGGTTGCGGCAGGTCTTTGTCAACCTGCTGCTCAATGCCGCCCAGGCGATGGGGGGCTGCGGTCGGGTCGTAGTTACGCTGGGAATCGAAGAGGAAAGCCTCGTCGCTCGTGTTCACGACAATGGCCCCGGAGTGCCGCCCGGGATGGAAGAGAGTATTTTTCAGCCGTTTGTTACCACCAAGGGGTGCGAAGAGGGGACCGGGCTCGGGCTCTCTCTCTGTCGCAAGCTGATCGAAGATCAGGGGGGACGACTTGAACTGGCGGCGGCGGATGCGGGAGCCTGTTTCAAGCTGATTTTTCCGTTATATGGCCGGGACCGGCAATCGTCATCCGGAGACCGCCCCGGTGAGGAAAAAAACTTTGACAAGGCTTCGGCCGATTCTTTAGGATGAGATGGATTTTTCACGTGGTGGAATGATATGCAAAACGTATTGAATTTATTAGAAGATGACTTGCGGGGAGTTGAACGACAGTTCCGCGAGGACCTGGCTTCGGATGTCCCCCTGATCAGCAAGGTCGGTGAGTATGTCCTTGCCAGCGGCGGCAAGCGGGTGCGACCGATGATGCTGCTGCTGGCCGCCCGCCTTGCCGGCTACCGGGGGCAGAGTCATGTCGGTCTGGCCAGTGTCGTGGAATTCATTCATACCGCCACTCTGCTGCACGATGATGTCGTTGACGGTGCCAGCCTGCGTCGCGGCAATGCCTCGGCCAACTCGATATGGGGAAACGAGGCCTCGGTCCTGGTCGGTGACTTCCTGTTTGCCAAGTCCTTTTCCATCATGGTGCGGGACGGCAACCTGAAGATCCTCAAGGCTCTTTCCGACGCGACCACCCTGATGGCCGAGGGCGAAGTTCTGCAGCTCGTCTCGACCTGTGATCTTGACATGGACGAAGAGCGCTATATCAAGGTCGTGCGCAGCAAGACGGCGGTTCTGATGGCGGCCGCCTGCCAGTGTGGTGGTCTGCTGGCCGAGGTTGACGAGGAGCGCGAGTTGGCTTTGCGCGAGGTCGGCATGGAACTCGGCATCGCCTTTCAGTTCATGGATGATGCCCTCGATTATATTGCTGATCAGGAAGAGTTCGGCAAGGCCCGCGGTCAGGATCTGGCCGAAGGAAAGATGACCCTGCCGTTGATCGAGACGCTGCGCAACTGCCGTTCCGAAGAGCGGGAGCGGGTCGCCGCGATCATCGAGCAGGATGAGCTGGAAGAAGCTGACCTGGGGTATGTCATTGACCTGATCGACCGTTACGACGGTATCACCTATACCCGTTCGCGAGCCGCCGAACTGGTCGCGTCGGCCAAAAAGCGCCTGGATATTTTCCCCCCCAGCCCGGATCGTGATGCGCTCTGCAGCCTGGCCGATTACGTGGTCGGCCGCAGCATGTAGCGATTGGGAAAGGCAAGCAAAGAATCGGTAATCAGTTGGCAGTTGGCAACCGATAGCTGATAGCTGATAGCTGATAGCTGACAACTGACAATTCTTGCTTTTCAGCTTTCAGTTCCCGCCGGCCGGGCATTTGCGCTATAATCGGCCGCATGCTGCGTCTCAATCTTCACCGCAAAGTTCTCTATGCCTTCTGGGCGCTCTCGATCATTCCCCTGGTTCTGCTGGCGATCAATTCCAGTCAAAATCTGCGTTCGGTGGAAAAACTGCTGCTCGACAGCGCCACTCGCGCCCTTGACGAGCAGGCGTCCGAGGCCCTGGAGGTGCGGGCCGAACTGGTGGCACGGGAGGTGGGAGATTTTC
Organism: Geothermobacter hydrogeniphilus; assembly: GCF_002093115.1. Classification (NCBI taxonomy): domain Bacteria; kingdom Pseudomonadati; phylum Thermodesulfobacteriota; class Desulfuromonadia; order Desulfuromonadales; family Geothermobacteraceae; genus Geothermobacter; species Geothermobacter hydrogeniphilus. The sequence goes on along the minus strand of NZ_NAAD01000002.1, from coordinate 34,162 downwards.
TCCGTTCGGTCGAGGAGGACCTGCACGCCCTGGCCCTGTTGCCGCCCGATTCGCAGGGCTACCTTGAATTCGCCGCGACGCATCGGAAACAGGTCTGGTACCGGCAGCTTGAAGACGGGAAACCGCGTGAAATCCGCCGCGATATTCCCCTCTACAGCGAGCTGGCCTTCATCGCTCCGTCCGGCCGGGAGACGGTGCGTGTCGTCGACGGCAGAATTTCTCACGATTATCGCAATGTGGCCGACCCGGCGGAAACGACCTACAAGAGCGAAACCTATTTCCTCGTCGCCCGCAATCTCCCCCCCGGGGAGATCTATGTTTCCCATGTGACCGGCTGGCATGTCAGCAAGGACGAACAGCTGGCGGGTGCGTCTTCTCTGGAGGAGGCTGTCGGCGGCAGGACATATCGCGGGCTGGTGCGGTTTGCGACTCCGGTCTACACCGAGGACGGGACTCTTAAGGGGGTGGTTGTTCTTTCCCTCGATCATCGTCACCTGATGGAGTTCACCCAGCATATCACCCCGACCCGTGAGCGGTATGTGGTCTATCCCTCCTACAAGAGCGGCAACTACGCTTTCATGTTCGATGATGAAGGCTGGATTATCACTCACCCGAAATACTGGGATATCCGTGGACTCGATGCCGAGGGACGGCTGGTTCCACCCTATACCGAACAGTCGTCTCCCGAGGCGGTGCGCCGGGGAGTGATCCCCTATAACCTGCTCAACGCGGCCTTTATTCACAAGAATTACCCGGTTGTGGCCCAGGATGTGCTGGCCGGCCGTTCGGGCGTGGTCGATGTCACCAATGTTGGCGGAGCCCGCAAGATCATGGCCTACGCACCGATCTTTTATCGTGGCGGGGGATATGCCGAACGGGGCATTTTCGGTGGCGTGACCATCGGTGCCGAGTTGAAGAACTTCCACCGCCCGGCACTGGAAACCGCCGCCCTGATCAAGCGTCAGTTCACCACCTTCATCACCCAGAGCTGGTTTCTCATCAGCCTGACCGGGATGCTGGTCTTTTTTGCTTCCTACCGTCTTTCGCGAGGGATTGCCGGGCCGCTGCAGGAGCTTATTGTCGGGACCCGGGAAATGGCGCGCGGCAACCTGGCGACCAATGTCGACGTCTCATCCAGCGACGAGGTCGGCCAGCTGGCCCGTTCCTTCAATACCATGGCTCACGAACTGCGCCTGCGTCGCGAACGGCTGATGCGTTCCCTGGAAGATCTGCGGCGGTCGCGAAAGGAAATCCTGCGGGAGAGAAATTTCAAGGAGACGGTTTTTGAAAATATCGAAACCGGCATCCTCACTCTCAACCCGGAAGGACTGGTGACATCGGTCAATGGCCCGGCACAGCGCAGCCTGCAGCTGCCCCCCTGGCAGAAACCGGCCCCCTGGCGCAAGCTTCTGACCGACTGGCCGGAGATGGTTGACGCCCTGGAGGAAGGATTGAGTGTCGGTGTGTCCGGGCGCTGGAACAAGTACCTGACGATCGAACGTGAGGGGCGTCCGCTGACCTTTCGCCTGGCGCTGCTGCCGCTTGGCGCCCGCAATCTTTCCGGCCAGATTCTCACCATCGAGGATCTGACCGAACGGGTCCAGATGCGCCAGCGGATGGAGCGGATGGGGCGCCTGGCCTCTCTTGGCCGTCTTTCGGCCGGGATTGCCCATGAGGTGCGCAACCCGCTGACCGGAATCAGTCTGCTGCTTGACGAACTGCATGACCGGATGCTTGATCAGCCGGACGACCAGCAGCTGATCCGACGGGCGCTGGAAGAAATCGAGCGACTTGAAGCCCTGGTCGGCGAATTGCTGAATTTCGCCTCGGTACCGAAAACAGAGAAGGTTGTCGGTGATGTTGTCGATACCGTTCGTGATACCCTGTTTCTGGTCAGCAAGCCGTTGCAGCAGCAGCGGATCAGGCTTGAACAGAAATTTTCTGATGATCTGCCCCGTATCGCCTTTGACAGCAACAAGCTGAAGCAGGCCCTGCTCAATCTGCTGGCCAACGCCATGGATGCCATGCCCGAAGGGGGCCGGCTGGACGTGTCCGTCGAGCCCGAGGGGGACGGGGTGGCGATCGTTATTCAGGATACCGGTACCGGCATGTCGGCCGAGCAGCTGGAACTGATTTTTGAACCCTTCTATACCAGCAAAGGGGAGGGGACCGGGCTCGGCCTGGCCATCACCCACAACATCATTTCCGAGCATGGCGGTCGGATCGATGCCGACAGTACCCCGGGAGCAGGGAGCTGTTTCCGTATCTGGTTGCCGGCAGGTGGCCAATAACCACCATATTTCTCGGTTAGGCCGAGCTTTATTTCTCCTGCGTGGCGAAAATCCACCTTTTATCATTGCCTTCTTTCCCTTCGTCAATCTAGAATGATCCCGCCGGATTTCAATCGACGATCCTGAATCAGTGCCATTTCTGCCGGCATGAACCTGCTGATTCAGGCCTCTCCCTCATGGTGGTTCTGATGGAAAAAATCCTGATTGTCGATGATGAAGCCTTTATTCGGGAAAACCTGGAACGAATTCTGGCTGAAGACGGATATCGTACTTTTTCCGCCGCCAATGGTGATGATGCCATCAGCATGGTTTCGGCCGAAGAGGTTGACCTGGTGTTGCTCGATCTCAATCTCGGCAACCGCAGCGGGCTTGACGTGCTGCGTGAGCTGCACCAGATTGACCCGCAGCTGCTGGTGATCATCATCACCGGTTACGGCACGGTTGAGAGTGCTGATGAAGCCCTGAAACTCGGCGCCTACGACTACATCAAGAAGCCTTTCAAGGCTGACGCCATCCATCTCATCGTCCGTCTCGCCCTGGAAACCCAGAACCTGCGGCGCGAGGTTCGTCAGCTGCGTCGCGGCGGCGGCAAGGATATGCTCGACAGTGCCGACATGGTCGGTTCCAGCGAACAGCTGCTGCAGGTCTACCGCCAGGTGCGGGAAGTCGCCAAGCATGAAACGGCGATGGTGCTGATCACCGGTGAGAGCGGGGTCGGCAAAGAGCTGGTGGCGCGGGCGATTCACAACCTCTCCCCGCGGCGTGATCGCCCCTTTGTGGAAATCAACTGCGGTTCGCTGCCCTTCAACCTCCTTGAAACGGAACTTTTCGGCCACGAACGGGGCGCCTTTACCGATGCCAAGACCCGTAAGCTCGGCCTCTTCGAAGAGGCCAACGGCGGCACCATCTTCCTTGATGAAATCGGTGAGATGGATATGAACCTGCAGGTCAAGCTGCTGCGGGTGCTTGAGGACCGCAAGATCCGCCGCCTCGGCGGCAACCGCAATATCGATATCGATGTACGGGTGGTGGCGGCGACCAACCGCAATCTCAAGCAGGCGATCGACGATAAGGCCTTCCGCGAGGATCTCTATTACCGGCTCAATGTCTTTCCCATCACCATTCCGCCGTTGCGCGAGCGTCGGGAAGATATCCCGCAACTGCTCGACTACTTTCTCAAGCGGTTCGCCCGCGCCTTCAACAAGCGGATGCGCGAGGTTTCCCGCGAGGCCCTTGACCTGCTGATGCGTTATCATTGGCCGGGCAATGTGCGCGAGTTGAAGAACGTGGTCGAGCGGATCTGTATCATGCATAACGTCGAGGTCATCAAGCCCGACCATCTGCCGTCGGAAATCTGGGGGGACGCTCCGCGCGCCGAATCGCCGTTCTCTTTTGAAATCCCGCCGGAAGGGATCATGCTGGAAGAGATGATCTGCCAGATCGAGAAAGAGTTGATCGGCAATGCCATCGGCATCACCGGCGGCAACGTCGCCAAGACCGCGCGCCTGCTCAATGTGCCGCGCGGCACTCTGCGCTACAAACTGGAAAAATATGGTCTGACCGGGGAGGACGACTGAAAAATGGTGGAAAATGGCCAGTGACTCTCTGGCCGGACGAGTAAAATTATGAAAAAGCGGCCGATTTCGGCCGCTTTTTTTGTCTCTTTTCATCCTGTGAATTTCTGTCTGCTTCCCTGCCGGTTCCGCAACATCTCTTTAACTGTGTGAATTTTAAGGGTGAATTCTCTGTTCCTTAATTTCTCTGAAATGATCTTCACGATTTTGGCACCAGCTTTGCTCACAGGGGGCAGCTGTTTGTCCATTTTTATTTTGCGCGATGTTCAAGGAAGGAGAGTTCAACCATGATCACGACAGTATGGAATCGACTATGGGATTGGCATGCTGAGACCAAGGCTCTGGTCCTGTTCAGGCCCATGGGGTTATTGGAGAAACTGCAGAGGGAGCGGCCGGACCAGTCCAGTATGGTCTCGCGGGAGGATGAGATCGATCTCGCCGACGAGCTTGAAGAAGCCCCGGCTGAGCATCGCCGGCTCAGGACCGATCCGGGCGGAGTCCACGAAGAGGAGCCGCCCGCGTTCTCGACCCGGCAAAAAATCGGCCTGTTGCTGGGGCCGCTCCTGTTCGTGCTGATGCTGCTGGTGCCGACCCCGCCCGGCATGGAGCCCGCCGCCCAGAAGATGGCTGCGGTGGCACTGCTGATGGCTACCTGGTGGATGTGCGAGTCGATCCCGATCCCGGCGACCAGCCTGTTGCCGATCGCACTCTTTCCGCTGCTCGGTATCATGCACACCAAGAAAGCGACCGCGCCCTACGCCAGCCACCTGATTTTCCTCTTCATGGGCGGTTTCATCATTGCCCTGGCAATGCAACGCTGGAACCTGCATCGGCGCATCGCCATGAACATCGTCAAGGCGGTGGGTTTCTCTCCCGGTCGGTTGATCTTCGGTTTCATGGCGTCGACCGCCGTCCTCTCAGCCTTCGTTTCCAACACCGCGACCACGGTCATGATGATGCCGATCGGTCTGGCGATCATCCAGCACGTTGTCACCGAGGGGAAGAAAGAAGGCCTTGACCGTGAAATCAACTTCTCTCCGGAGCAGTTCGCCTTCGGCCTCAATCTGATGCTCGGCATTGCCTATGCCGCTTCCATCGGTGGTATCGCCACCCTGATCGGAACCCCGCCGAACACCGTGCTGGCCGGCTACCTGCAGAAGGCCTACGGTTACGAGATCACCTTTGCCGGTTGGATGAAGATCGGTATTCCGCTGGTTGTCGTGATGCTGCCTGCCTGCTGGTTCTGGCTTACCAGGATCGCCAACCCGATGAAGCTGAAACGGGTTCCCGGCGGCCGTGACCTGATTGACGCCGAACTTCAGGAAATGGGCACCATGTCGGCCGGCGAGCGCTAGACCGCGCTGGTCTTCCTGCTTACCGCCCTTGGCTGGATCTTCCGCAAGCAGCTCGGTTTCCTATTTCCCGAGCCGAAATTGATTACGGATGCCGCCATCGCCATGATTGGCGCCATCTCTCTGTTTCTGATTCCGATCAACTTCAAGCGCAACGAGTTCGTTATGAACTGGCACTGGGCGACCAAGATGCCCTGGGGCGTACTGCTGCTGTTCGGTGGCGGACTCGCGATGGCTTCCGGATTCAAGGCGACCAAACTGGCCGATTGGATCGGCAGCCAGGTCGGTCTTCTTGAGGGAGCCCCGGTATTGGTGCTGGTGGTTGCTACTGCGACCCTGATCATCTTTCTCACCGAACTGACCTCGAACACCGCGACCACCGCCATGGTTCTGCCGATCCTCTCGGCTGTGGCCGTCGGCCTCGGTCAGAATCCGCTGCTGCTGGTGGTTCCGGCGGCCATCGCCGCGTCCTGTGCCTTCATGCTGCCGGTTGCCACGCCTCCCAACGCTATCGTTTTCGGTTCGGGCTACGTGAGCATCCCGAAGATGGCCCGCAGCGGCTTCGGCCTCAACATTATCGGCATCATTGTTACCGTGGTGGTGACCTACGTGCTGGTGATTCCCGGTTTCGACGTGGTGATCGACCAGTTGCCGGCCTGGGCGCAGGCGGTGGTCAGGTAAATAGGGTCTTTAAAGCTTTTTGCCCATATTCCCCGTGGGCATTTCGGGCTTTGGGTGCAATCCTCCTCCGCACCCAAAGCCCTTTTTTTGTGTGATAGTGTGTGAAAACCTAAATTTCGAAGAATTTGAATATCTCTTTGCGTCTACAATCTTGTTTCCATCCACCTTGAGATGTTAATTAAAGGGCACCCCGTTCCTGCTTCCGGAGTTCGCATGCCCGACTTCATCCGCCGTCGTATCGAGATCGAAGGAATTGTCCAGGGGGTCGGTTTCCGGCCCTTTGTCTACCAGTGCGCGATGCGTCATGGGATCGCCGGGTGGGTGCTGAACGACTCGCGGGGGGTGACCATCGAGGCCGAGGGCGAGCGGGAGCGGGTCGAGGCTTTCTGTGCCGAGGTGCGCGGCAACTATCCGCCGCTGGCGACCATCAGCCGGTTTGCGCAGCGGGATATCGACCCCGGTGGTGAGACGGAGTTCGTTATCCGGGCGTCTGCGGATGCGGCGGAGTCCCGGGCGCAGATCTCGCCCGACACCTTCGTCTGTGCCGACTGTCTGGCGGAGATGCGTAATCCCGACGACCGACGCTACCGCTATCCCTTCATCAACTGCACCAACTGCGGACCGCGTTATTCCATCGTCACCGGTATTCCTTATGACCGGCCGCTGACCACCATGGTCGATTTTCCCATGTGTCCGGCCTGTCGGGCCGAATACGAGGATCCATCTTCGCGCCGCTTTCACGCTCAGCCGAACGCCTGCCCCGAGTGTGGTCCGCGTCTCAGTCTGGTCGATGCCGCGGGAGAGTCTGTTGACGGTGAGCCGCTGGCGCGGGCCGTTTCCCTGCTCAAAGAGGGCAGGATTGTCGCCGTCAAGGGGCTCGGCGGCTGCCACCTGGCGGTTGATGCCGGCAACGGGGAGGCGGTTGCCGAACTGAGACGACGCAAGATCCGCGATGAGAAACCCTTTGCCCTGATGTGCGCCGACCTGGACCGGGTTCGCGGCATCGCCCGTGTCGGCGAAAAAGAACGGCGCCTGCTGGAAGGTCCGGAGCGGCCGATCGTATTGCTGGAAAAAAGGCTGCCGAACGGCATCGCGGAAGAGGTCGCACCACGGAATCGTTATTTCGGAGTGATGCTCGCTTACACGCCGCTTCATTATCTGTTGCTTGAAGCTTTCGAGTCCCTGGTGATGACCAGCGCCAATCTCTCCGATGAGCCGATCTGTTATCGCAACGAGGATATCTGCGGACAGCTGGCTGAGATCGCCGATGTTTTCCTGCTGCATAATCGGCGCATACAGAACCGCTGCGATGATTCCATCGCCCGGGTGATGGCTGATGAAGCCCTGCTGATTCGTCGGGCACGTGGTTATGTGCCGCGTTCGCTGCCGCTTGGACGCGCAACCGTGCCGATTCTGGCGGTCGGGGCGGAGCTGAAAAATACCTTCTGCCTGACTCGCGCTGACCGCGCCTACCTCGGTCCGCACATCGGTGATTTAAAAAAACTTGCGGTTGCTGATGCGCTGCGGGATGGCGTGGCTCATTTTCAGCGGCTGCTGGAGGTCGAACCCGCGGTCATCGCCCATGACCTGCATCCCGATTATGTCTCGACCCGCTTCGCCGAGAGCTTCCCGGACCTGCCGCGGGTCGCAGTTCAGCACCACCATGCCCATCTGGCCAGCTGCCTGGCTGAAAATCATCTTTCCGGACCGGCTATCGGGGTGATTTTCGACGGTATCGGTCTCGGCAGCGACGGGACCGTCTGGGGGGGGGAGTTCCTGGTCGGCGACGCCAACGGCTTCGAGCGCTCAGGGCATCTGCGGACCATGCGGATGCCGGGTGGTGATGCCGCCACCCGGGAACCCTGGCGCATGGCCCTGTCCTGTCTCTGGGACGCCGGGATCGATGTTGCCGGGATTAATTGGCTTGGACACCTGCCCGCAGCGGATGTCAAACTGCTGCGGCAGATGTGGCAGCGGGGCATCAACGCGCCGGTCACCAGCAGCTGCGGTCGGCTGTTCGATGCTGTCGCCGCCCTCTGCGGGCTGCGTCTCAACGTCAGTTACGAGGGGCAGGCGGCCCTGGAACTGGAGATGGCGATTACGCCGGGAGCCGCGGAGCCTTACCCCTGCCCGGTGGTTGCCGATGAGGAGACGCTGCTGCTCGATTGGCAGCCGATGCTGGTCGCCATCCTGGAGGATCTGGCAGACCAGGTGCCGGTCGGCGTCATCAGTCGTCGTTTCCATGACGGCCTGGCCCATGGGGTTCTCGAGGTCTGCCGGTTGCTGCGGAAGCGGACCGGGCTGGACCTCGTGGTTCTTTCCGGCGGGGTTTTTCAGAATCGCTACCTGACCGAGGCGGTCTCTGATCTGCTGGTCGCCGAGGGCTTCAACCTCCACCGCCATTCCCTGGTTCCCCCCAATGACGGCGGTCTCGCTCTCGGCCAGGCGGTTATCGCCGCGGCCGGGCTTTGATCAATCCAGGTATTCCTGTTAAGAATTCAATATCTCCGGTCGAAGAGAAGCCTGTACGTACTGCGCATGTCTTGGTGCTGAATGTTGTATTTATGCCGAGGACTATCATGACCAACGTCTATATCGCCCGTCAGCCGATTTACAACCGTCGTCTTCAGGTTGAAGGCTACGAGCTGCTGTTTCGTTCCGGTGAGGAAAACCGTGCCGATGTTCATGATCGTGACCGGGCGACATCGACGGTGCTGCGCAACGCCTTCATGGAAATCGGTCTCGGTCACCTGGTCGGGGAAAAACCGGCTTTTATCAACTTCACCCGCAACCTGCTGCTTGATCGGGAATCCTTTCCCTATCCTTACGAGAAGGTTGTTCTTGAGCTTCCCGCCTATCTTGAACCTGATGCAGAAGTTGTCGCCGCTGTCGCCGATCTGCGCAGACGCGGCTGCCGTTTTGCCCTCGACAACTTCGGTTTCTCTGATCCGCGTGTACCGCTTGTCGACCTGGTCGACTACATCAAGTTGAATCTGCAGGAACTGGGACTGGAGAAGATCCCTGAGTTGATGGGCCATCTCGGCGGGTGTGAGGCGAAGCTGTTGGCCCACTGCGTTGAATCCCAGCAGGAGTATGTTGCCTGCCGGGAGCTCGGCATCGATCATTTCCAGGGATTCTTCTTCTGTCGGCCGGAAATCGTCAAGGGGCGCAGGCTGCCGGCCAGCAGGCTCTCGACCATCCGCCTGCTGTCGCAACTGCAGTCTCCGGATGTCACCATCGAAGAACTGGAAAAAATCATTGCCCAGGATGTATCTCTGAGCTATCGGCTGTTGCGTTATCTCAATTCGGTTCAGTTCGGACTGGTCAGTAAAATTGATTCGATCCGTCATGCCGTCAGTTATCTCGGCCTGGACAACCTGCGGGTCTGGGCAAGCGTGATCCTGCTGGCGCGCATCGATGAAAAACCGGTCGAACTGCTGAAAACGTCGCTGGTGCGCGGCAAGATGTGTGAGCTGCTGGGACGTGAGAGTGGAGAGTCGGATCACGGCATGTTTTTCATGGTCGGACTGTTCTCAACTCTGGAGGCGCTGCTTGATCTGCCGATTGGTGACATCCTGCAGGATCTTCCCCTGGCCGAGGGGATCAAGCTGGCGCTGCTCGGTTACGCCGGCAGCCCGGGCGAGGCGCTGGCCTGCGTGCTGGCCTATGAACGGGGTGAGTGGGATGCGGTCGACGATGCCCCTTATCCGGGTGACACGGTGTCCCAGGCCTACCTGAGGGCGATTGCCTGGGCCGAGGAAACCATCGGCGAAGTGGCCGGGTAAGTTTTTTCCGAAAGTTCAAGCGTTCAGTCTCCTGGTACCCTGTACCCCATAAAACTTCGTAAGATTGCGCCGGGATTTGGCGAGCCGGCAAGGCGTACTTTCAGTTGCATAGCCGTAGCTATGTAACTGTAAAACTAGTCCTCCGGAATCTCCCGTACCGGCAGCCCGAGACTTCCCGGTTTGCCGTCGAAGTCTTTCACATTGCCCACCAGCACCAGTTGCTGTTTGTCGGGATGCAGGTAACGGCGGGCTACGCGTTTGACATCCTTGACAGTGACGGCGGCGATTCGATCCCGGTAGCCGGCCAGGTAGTCGGACGGGTAACCGTAGAAGTCAAGCCGCATCTGTTGTGCCACCACGTCATGAATGTCTTCAAAGGCGAAGACGAAAGAATTGATCAGGCTCTCCTTGGCCAGTCGCAATTCCTCGGCGCTGACCTCTTTTTCCCGCATCAGCCGCATCTGCTCCCGCATCAGTCTGATCACCTGCATGGTGGTGCCGCTCTTGGTTTCGCAGCCGGCAATGAACTGGCCGGGTAGCAGCCTGCCGATCTGGAAATAGGAATAGACCGAGTAGGCCAGCCCGCGGTTGGAGCGTACCTCGCGCATCAACCGGCTGTTGAAGCCGCCGCCGCCGAGAATATAGTTCATGACCCGCACCGCATAGAGATCCGGGTTGTCCTTGTCGATGCCGAGTTCACCGAACAGGATGGTGGTCTGCGGAATCGGTTTGTCCGCCAGCCAGAGTGCCGCTTCCGGTTTTGCAGTGACCGGGGGAACGGGACGCCGGGCGGCGTCACCGTTCCAGTCGCCGAACAGTTGTCGCAGATCCGCCAGCAGTTGCTCGCGATCGAAATCCCCGGTGATCCCCAGCCAGAGACCCTGCGGATGGGCGAAACGGCGATGGAAGGCGAGCAGGTCCTCCCGGCTGATGGCCGACAGGCTGGCCCTGGTTTCGACCCGGCCGAGGGGGTGTCCCGGATAGAGCGCCTGTCTCAGGGTCCGACGGGCGATCGAGCCGGGGTTGTCATTGCGCCGCCGGATAGCTTCCAGGGCCTGGCGGCGGGCCAGTTCGAGCCGTTGCGGGTCGAACCGGGGATGGCGCAGCATGTCGCTCAGCGCCTGCAATCCGACCATCAGGTCCTTGCTCTGCAGCGACAGGCCGAGGTTGAGCGTGTAGCTTCCCGAGGAGGTGGAGAGGTCGATGGCCCGTTCGGCCAGCAGTTCATCAAAAGCATCGGGGGAATAATCGCCGGCGCCACCGCTGCGCAACACGGTGGCATAGAGGTCTGCCAGACCGGTTTTGCCTTCCGGGTCGGCAATCGATCCGGCCGGCAGCATGGCGCTGACTTCGACCAGCGGCAGCTCGTGATCTTCCTGCAGGTAGAGTCGTATGCCATTGGGCAGATCGAGTCGTTCGACCGCGGGCACCCGGAAAGTGAGCGGCGGGTAATGGAGCTGTTCGGGACGCGGGTTGCGAGGGGCCGGGGGTTGGCAGGCAACCAGCAACAGGCAGGCGATGGGAAGCAGATAACGAAGCCGGTTCATGGTTGCGTTTCCTCCTTGCTGAGGGTGACGACAGTGCGATTATCCGCCGTCAGATAAGTTTTTGCGACCTGCATGATTTCACTGGCGGTGATGCTGGAAATAACCTGCTGATAACGGGCCAGGTAGCGCCAGTCGTGGGCGACGGTCTGGAAATAGGTCAGAGACCGGGCCAGGCCGTTGTTGGACTGCATCCCCTGCAGGTGGTCGACTTTCAGTCGATTGCGTGCCTTGGCCAACTCGGTTTCACTGACCGGTTCCCGGGCGAGACGTTCCAGTTCCGTGTAGATGGCCTGTTCAACCTCCTTCAGGGTGTGGGGATAGCGCGGTGCGGCGCTGATGACGAACAGGTTGGCATAGCGCGCTCCGGGGGCGCCGTAGGTCGAAATACTGGTTGCCAGCTGCTGCTTCTGGACCAGCGACTTGTAGAGGCGCGAGGTGGGGCCGCCGCTGAGGATCAGGTCGATCAGGTCGAAGACATAGTCTTCGCGCGCCGGCATGGTCGGTTTATGGTAGGCGATGGCCATCTGCGGTTGGGCGTCAAAGTCGATATGGATCCGCTTCTCCCCTTTTTGCGGTGGTTCCACCACCGCCAGGGGGGGGACCGGTGTTCCCGGCGGGATGTCGCCGAAATAACGTTCAACCATGGCCACGGCCCGGTCAAAGTCAATATCCCCGACCAGGGCGATAACGGTATTGATCGGCGCATAGTAGCGACGATGAAACTCCCTGGTCTCGGCCAGCGTCAGGTTGGCGATATCCGTGTGCCAGCCGATGATCGGGTTGCGGTAGGGGTGTACGGTGTAGGCGTTGGCGATCAGGGTTTCGTAAAGCATGCCGCCGGGATTGCTTTCATAGGAACGCCGCCGTTCTTCCTGGATGACATCCCGTTCGGTATAGAATTCCCGCAGCACGGCATTTTTCATCCGGTCCGATTCAATCAGTGCCCAGAGTTCAAGCTTGTTGCTCGGCAGGGAGATGAGGTAGGTGGTGGAATCCTTGGTGGTGAAGGCGTTGTAGCCGGTGCCGCCATTTTCAGCGTAGATACGTGAGAACTCGTCCTTGACCACGAACCGGCGGTGTTGTTTCTGCAACTCGGCGAGTTGTTCGCGCAGGGCCTTCAACCGTTTCCGGTCAGCGCCGGGATCATTTTTCATTCGGTCAATTTCCCCCCCAACCTCGGTGATCTTGTCCAGCAGCGGTTTCTCGGCGGCATAGTCGGTGGTGCCCAGGGTCTTGGTGCCTTTGAAGAGCATGTGTTCAAGCAGGTGAGCCACTCCGCGGGTTTCGCTGTTTTCATCCACCGCCCCGACACCGATGGTCAGGTAGGCGGCAAAGGTTGGTGATGCGTGACGTTCGACAACCAGCAGTCGCAGACCGTTGGCAAATTGATGTTCACGAACCTTGTCTTCAAGGGTGGCAGCCCGGCTCGGGCTGCAGAGAAACAGGATGAAAAAGGCGGTGGAGAGCCGCAACAGGGTTGAACGCAGCATGGGTCTGTTCTCCAGTATGTTGGTGTGGGTGGGATTTCGGGCCAGTATATAGGATTGCCGGCTTGTCGTCGACTATCCCGGCGGAGGTGTCGCGGTGGGAGGCTGGTCGCCGGAGCAGGGTCGGCCGGTGCCGCAGAGGGCTTCGCGGGTGACATCGAACATTGATTCGATCAGGGAAACACGGACGCCTTCGGTATCGCCCGGTTCGAGTTCGGCCAATTGCTCGGCATTGCGGGCGGGAAACAGCACTGTTCGAACCCCGGCCCGCCGCGCGGCCAGCAGTTTTTCCTTGACCCCGCCGACCGGCAGGATGCGGCCGGAGAGGGTCAGTTCACCGGTCATGGCGACGTCGCGGCGGGCCGCTCGGCCGGTGAGCAGTGAAATCAGTGCCGCGGCCATGGTCACTCCGGCGGAGGGACCGTCCTTGGGGATGGCGCCGGCCGGAACATGGATATGCAGATCATGACAGCTGAAAAAATCCTCTTCGATGCTGAAACGGGCGGCATGTTCACGCACAAAGGAGAGGGCGGTCTGCGCCGATTCCTGCATCACTTCACCGAGATTTCCGGTCAGGGTAAAACCCTTTTCACCCTTCATGATCGCCGCTTCGACGAAGATGATGTCGCCGCCATGTTCGGTCCAGGCAAGGCCGGTGACGACGCCGACCCGGTCCTCTTCGCCAGCGACGTCGGTAAAATAGCTGCGGGCCCCCAGCAGTCGGCGGACCTGTTCGGAATCGATCCGGTCCATGGTTTTTTTCTTCCGGGCCAGATCGTGCGCCAGCTTGCGGCAGATCGCGGCAATCTTTCGTTCCAGTCCGCGCACGCCGGCTTCGCGGGTATAATCCTTGATAATCTGCAGCAGCGCCTGGCGGGTGAAGGTCAGTGGTTGTTCGGCCAGGCCATTCTCCTCTTTCTGTTTGGGTACCAGGTAGTCAACGGCAATCTGCAGTTTTTCCTCGTAACTGTAGCCGGCCAGGTTGATGACCTCCATCCGGTCCCTCAGGGGGCTCGGCACCGGGTCCATGATATTGGCGGTGGTGATGAACATCACCCGCGACAGGTCGAAGGGGACATCGAGATAATGGTCATTGAAGCTGTTGTTCTGCTCCGGGTCGAGCACTTCGAGCAGGGCTGAGGCGGGATCACCGCGGAAATCCTGGCCGATCTTGTCGATTTCGTCGAGCATAAAGACCGGGTTGTTGACTCCGGCCCGGCGGATTTCCTGGATGATCCGGCCGGGAAGGGCGCCGATATAGGTACGGCGATGGCCGCGGATTTCCGCTTCATCCTTCAATCCGCCGAGGGACAGGCGGATGAATTTGCGTTCCATCGCCCGGGCAATGGAACGTCCGAGGGAGGTTTTGCCGACGCCGGGTGGTCCGACGAAACAGAGAATTGCCCCGCGACTGTCGCTCTTCAGCGAACGCACGGCGAGATATTCAAGAATCCTCTCCTTGACATCCTTCAGGTCGTGATGGTCCCGGTTGAGAACCGTCTCGGCGTGGTCGAGGTCGAGGTTGTCGTGTGACGCGTGTTTCCAGGGCATGTCGCAGAGGAATTCGAGGTAGGTGCGGGCGACGGTGTATTCCGGTGACGAGGGGTTGATGTTTTCAAGGCGCTTGAATTCTCTACGGGCTGTGGCGTGGACCTCGGGCGGCATCTTCCGCGGATCAATTTTCTGCCGCAGGTTGTCGAGATCGTCCTGCCTCGGATCCTGGTCGCCGAGTTCCTTGCGGATCTGCTTCATCTGTTCACGCAGAAAATATTCCTTCTGGGTTTTACTCAGGTTGCGGGTCACCTCGGTCTGGATATCGCCCCTGACCTGGAGCCGTTGGACTTCGGTGGTCAGCCGCAGGTAGACTTCCTTGAGGCGGTCGAGGGGGTCGAGAATCTCCAGCAGTCGCTGTTGGGAAGCGATGTCGAGGTTGAGATAGACCGTCACCAGGTCGGCCAGACGCCCGGCGTCACCGATCTGGTCGATCATTTTCATCACGTCGCCGGGCAGCGGACGTCCGGCGGCAAGGGCGATTTTCAGCAATGCGTTGACACTCTGCACCAGTGTCTCGGTGACCAGGCCGCCGGTTTCTTCCTCTTCGACCAGGCGGATGCGGGCCAGCATCTGTGGTTGCTGGGCGACACAGGAGGAGAGATAGACACGCCGCAGGCCTTCGGCGGTCACCTTGCATCCGCCTTCGGGACTGCGAATCACCTGGCTGATGCGGCAGATGGTGGCGATTTTTGCCAGATCATCAAAGGCGGGCGGCTCGGTTTGGCTGAAACTGGTGGCCAGCACCAGCAGATTGTTATCCCGCAACGCGGTTTCGATCACACCGATCCTGGCGGCATCGATGTAGAGGGGCATGACCATGTGTGGGAACATGACCTGATCGCGCATCGGGAAAACCGCCAGCACTGTCGGCAGAGGTTGCAGGTCGGTCATGGGTCGTCCCTTCGGTTAACCGCCCCGGTGGGCAGTTCCCGGTTAAAGGAGTTGTTCCAACAGGAAAAGGATAACAGTGACCGGAACGCGGTCAAGGCGTTCTTTTGACAATTGTCCGGAGTGTGGTTAACTCAATTTGTTCAAGCGGTTAGCCTGATGGATGTCATTTCCGGGGAAGAGACTTGGCCATGAAACGAATTGCGGTATTGACCAGCGGCGGAGATTGCTCCGGAATGAACGCGGCTCTGCGGGCCGTGGTACGCACCGCCATGAACGAGGGGATCGAGGTGGTCGGCATTCATCGCGGGTTCAGGGGACTGATCGATCGTCAGTACGAGATCATGCAGAATCGTTCGGTCAGCAACATCCTGCAGCGGGGTGGGACCATCCTGCAGAGTGCCCGCTGCAAGGAGATGCTGACCGCGGCCGGACAGACTCTGGCGGCCGACACCCTGACCGGGCTCGGTGTTGAGGGGCTGGTGGTGATCGGTGGCGGCGGATCGTTGCGCGGGGCGCAGGCCCTGGCGGAGCGGGGAACGCAGGTGATCGGTATCCCGGCTTCCATCGACAACGACCTGTCGTTCACCGATATGTCCCTCGGTGTCGATACCGCGCTGAACAATATCCTCTACGCCGTCGACTGTCTGAAGGATACCGCCTCAAGTCATGATCGGACCTTTGTGGTCGAGTGCATGGGGCGCGACAGCGGCTACCTGGCCCTGGTTTCGGCGGTGGCGGTCGGTGCCGAATTCGCCATTATTCCGGAGCGGCCCTATGACCTTGAAGCGATCTGCGGCAATTTGCGGCAACGCTATCAGGAGGGACGCATCAATGCCATCATCATGGTCGCTGAAGGAGCCGGCACCGCCCACGATATTGCCGCGCAGATCCGGGGACGGATAGGTTTTGAAACCCGGGTCATGGTGCTCGGGCATTACCAGCGCGGTGGATCGCCGTCGGCTTTCGACCGCCTGCTGGCGGCCCGTTTCGGACTTGCCGCGGTGGAATCGCTGTTGGCCGGTGAATCCGGGAAAATGGTCGGTCTGAGCTGCTCTGACATTGCTCTGACCGACTTCGAACAGGTCCTGCAGGCCGGGATTCGGCCGATCGACCAGCTGATGGTCACGTTGGCGCATAAGCTCAGTTGAAACGGATTCAGGTTTTCAGCTTAAGAATTCAGCACTTTGAACCGATAAGCGTAACAAGGAGATGAATGTTTTTCACCCGTGACGCCCGGGTTCGTCAGATTGTTGAAAGGAGGGGTTCATGTCCACCGGTTTCGATGCCTTGTTTTCAGTTCTGCTGTTTGTTCTGCTGATGGTCTTTATGCGTCCGCTCCTCCGATATCTTGAAAAAGCCCACCCTGAGGAGGCCCCTGCCGACGGCGAGTTGTCGAGCTCGGTCGTGGAACAATCCGGCAACTTGCAGGACAATCTCCCGGAGGGATGATGACCTCACCCGCTGACCGCATTTCTGATCTCTTCTACTATCTCGCCGAAGATGACATGGCGCAGCTGATGAGTTATTTCCGGTTTCGGCATCTGCCCAAAGGAGAGATCTTGTGGCGGGAAGGAGAGCCGAGTGAGTTTATTGCTTTTGTCGTTTCCGGAAAACTCGAAGCGCGCAAGGAAACCGAGTTCAAGGGCAAACAGGTCATTATCGGCGTGATCAGTGATGGTTCCATCGTCGGTGATGCCGCCATCCTGGATCGTCGCCCGGTCGGAGCCACTGTCCTGGCGATGCAGGATTCCGCTCTGCTCTGCATCGCGGCCGATGATTTCGACCGCCTGCTTGAAGAACAACCGATCCTCGGCATGAAACTGCTCAAGAGCATGATGCTCATCATGTCAACCCGGATGCGGCATATGGCCGGCCGCCTGGCCGCCATCTTCTAGGGACACGGCCGAGCCAAAACGCCCATCTGCGTTGTTGTCCTTCCCCCGCGTCAACGACGTACCTTCCGGTACGCCTTATTCCGCGAGGGCGCGGACGCCTAGCATCTGGACATTTTTGCTCAGCCCGGGGAGTTGACTTTTCCCGATCCTCTGTCCTAACCCCCCGACCTTACATTGCATTTTTCGTTGGATATGTTCTAATGATGCAGAGGCTATCGTTGTTGACAGGGGAGGGTTCCTTTCTTGATTGAAACCATCCGGGATTTTTTCAAAACCGGGATCTGGCGGATCAAGCCTGAAGAATTGAGTTTCGGGCAACGGTTTCTGCTTCGTCTCGGCCAGGTCGCGGCGCGGGTCGGCCATGATTTCATCGCCGACCGCTGCCTGCTGCGTGCCTCGGCGCTGACCTATACCAGCCTGCTTTCTTTCATTCCCATGCTGGCGCTGATGTTTGCCGTTCTCAAGGGCCTGGGGGTGCAGAATCGGCTGGAGCCGGTTCTGCTTGAACATATTGCGGTCGGTTCGGAACAGGCTCTTTCCAAGATCATCGAGTACATCAACAATACCAATGTCGGTCGACTCGGCACCTTCGGCCTGGTTTTCCTGGTGTTGACCGTGCTGACCCTGCTGTCGAATATCGAGGACAGTTTCAACTCGATCTGGTACGTGCGCGAGACCCGTTCGCTGATGCGCCGTTTTTCCGATTATTTCTCGGTTGTTATTCTCGGCCCGATCTTTCTGGTGCTGGCGATCACCATGACCGCCACCCTCGAAGCCCAGGGGTTTGTTCTGCAGCTCAAGCAGATGGCCTATGTCGGCACCCTGGTGATCTTTCTCTTCAACGTGCTTCCCTATTTTGCCATGTGGGCCGCCTTCGCCTTCCTCTACATTTTCATGCCGAATATCAAGGTTTCGCTGCGGGCGGCCATGGTCGGCGGACTGGTCGGCGGCACCCTGTGGCAATTGACCCAGTGGGGGTATGTCAATTTCCAGGTCGGTGTGGCGCGTTACAATGCCATCTACGGCACCATGGCGGCCCTGCCGATCTTCATGGTCTGGCTCTATATTTCCTGGCTGATCGTGTTGCTTGGACTTGAGGTCAGCTATGCCTGGCAGAACCTGCGTTATCTGCGCCAGGAGCAGGCCGGAGGAGAGGAAAGTTTCGCCAACCGCGAGTTGCTTGCCCTGCGGATCATGCTGATTGTCGGTGACCGTTTCCAGAAGGGGGAAGCGCCCCCGGACCTGGGTGAGATCGCGGGGCAACTGTCGCTGGCGCCGCGTCTGACCCGCAGCATCGTCAATGACCTGGTCCGTCTGCGACTGCTCTCTGAGGTGAGTATCGGCGAGGATGTGAGCGGGTATCAGCCGGCCCGCGCGCTCAGTGCGCTGCCGGTTTTCGAACTGCTTAAAACCATCGAAGGAAATGGCGCACCGGTCAAGCAGGCACGTGAGAGTCATGACGAGCGGATCGTCGGCGAGATCGCCGACCGCCTCTATCGGGTCGGCAGCGAGGCGCTGGACGGTCTGACCCTGGCCGACCTGGTTGGACGTTATCAGCAGGAAACGGTGTCTGAGTCAACCTGATGAAGGCTTAAGGAGCCGTTTTCCCAGACGGCGTAGGAGTTCTGGCTGATCCAGTCGCCGAGGGCGACCAGTGTCCCTTGTTCAAGCTCTTTCTGGAACGGGACATGAAAATGGCCGGTGACAACATAGCGGGTCGGCCCGGTCAGCTGCTTTTCGGCATAGGCCGTGAGCAGCGCGGTCGGATCAAAGGCGCGTTTGCGGTCGTGGCTCTTTTCACTCTGGCGTCCCAGGGCGCGGCCGATGGCCCAGGTCAGATCCGGCGGTATCACCCTGATCAGGAACTGCACCAGCCCGCTGCGGAAGAAGGCCCGCAGCCGGCGATAGCCTTTATCCTCCGGGTTGATCAGGTCCCCGTGGGCGAGGTGGAAGCGCACGCCGTCCAGTTCGATGTCCCCTCCATCGGGGAGAATTCGGCAACCGAGGGTGTCGCGGAAAAAGGCGCCGAGATGGAAGTCGTGGTTTCCCTCGACAAAGATAATGTCGGTGCCGGACTGATGAAAGCGGTGCAGCAGTTCCAGCAGCGGCAGGTAGCGGGAAAAGACCACGTGTCGGTAGCCGACCCAGAATTCGAAGATATCGCCGAGCAGGACCAAGGTCCGCACCTGTCCCAGTTGCGTCTGGAGAAAACTCAGCAACCGCTGGTAGTTGGCGTCGCTCGGTTCGAGCAGGTGGGCATCGGCGAGAAACAGGTCTTTCATGCCGGGGACTATAGAAACTGGACTCAATTAAGTCAAGTAAACACCCAAAATAACACGGAAAGAACCATAGCTGCCGATGCTTGAATTTATTGCCGGATTTCATCCCGTCACCCAGGCCTTTCTGGCCACCCTGTTTACCTGGGCGATGACGGCCCTCGGCGCCGGGGTGGTCTATGTTCATCGGGCGCCCACACGCAAAATGCTTGACAGCATGCTCGGTTTTGCCGCCGGGGTGATGATCGCCGCCAGCTACTGGTCGCTGCTGGCGCCGGCCATCGAGATGTCTGAGCAACAGGGATGGCCGCCCTGGTTGCCGCCGGCGGTCGGGTTTCTGGCCGGAGGCGGGTTCCTGCGCCTGGTTGATCGTTTCATGCCGCACCTGCATATGAATTTCCCGCTCAGCCGGGCCGAGGGGGTTCCCACCCGGCTGCACCGGGTGACTCTGCTGGTCTTGGCCATCACCCTGCATAATATTCCCGAAGGGCTGGCGGTCGGGGTGGCCTTCGGTGCCGTGGGAGCCGGGTTCGATTCGGCCAGCCTGCCTTCGGCGATCGCCCTGGCACTGGGCATCGGCATCCAGAATTTTCCTGAAGGGCTGGCGGTTGCCGTGCCCCTGCGCCGGGAGGGGATTTCGGTTCATCGCAGTTTCATGGCCGGGCAGCTTTCCGGCATGGTTGAAATTGTTGCCGGTGTTATCGGGGCGGCGACGGTTGTTTATGCCGAACCCTTGCTGCCGTTTGCCCTGGCTTTCGCGGCCGGAGCGATGATTTTTGTTGTCGTCGAGGAGGTCATCCCCGAATCGCAGCAGGGGGACAATACCGATATCGCCACGCTGGGGGCGATGTTGGGGTTTACGGTGATGATGGTCCTCGACGTTGCTTTGGGGTAGGGGAGCGGTTCTTTTCCGCCAGCTCGGCGTTGGAGGATCAATCCCCTTGTGCGACGTAGCTGCCGCTACGCCTCCGCGGGCATTGACCCTCCGCCTTGATCTGACGAAAAACTCCTCGCTCCTGGAACGGTTGGGGTGGGGAGCGGTCGTTTTCCACCTTGATCGGAATCCCCCCTATGAAATAGGGGGGAAGCAAGCGTAGCGCAGCAGGGGGGTGTTGCCCCGCTGAGGAATGACAGACTTTTTACCCACAGAGCAGATTATGCTGAATCAGTTACATCCATGGTAACCATGGTAAGATTTCTGTGACATGAATCACAAACGACACCATCGACGAAAGGAACACCTGGCATGAATGACAAGAAGCAGCATGATGAGCAGGATGTTGGATTGTACGAGAAGCTGGCAGCCCGCACCGCAGAGTTGCTGGAAGAGGGCAGGAGAAGTCTCGATGAGGCGTTGAAAAAAGCCAAGGACGAGTTGAACAAGGCCGGAGAATTTTCCGCCGACAAGCTGGAAAAGATAGCCGAGTTCGTGCGTCGAGACATCAATGACAATGCCGCCAAAGCGACCGAAGCGGTCAGAAAAGCGGTTGATCCCCAGCGGGTCACGGTCGGGGTGCAGAGTGTTTTCGCCCGGATCCTGACCAGTGCCGCCGACGCTCTTTCTGATCTGGCGGAGAAGGCCGAGAAGAATCTTGAGTTCAAGACCGGCGAGGTGACCAGTGCCGGGAAGCTGGTCTGCAAGGATTGCGGCGCCGAGATGAATCTCAAGGCCACGGGACGGATTCCGCCCTGTCCCAAGTGTCACAAGACGGTATTCCGCAAGTCTTTCTGATCCGCCGCCGCCCCGCGGCCGGCTCTGACAGAGGGACAGGCTGACCCAAAATGTCCAGATGCAAGGCGCCCGCAACCCCGCGGCATAAGGCGTACCGGAAGGTACGTCGTTGACGCGGGGGGAAGGGCAACACCGCAGATGGGCGTTTTGGGTCAGCCTGTCTGCCAGGCCTGGTAGAAGAACAGGCTGACAACGATAATGGTCAGGGAAATGCCGGAAAATACCGCGCAGATTCCGGCCATGGTGAAGGCCACTCCCTTGTGGCGGGCACGCCAGCTCATCCAGGCGACAACCCCCGAGACGGCGGCGATGGGAATGGAAAAAAACAGGAAGAACAGCACGTCGCAACCTCTTTGTCTGAATCAGGCGTAATGATTCCGTGGGTCGGAACGATAACACATCCGGCTCCCTGGCAAAAGACCCCGGGTGCCGTCTCTGGTGCCGGGCGGGTTGTGAAACAGAGACCTGCGGAGGCAGCATGGCTGACAACGATTATTCGCCGGGTGTCCGTCGGTATGTTGAACAAGGGCGGCAGCAGCTTGCGGCCGCGGCCGCCGGACGGCGGAGGCTGCGGGGAATGAAGTTCGACACCCTGGCGGTTCACGGCTGCTACGGCATGGATGCCGCCCGGGAAAACCGGGGGAGCATCAACGAACCGCTCTATCTCAGTTCCGCGCAGCATTTTGAAAACAGTGACCACATGGAAGCGGCTCTGGCCTACCTGATGCCGTCCTGGACCTATTCCCGTATTGCCAACCCGACCCTGGGATACCTGGAAGAGACCCTTGCCCTGCTTGAAGGCTACGGGTTTCCCGGAGACGTTTCCGCCTGTGCCGTCGCTTCGGGCATGGCCGCGATTTTTCTCGCCACCAATCCCCTGCTTGCCGACCGGCGGCGGGGAGAAAAAATCAACCTGGTTGCCGGCAGCAAATGCTACGGTGGCACCTTCATGCTCTTCAGTGAGCGTTATGCCGCCGAGCGCGGCATCGATGTCCGCTGGGTCAGAAACCCCCTTGATCTGGACGAATGGCGTTCCCTGATCGATGATCGGACCCGCTTCGTTTTTGCCGAGATGCCCAGCAACCCCGGGCTGGCGGTCTGTGATATCGAGGCGTTGGCCGAACTGGCCCATGCCGTGGACGCACCGTTGATCGTCGATTCGACGGTTGCCACGCCGGCGCTTCTCAGGCCTCTCTGCCTGGGGGCGGATATCGTCGTGCAGTCGGTCAGCAAGAGCCTCAACACCGGAGGACTGGCCATCGCCGGCGCCGTTATCGCCCGCCATCAGATCCCCGCCAAGGTCGGGCCGCCTGAATTGCGGGCCAACTATGCCGGTTACCTGAAACTGCTGCCGGGACGGGATTTCGGTCCGGCGCTCAGCCCCTTCAACGCCCTGATGATTCTCAATGATCTGCGTACCCTGCGTGCCAAGATGGATCGCCTGAGCCGCAACGCCTTGCGGGTCGCGTGTTTCCTGCAGGATCACCCGCAGGTAGAACGGGTCAGCTATCCGGGCCTGGCCGGGGATCCGGGACACGCCCTGGCCTCACGCTATATGTGGCTGGCCGATGGTGAAGATGATTACGGTGAACCCGTCAACCGTTACGGCCACCTGCTGGCTTTCACCGTGCGCGGTGGTGTTGGCAGCGCAAGAAACATGTTCGATCGCCTGCGTCTGATCTGGAGGGCAACCGACCTTGGACGCATCAAGAGCATTGCCACCATTCCGGCGATCTCCACCCACCAGCAGCAGGGTGAGCAGGGACGTGATCTGGCCGGGATTGTCCCCAATCTGGTCCGTCTCAATGTCGGTGGTGAGCACCCTGATGATATTATTGCCGATCTCGACCAGGCCCTGGCGGGTGGGCCCCTGAATCCCTGATGGGAGGAATAGAAAAATGCCCTTTGTCAATATCAAGCTGACCACGGGGGTCAGTACGGAACAGAAGCAGGAATTGATCGCCGGCGTTACCGATCTGCTGGTGCGGGTGCTGAACAAGAATCCCGCCTCGACACATGTTGTCATCGAGGAGATCGACCCGGAAAACTGGGGGATACGTGGTGAGAGTGTCGCCCGGTTGCGGCAGCGAAAGGAACCTGGCGTTTCCGGCAGCTGATTCAGGCCAGCGCTCCGGCCAGTTCCACCGCTTCATCGTCGATCCGGCACAACAGCTTCTCCAGCATTGCCCGGTCCAGTCCCGTTGTCTGATTGATGCGGGTGGCCAGGGCGGACTTGTCGATCGGGCCGGGTGCGTCCGTGATCAGCGAGGCGATATGGATAGCGAGGTCCAGGCCGTTTTCCAGCGCGAGGTGATGACGACCGACATTTTCGATCAGCATGTCGGGGAAATCCCAGCGTTCGGCGATGCCGGCGCCGAGTTGCGGATGGGCGAGATCGAAATGATCCTTTTCCAGCCCGGCCAGGTCGGTTTCATTCGACTGCTGCCACAATTGGTAAAGTTTGCGGTAGGGGTCTCCCTTGAGGCTGGCCATGACCGGGACGCCCATATCCTGCAGTAGCCCGGCGGTAAAGGCTTCAGCCTGGGTCTGGGGATGCAGGATCTGGGCGAGACCGCGCGCCAGGGCGGCTCTTCTGGCGGCGGAAAGCCAGAAACTCTGCATGTCGAACCAGCCGGGAACCAGCCCCCGGTCGAGACTTTCCTTGACGCCGACGCTGAGAACCAGTGACTCGAGCCGTGAGCGCCCGAGCAGTGAGACCGCGTGTCGCAGGCTGCTGATCTTGTGGGAGAGGCCGAAGGCGACCGAGTTGACGGTGCGCAGCACCTTGACGTGCAGTCCGGGATCGACCTCCAGGTCGTCGGCAATATCCTGGATCGGTGCTTCCGGATTGCGCAGTTTGGACAATACGGTGATCACCGGTCCCGGAAAACTCGGCAGTTCATAGCCGTCGAGGATCCGGTCAATATCACGATTGTTTTTGCGGCGGCGCAGCAGTTTCAACATCCGGTCAGTCTCCTCGTCGTGCCAGTTTGTTGCTGAAAATGGAGAGCAGTCCCCCGAGCATGATGTAACCGATGGTCACTTCGGCCATGGCGACGATCTGCGCCGAGAGTCCCGCCGGGGTGACATCTCCGTAGCCGAGGGTGGTCAGGGTGACAACGCTGAAATAGAGGGGGGACAGCCAGGTGGCGTGATCGCCGTAGTTGACATCGGTCAGGGTGAACAGCCAGGCGAAGAAGAAGGCCTGCACGCCGATCCAGAAACACCAGCGGAGCATGCTGCGTCCGCAGTCGCAGGTCAGCCACCAGGGATAGTAGAGCAGGGCTGTCAGCCGGTTGTAGCTGCGGAATTCACGGATATAGTTCTGGTCGATGATTTCGCGCCGCATCAGGTAGGCTCCGGCGAAGTTGATGTCGCGGATATCGACGCCGACCCAGTTGGCGCGTTTGAATCCCTGCAACCGCCGCAGCCGGGCCCCCCGCAGGTCGGCATTGCTGAAGTTTGCGCCGCGGACGCAGGTCAGTGAAAGATCCGCCTGCTGCATGTCGGCTTCGCTCAGGTCGCAGTGGGTCAGGGTCGCTTCGCGGATACGGGCCTGGCGCAGATCAACGCAATGCAGGTTGGCGCCGCTAAGATTGGCGCGGCTGAAACTTGCTTCGTGCAGGTCGGCGCGGAACAGGCTGGCTTTTTCGAGCCGGGCCAGTCCGAACCCGGCTCGTCTCGCCCGGCAACCTTCGAGATTGGCTCCGCTCAGGTCGGCCCCGGCAAATTCGGCCCCTTCCAGGTTCGCTTCGGCAAGGTTGGCGCCGCTGAGGTTGGTCCTGAAGAAACGTGTTCCGGCGAGGTTGGCCCCGCTGAGGTCGATGCCGGCCAGGTTGCGACCGGAAAAGTCCCTGCCGGACAGGTCCACACCGGGCAACAGGTCGCCCGGTTGCGGGTCGACGATCGCTTCATGGGTGGAAAGAACAGGGGCCTGATTCATGAGTGATGGATCTCCTGGAATTCATATGACTCTGATCAACATTTCGACCGGCGGAGTGATTTTCTTTACCCGGATCGGTGCCGACAGGGCGGTCCGGTTCCAGCAGCTTCAACTCACAGGGTCCTCACGGTCTGCAACCCCGGTGGCGGATATGAGGCGGACATGGGAAGGTGCATAGAGTGCAGAATTCTGCTAGATTGGAACTGGTTCCCGAACCGGTGATGGCCACGTCGCCTCAGGGAACTGATTGCAGTCGACCGTCAGCATGTGCAGGAAAACGTTTCTCATGAGTGAGCATTTCGAAGATTTTTTTGCTGAGGAACCGGAGGAAACCCTCTACCTGGTTCAGGAGGCTCTTGATCGCGGCGACAATGCCGTAGCCCTTGACCTGGCCGAGGCGTACCTGGAAGATCAGCCCCTCTGTGTCGAGGCGATGAATCATTGCGCTGTTGCCGCCGCCAACCTCGGAGATCATCGCAAAGCCCTGGCGCTCTACCGCAAGGCCCTCCAGCTTGATCCGCGCAACGGGGCCATTCATCACAACTATGGTGTCCTGGCCGAACAGCTGGGTCGTTACCGTGAGGCCTATGAACACCTGTGGCGGTCTCTGGAGCTGCAGCCCGATTTTCCCGAAGCCTATATCAATCTCGGCAATGTGCTGGATGAACTGGATCGTACCGAGGAGGCCCTGCAGATGTATCTGCGGGCCTTGCACCGCCTGCCCGAATCACCCGATATCCTCTACAACATCGGTTATGCCCTGAACCGCCTGCAACGGCATGGGGAAGCCGGTGACTATTTCGACCGGGCCCTGCGGTTGGCTCCTGACGATCACGCCTGCCACAATGGTCGCGGTTATGCCCTGGCCGGACTGGGGCGGGATGAGGAGGCTCTTGTCTGCTATGACGAGGCGATCGCCCGTGATCCGGAAATCGCTTCCTATCATTACAATCGTGGGCTTTCCCTGGTGCGGTTGCAGCGTCAGGATGAGGCGCTGCAGGCCTTTTCCCGGGTACTGGAGCTGGATGGCGGATTCTTCGAGGCCTATGTCGAACGAGCTCATCTGCTGGCTGCCAGGGGAGAGTTGACGAAGGCCCTGGAGGATCTGGCGGCGGCGGAACGCATCGACCCTGACAGCCCCGACCCGAGTTTTTACCGGGCGATGGTTTTGGAACGCCGGGGAGATGTGTCCGGCGCCCTGGCGGCACTCGAAGAAAGTTTGCGGCTTGATCCTGAATCTCTCTTCATCCTCAACAACAAGGGGAACCTGTTGATGGATATGGGACGCCTGGATGAAGCCCTGGAGTGCTTTGATTCAATCCTGGAACGCACCGATCGTTACCCGCTCGCTCTCTACAACCGTGCCTGCGTCATGGCTCTGAAGGGCAAGGTCCGCGAGGCGGTAAAGATGCTCGGCCAGGCCGTGGAGCAGGATGCCCATTTCCTCGAAGATGCCCTGGACGATCCCGATTTCGACGGTATCCGTCAGGTGCCTTCCTTTGCCCGCCTGATCAGGAGATACGAGGCCCCGTGAATTCATCCGTGAGATTGCCGGTGCAGGGTATGCGTTGCGGTAAGTGCGTTGCCCGTCTGACCGATATCCTTCAGCAGCAGCCGGGAGTTGAACAGGTCGATGTTGATCTCGCCGCCGCCTGCGCCCGCCTCCAGTACGACCCGCGGCAGACCGATCCGGAACGCCTGGCGGCGGTGGTTGTGGAGGCCGGTTTCCGGGTTGAAGAGGCGCCATCCGAAGAATCTCCGGCGGCTGAGCCCGACCGGGAAAGCGGGCCCCCGGACGGGCCCGCGACCGAATCGATTCAGTTGCCCCTCTACGGTATGAGCTGCAGCAACTGCGCCGGCTCAATCGAAAAAGGGGTCAGTCGGATTGCCGGGGTCCTTTCAGCCGAGGTCAATTTTGCTCTTGAAAGCCTGTCCGTAGAGTGGAATCCGGCGGAGGTTGATGTCGCCGATATCCGCGCGGTCATTCGTGAGCTGGGATTCCGGGCCGGACAGCCGGCCACCATGACCCGTCCCGGTGAGCTCAGCTTCGCTGTCAGCGGCATGCACTGTGCCAGTTGCGCCCGTACCATTGAGGATAAACTCTCCACGCTTTCCGGCATGCGCCGGGTCCGGGTCAACCTGGCGGATGATTCGGCCCGTGTCGATTTTGATCCGCGGCAGCTGTCCGCAGAGGAGATTCTCGAAGCGGTACGCCAGGCCGGTTATACACCGGTCGTTGATGACAGCGACGAACGTCAGGCTGGGGAGGATCGCCGTCAGTTGCAGTGGCTGCTGTTTTCCGCCGCCCTGTCGCTGCCGATCATGCCGCTGATGTGGTTCCCGCCGTTCGGGGCCGGTACCCTTTACCTGATCGCCCTGCTTTCCAGCCTGGTGCAGTTCAGTGCCGGCCTGACCTTTTATCGCGGTGCCTGGCATTCGTTGCGCAATCGGTCAAGCAACATGGATGTCCTGGTTGCTCTCGGCATCAGTGCCGCCTACGGTTATTCACTGCTTTCCCTGTTCGGCCTGCTGGGAGCGGACAGCCCGGTCTTTTTCGAAACCAGCGCCATGCTGATCACTTTTATCCGTTTCGGCAAATGGCTCGAATCCCGGGCCAAGGGCAAGGCCGGCAGGGCTCTGCGCGAGCTGCTCGACCTTCAGCCGCAGCAGGCGCGCCTGCTGGTCAAGGAACGTGAGAAGGAAATCCCGGCGGCGCTGGTTGAAGTCGGGGACCTGCTGGTGGTCAAGGCCGGGGAAAAGATCCCGGTTGATGGCGTCGTGGTGGAAGGGGAGGCGGCGGTTGACGAGTCGTTGCTGACCGGTGAATCGGTGCCGGCCGCCAAGGGGCCGGGTGATGTCGTGACCGGCGGCACGATCAGTCGCAACGGCAGGCTGCTGGTGGAAGCGAAACGGGTCGGTGCTGAGACCGCTCTGGCCCAGATTGTCGCCCTGGTGTCCGCCGCCCAGGCGGACAAGGCGCCGATTCAGCGGCTGGCTGACCGGGTCTCCAATATCTTCGTACCGACGGTGGTCGCTCTGTCGGTGCTGACTTTTCTGGGCTGGTATTTTGTTTTCGACGCCGGTTTTCTGTTCGCCTTCCAGACTTCCGTCGCGGTGCTGGTCATTGCCTGTCCCTGTGCCCTCGGCCTGGCGACCCCGACGGCTATCATGGTTGGCAGCGCGGTCGGTCTGAAGGCCGGGATCCTGTTCAAAAAGGCTTCGGTGCTGGAAAATATCTCCCGGCTGGAGGTCATTCTGCTTGACAAGACCGGCACTCTCACCAGCGGGGATTTCGCTGTCGCCGAGGTTCGTGCCGCGGCGGAAAGTGATGAAAACGAACTGCTGCGGATTGCTGCCAGTCTTGAGTCCGCCAGCAATCATCCCCTGGCCGCAGCGGTGGTGCGGCGGGCCGAAGAGGCGGGTCTGTCCCTCTCCGCGGTGACCGAGGTCATGGAACGCGGCGGGCACGGCCTGGTTGGGCGGATTGAGGGACGATCGGTCGCCGCCGGAAACGCGCAACTGATGCGGCAGCAGGAGGTCGCGGTCGAAACTTGGTCAACCCTGGGGGAAGAGTGGTCCTCTGCCGGCAGGTCACTGATCTACGTTGCCCGTGACGGCCGTCTGCTCGGGCTGCTGGGGTTGGCCGACAGTCTCAAGACTGATTCGGTGGCCGCTGTCAGCGCGCTTCGCCGCCTCGGGCTGAAGACTGTCCTGCTGACCGGC
This sequence comes from Geothermobacter hydrogeniphilus, assembly GCF_002093115.1. Taxonomy (NCBI): domain Bacteria; kingdom Pseudomonadati; phylum Thermodesulfobacteriota; class Desulfuromonadia; order Desulfuromonadales; family Geothermobacteraceae; genus Geothermobacter; species Geothermobacter hydrogeniphilus. The sequence goes on along the minus strand of NZ_NAAD01000002.1, from coordinate 5,431 downwards.
GACCGTCGCGAGGTGGCCGAAACGGTTGCCGAACAGGTCGGGGTCGACGCTGTCGAGGCTGAGGTTCGCCCTGATCAGAAACTGGATGTCGTTCGTCGTTACCAGCAGCAGGGCGCGCAGGTCGGTATGGTCGGGGATGGCATCAACGACGCTCCGGCGCTGGCGGCGGCCGATGTTGGCATCGCCGTCGGCGGCGGCACCGACGTCGCCAAGGAAACCGGCGACCTGGTGCTGGTGCGCGGCGCGGTCCGGGATGTCGAACGCGCCATCCGTCTGGGGCGGAAGACGCTGAACAAAATCCGCCAGAACCTGTTCTGGGCCTTTTTCTACAACCTGGTCGGCATCCCCCTTGCGGCCGGGGTCTTCTATCCACTCTTCGGCTGGCTGCTGCGTCCGGAGTTCGCCGGCCTGGCGATGGCCTTTTCCAGTGTTTCGGTGGTCAGCAACAGCCTGTTGCTGAAACGTTATGCCCGCCGCCTGGAGAATGACTCTTGAGTCGCCGCCTGCTGGTCGGAGTCATCGGCGCCGGCAGCATCGATGTCGCCGGCGCGGCACTGGCCGAGGAGATCGGCCGTCGTCTGGCTGAATCCGGGGCGGTGCTGGTCTGTGGCGGGCTCGGCGGAGTCATGGCCGCCGCCTGTCGCGGCGCCGCCGGGGCCGGTGGGGAGACCATCGGGTTGCTGCCCGGCAGTGATGCCGACAGTGCCAACAACGACGTTTCAATCGCCCTGCCGACCGGACTGGGACACGCGCGCAACGTGATGATCGCCCAGGTGAGTCGGGTTCTGATTGCCGTTGAAGGGGAGTATGGTACCCTTTCCGAGATAGCCATCGGGCTGAAGTTGGGAAAACCGGTTGTCGTCTTCGGCCGTTGGGCCGACCTGACGGGGGTCCACCGGGTCGAGACCGCCGCTGAAGCTGTCGAGCTGGCTCTGCGTCTGGCCGTTGAATCGCGGCCGGCTGATTTGAACCTGTCCTGATCAGGTTCATGATGTGGATGAACCTGAAGCATCAGGTTGAAGGGAAGAACGCTGGATCTGACACGTTCGAAAGAATTTTCCGGCCAGTTTCTTGACTGGGTGCGGGGCAAGGGGAATGTGCTGATTGTCGCCCATGACAATCCCGATCCCGATTCCCTGGCAGGGGCCATGGCCCTGAAGCACCTGCTGCTCAAGACCACCGGTCAGGATGCCACCATCACCTACGGCGGTATCATCGGCCGGGGTGAGAACCGCACCATGGCCGAACTGCTGGAAATCGACACGGTTCATTTCGACCATATCGACCTTGATTCCTTCCAGGTCATCTGTCTGGTCGATACCCAGCCGGGTACCGGCAACAATTCCTTCCCGGAAGACCGCACCGTTCACCTGGTGATCGATCATCATCCGATCCGTGATGTCTGCTCAACCTGCCGCTGGGTCGATATCCGTGAAAACTTCGGAGCCTCCGCGACTATCCTGCTTGAATACCTGCTGGCCAACGACATCAGTTTCGGCACCAAGCTGGCGACCATTCTTTTCTATGCCATCAAGTCCGAGACCCAGGACCTCGGTCGTGACTGGGTCAAGGCTGACCGGGAGGCCTATCTCTACCTGCTTCCCCTGGCCAATAACCGCATCCTCTACCACATCACCCATCCCAAGGTGCCTCGTCAGTATTTTTTTTCCTACAACCGGGCGATTGAAAACTCACGCCTTTTCGACGATGTGCTGGTTTTCAACCTTTATGCCATTGACAACCCGGATATTGTCGCCGAAATGGCCGACTTTCTGTTGCGCATGGAAGGCGTCGAGGTGGTTCTCGGCATGGGGCAGTACCAGGGGGAGGAAGTCGTTTCCCTGCGTACCAGTCAGCCGGAGATCATTGCCGGTGAGGCGATTCGGGTGGTTTTGAACGGGCTTGGAACCGCCGGCGGACACCACACCACAGCCGGCGGTCAGATCAAGCCGATGGTCGGCAAACAGGCGGTGCAGCGGGAGCTGGAAAACAGCCTGACCCGGAGGCTGCTTGAGTACCTGGGACGGAAGCCGGGCAGGGGCAGGCCTCTGATCCAGTCGTAGGAACGTCGGGCGGCAGCGGCGTTGACAGTCCCGTGCGGGCCAAGGTATAACCAACCGGTCCAGCTCCAGGATTCAGACCCGTAAATACACCCTTCCAGTTGTGGGCAAAGCATGTCAAGCCGGATTCAGCTCCTTATCCTTTCAATCCTGTTCCTCTGTCTGTCCAGTCCCGGCTATGCCGCGGTTGAGATTGCCTGGAGCGGGCAAAAGCCGAAACTGATCAGCGAGGTCTACAATCGTGACGGTGTCGCCTATCTGGCCATCGACGATGTCATGCGGGCGCTGCGGCTGAAGGGTCGCTGGTATTCTGTCGATCACCGCTACCGTTTCCGGACACCGATGGGCAGGGCCTCTCTTTTTCCGGGGGGAACCTATCTGCGGGTCGGTGACCAGTTTATTCCGCTGGATCATCCGCCTCGTTTCATCGACGGCCGGTTGCGTGTTCCCGAAGATTTTGTCCTTGTCCAGCTTCCCGCCCTGACCGGAAATTCTGTTTATTATCGCAATCTCAATCCGGTCGGTGAAGTCAAGTCGCCAGGTGACGAAAGTGCCCTTGACCAGTTGTTCGCTTTTTTGCTGCGCAAGAAAAACCGGCAGGAAGTCAGTCATCTGCGTGCAATCGCCATCGATGTCGGGCACGGTGGAAGCGATAGCGGCGTGATCGGGCTTACCGGCGTCAAGGAAAAGGATGTGGTCCTTGAGTTCGCCGGGCAGCTTGAGAGGCTGATCAAGATGCGTCTCGGCATTCCGGTTTACCTGAGCCGGGATGGTGATTATACCCTGGACCGGAAACATCGGTTGCAGGCGGTTTCCAAGCCAGATGTCGATGCCTACCTGATTCTTCATGCCCAGGGGCATTTCACTCCCGCCGCCCACGGTGTTGAGCTTTATGTGCGTCCGGTCGCGGCGACGGCTGACGACAGGTTGCGGGCCGGGGATGTGGATGACAGCACCCGTCTGGCGCTCGATGCCCGCCAGGCGCTGCTCGATGAAGGTTTTACCGTGGCGGAGGTTCATTCGGCCAACCTGCTGCCCCTCGGCCGGGGAGATCTGCCGACCGTAATGATTGAACTCGGATACCTGACCAATACCGATGACCTGGCCCTTCTCAGGGATGGCGAAGCGCGGCAGATGCTGGCGGAGGCCATCTTCGACGGGTTGAAAAAATACGATGATGATACGAGGAGTAAGAAGTGACGGATGGAATAACGCGCTGTGATAAACGTGACGTTGACCAGCTTCGCGAGGTCGATTTCGAGCTTGGTTTCAATCGTTATGCCGAAGGTTCGGTGCTGGTCAGTTTCGGTGCCACCCAGGTGCTGTGCAATGCCACTGTCGAAGAAAAAGTTCCACCGTTCATGCGCGGTGAGGGACGTGGTTGGGTGACGGCGGAATATGCCATGTTGCCGCGTGCCACCCACAGCCGCTCGGCGCGTGAATCGGTGCGCGGTAGAATCGGCGGACGGACCCATGAAATTCAACGTCTTATCGGTCGTTCACTGCGGGCCGTGGTTGACCTCAACCTGCTCGGGGAGAGGACCATCCAGATCGACTGCGATGTCCTGCAGGCGGATGGAGGTACCCGCACCGCCTCGATTACCGGGGCCTATGTCGCGCTGGTGACCGCGCTGCGCAAGCTGCAGCGTGAAGGGTTGCTCAGCGAAGATCCCCTGCGTGACAGTGTTGCCGCGGTCAGTGTCGGCATCGTTGCCGGTGTGCCGATGCTTGATCTCTGCTATGAGGAAGATGCCCGGGCCGATGTTGACATGAACTTCGTTGTGACCGGCAACGGGAAGTTTGTCGAAGTTCAGGGGACTGCCGAGACGGAGCCTTTCAGTGTCGACCAGTTGCGGCAGCTGCAGGAATTGGCCCTAGCCGGTTGCCGCCGCCTGGGTGAATTGCAGGCCGAGGCCCTGGGGGATCGATTGTGAAATTGGTGGTCGCGACCGGGAATGCCGGTAAGCTGAAGGAAATCCGCCGGTTGCTCGCCGATCGGGCGATCGAGGTTTTGAGCCTGGCCGATTTCGACAATCTGCCCGAGATTGTTGAAGACGGTGAAACCTTCGCCGCGAATGCCGAGAAAAAAGCCCGTGTCATCGCCGAGGCCACCGGTCTGCTGACCCTGGCGGATGATTCCGGGTTGACCGTGGCTGCCCTGAACGGGGCTCCCGGAGTGCGTTCGGCGCGTTTCGCCGGAGATAATGCCGGTGACGTCGACAATAACCGGAAGCTGCTGAATGAATTACAGGGTGTTGCGGGCGACCGGCGTCAGGCTGCCTTTGTCTGCGCCATGGTCCTTTGTTCGCCGACGGGTGACTGTCGCTGTTTTGATGGTAGACTCGAAGGAAGGATTCTTGAAGAACCGCGAGGCCATGGCGGATTCGGTTATGACCCCCTGTTCTGGGTCGATGAGCAGGAAGCGACACTGGCTGAACTGCCCCTCGACATCAAAAATCGTATCAGTCACCGGGGACAGGCATTACGAGCCCTGATCGACAGCCTCTGAAACCAGTTGGCAGGATGGAAGACAAACGAATGCGATACCCCCTTTTGCGGGCCGGGTTGCTGCTCTGCCTGTTGTTGCTGCTGAGCGGATGTGAACAGTTTCTGCCGGCATCCCAGAAACAGATGCGGGAGGCGATCAAGGCCGGGGAACAGGCGGAGCGCTCCGAGGAGAAGGCCTGGGCCCTGGTGCTGCGTATGGAGGAGTTGGAGCGGCGGATGGAAAAAATGTCGCAGCGGATGAAACAGGCGACCGACCGTGCCGAAGCCGCTGCCGACCGGGCGGAAAAGGCCGTTGCGAAATTGGAGAAGAAGAGCCGGACAATCAACGCCGAGGCCAGGGCCGCGGCCGACGAGGCCCGCAAACAGGCGATACGGGCTGCTGACGAAGTCAGCCGCATTGAAGACCAGGAGGGCCGGGCCCTGCAGCAGGTGCTGGAGTTTTTGCGGGAGCTCGGCTACAAACCCTGACGGTGTACTGCGAGGGCGGCCGATACGCACGCATCTGCTGCGTTGCTCGCCCCTTTCGTCGCTGCGACGTAGCTGCCGCTACGCCTCACTCCTTCAGGTGTGAGACGCCTTGCATCTACGCACGTCTCGACCGCCTCGGAACTTTTCGTGGGGGGCGGCTGAAAAGCACGCATCTGCTGCGTTGCTCGCTCCTTTCGTCGCTGCGACGTAGCTGCCGCTACGCCTCACTCCTCCAGGCGCGAGGCGCCTTGCATCTGGGCACTTTTGAGCCGCCTCGGAACTTTTCGTGGGGGTCGGTAAATTGTGTTGCGTAATCCGCGCATGTGATTTTTACTACTTTCTCGAACCTCGAACCTCGAACCTCGAACCTCGAACCTCGAACCTCGAACCTCGAA